>NZ_JBSHAQ010000023.1:65293-152959 GCF_053611585.1 Streptomyces sp. NPDC054794 | reverse complement strand
CGGGGGGGGGGGGGCGGGTTCACCGCCCGCCCGGCGGGGCGGGGGGCGGGCCCGCGCGCGGGGAGCGGAGCGAGCCGCCTTGATGAAGTAGGGAAAGTCTTATCCCGCTGAGGCGCGGGTGAGGCGGTCGCGTCTGGTGGGCTCAAGGCTCTGTGGCTCGGCCGCCGTCGGAGTCGGCCGGTCGCTGGTGGCCGCATGCGAGCTTCTCGCCGTTGGTCCCCGTCACCTCGTAGTCGAGCAACGCGTTGTAGGGGTCGCCGCCTTGGTAGAGCCAGACCGTGAACACGTCGTTGGCGACGACCACTGAGAACTGCACGTTGGCGTTGCTCAGTGGCACGACCTCGAAGGCCTCCCCGGGCTTCATCCAGAAGTCTTCGCCGTATGGCTCGATGAACAGGCAGACATCCGTGTCGCCCGCGTTCTCGACCGGCAGTGTGGACTTCATGCGTTCTCGTCGAGGAGGCGCTGCCCGTCGTGATTGCGTACGTGGGGCCCGTTGCCGTCCAACGCGTCCAAGAGCCTCACTGCGAATGCCTCGGACATGCGCTCACTGACCTCATCCGGCGTGAGCCATGAGACCGCTGTGGACTCGCCCGACGTGCGCTCCGCACCGCCGGACGGCTTGCAGCGGAAGACCAGGGCGACGACGCCGCGGGCCATGTTCTTGTAGACGCCCGTGAGTTCGTCCACCTCGACGTGGATGCCCGTCTCCTCCAGGACCTCGCGGGCGACACCGGCCTCGGGGGTCTCGTCGAGTTCGAGGATGCCGCCGGGGAGCTCCCAGTTGCCGTTGTCGGCTCGGCGGATGGCCAGGAGGCGGCCGTCCTCGCGCACCACTACTCCGGCGACGGACACGGAGTGCAGGGGAGGCGCTGTCGCTTCCTGTGGTTGACTCATGTAGAGGAGCTTAGGAGGCAGAGAAGGACTATGGGAACTGCTGCTGGAGGGGGCGCTTCCGGGCCTCGGTACGTGCAGATCGCGGAAGAGATCGTGCAGCAGATCCGGGCGGGGATCATGAAGCCCGGTGACATGGTGCCGAGCGAATCCGAGCTGGTGGACCGCTACGGCGTGTCCGGCGGCACGATCCGTAAGGCCATGGTCGAGGTACGGGCGAGCGGGCTGGTAGAGACCCGGCACGGCAAGGGCTCGATCGTGAAGGACCGGCCCCCGGTGCGGCACCGTTCCTCCGACCGCTTCCGGCGCTCGCTCCGGCAAGGTGGCCAGGCGGCCTACCTCGCGGAGTCCGCCCAGTCCGGCGCCACCGCCAACGTCAGCGTCCTCTACATCGGGCCGATGGACGCGCCCGAGGGTGCCGCCCAACGCTTGGGCGTCCCCGTCGGTGCACAGGTGCTGGCCCGTCGGCGCCTCTACTTCCGCAACGGCACCCCGGTCGAGGTCGCCACCTCCTACCTCCCGTGGGACGTCGTGAAGGACATCCCCGAGCTGTTCGCTGAGAACCCTGGCGGCGGTGGCATCTACGCCCGACTCGAAGACCACGGGCACGAGTTCGCGGAGTTCGTCGAGACGCTCCAGGCGCGGCCGGCCTCGAAGTCGGAGGCTTCGGAGTTGGCGCTGAGCCCGGGGGCGGCCGTGGTTCACCTCATTCGGGAAGCCCGTACGACCGCGGGTCTCGTGGTCGAGGTGTGCGACACCCTCATGGCCGCTGACCAGTTCGTTTTCGAGTACCGCATCCCTGCCGACGACTGACGGCTCCTCAACTTCCAGCAGCCCGCCACGAGTTTCTCTTCGTGGCGGGTTGACTCATGTATAGGAGTCAGGCACTCTTCTTCATGTCACTCATGTACATGAGTGACGGAGCTCAGCATCTATAGAGGAGTGTTTGCTGTGCGTCAGATTCCCGTCGACACCTCCACCGCCATCGTCATGGTCGCCAAGACTCCGCAGGTCAAGGTGCGTGACCGGCGTACCGGAGAGATCGCCACCGACACCGAGACCGGAGCGAAGCTCATGACGGTCGACGTGATGTTCGCGGCGAACGAGGAAGTGGAGATCCTGTCCATCACTGTTCCGGAGCCCGGGATCACCGGCGAGCTGGCCATGGGTACGCCGGTCGCGCTCACCGGCCTCATCGCCCGGCCCTGGGAGAACGACTTCAACGGCCAGAAGCGGCACGGGATCGCCTTCCGCGCGGTCGCGGTCACCTCGCTCGCCGAGGCCGCCGCCGCAGGGCTGAAGGCCGCCTGATCATGACCGCCTTCGCGGTCGCTCTGGTGCTGGTCGTCGCCACCGCGGGTCTCCTGCGGTGGCGGCGCCCCGCCTGGTACTGGTTGGCCTTCGGGGTCACGCTAGTGGCGTTACGGGTCCTGGTCCGGTACGGCACGGTCATGGATGCCTGCGGCCTGACCGTCCCGCCCTCACGGTGGCGACTCGCCCTGGCTCGGGCCACCAACCGGCCCATCCCGGAGTCCCGTCCGCCGCGCATCCTGCGGCTGCGGCCGACTCGCACGGGTCTGGTCCTGCGGCTCAAACTCCGGCCCGGTCAGGACGCGTTCGACGTCGCGGCCGCCTCGGACCGCCTCCGGCACTCGTTCTCGATGTACGGCGTCAACTCCCGTGAGGTGCGCTCCGGCGTCGTCGAGGTGCGGATGACCGGCTACGACGTACTCAAGCGGGTGCAGATGCCGGCAGCGACCGAGACGCGACCCATGCGGGTTCCCGTCGCGTTGCGCGAGGACGGTACGGTCCACTACCGCGACTACCGGGCCATACCCCACGCCCTCACCCTCGGCGCCACGGAATCCGGCAAGTCCGTCTACCAACGGAACCTGGTCGCCGGCCTCGCCCCCATGGACGTCGCCCTCGTCGGCATCGACTGCAAGCAAGGGGTTGAGCTGTTCCCGCTGGCCCGAAGGTTCTCCGCCCTCGCCGACACTCCTGACGCCGCTGCTGAACTGCTCGACGCGCTTGTGGCCCGGATGGCGGACGTCTATCAACTCATTCGTGCTCAGCAGCGCATCACCGCTGACGTGCCGGACGCCGAGATCGCCGCCGACATCTGGGACCTGCCCGACGGACTGCGTCCAACCCCGGTCGTCGTGCTCGTCGATGAGGTCGCCGAACTCGCCCTCTTCGCCAGCAAGGAGGAGGAGAAACGCCGGGACCGCATCATCACCGCGCTGGTCCGGCTCGCCCAACTCGGACGCGCTGCAGGCATCTACCTCGAAATCTGCGGACAGCGCTTCGGCTCCGAACTCGGCAAAGGCATCACGATGCTCCGTGCCCAGCTCACCGGCCGTACCGCCCACCGCGTCAACGACGAGACCTCCGCGAACATGGCCTTCGGTGACATCTCACCGGACGCCGTCCTCGCCGCCATCCAGATCCCAGCCGAGATGCGGGGGGTCGCCATTGCCGGCAACTCCACCGGCGGCTGGCACCGCATCCGTGCCCCGCACACCTCGCTCCGCCAGGCCGTGAACCTCTGCAACCGGTACGCCGATCGCACCCCGTACCTGCCCGAACTGGAGCCCTTCCGGCCCGCGCTCACCGGCCCCGCCACTTCCGCGCCCTCGGTCAAGCCCGCGCCGGTCACCGCCTGATCGCTCGCACCACAGCAGCCCAACGGCCGGCGCGACCGCCTTCGCGTCGAGTCCCTACCCCCGCCATGCCTGATGAAGGGAGAACCCGGCATGTGCCCGAACTGCGAGGACTTCGCCCGGACCGTGCTCCTCCTCGGCCAACTCGCCTTGTACGGCGACATGACCGGCGCCGACCTCGACTTCGTGGAAGCGGTCAGCTCGTCCCTCGCCGTCTCGCTGCCCGAGCCGCCGCCCGGCATGTTCCCGCCCGGCTACGACCCCGAGGGCGGCCCCGCCTCTCCAGACGAGCACTCCTGATGGGCGCCCGTCGCGGCCTGCGTGTCGACGCGGTACTGGTCCAGGCCGTCATCGCCGGTGCCCTGTCCTTCGCCCACCTGCACGACCTGGCTTCCGCGGCCGGACAGGACGGCTGGAAGGCGTGGGCCTACCCGGTCAGCGTCGACCTGCTTCTGGTCGCGGCCTGGCGGCGGCTGCGCAGTGAGGGGCCCTCTCGGCTGGCCTGGTGCTGGTTCGTGATCGCCCTGTTCGCCTCGCTCGGCGCCAACATCGCCACCGCCGGGTTCCTCGACCTGACCGACCCGCCCGCCCTGCTCCGCCTCGGCGTCGCCGGATGGCCCGC
The DNA here is from genome assembly GCF_053611585.1 of Streptomyces sp. NPDC054794. Lineage (NCBI taxonomy): Bacteria > Bacillati > Actinomycetota > Actinomycetes > Kitasatosporales > Streptomycetaceae > Streptomyces > Streptomyces sp. NPDC054794. The sequence goes on along the minus strand of NZ_JBSHAQ010000023.1, from coordinate 148,780 downwards.
GCTCGCCTTCCTCGGCGGAACGCTCCTCGCCCACTCGGCCGGTGCGGAGCCGGAGCCTGCTGCGCAGGCGTCTGTGCCGGACACGCCGAACACCGAACCTCGACTCGCGGAAGCAACCGTGCACGAGTCGCACGCGGACCCGGCTCCGGTCGAGGTCGAGAGTCCTGCCCCGGCGCCCCCGCCGCCCGTCCCCGCAGTCCTCGTCGACCACGCCCGCAAGGTCGCCGACGAGTACCGCGCCCGCACCGGGGCCCCGATCGACACAGACACCTTGCGCTCCCGCCTCGGCGTCCCGCCCCATCTCGCCGACGCCATCGCCGCGCACCTCGCCTGACAGTAAGGAGACGTCTCGATGCCTGCCCGCGACAACTTCCACTCCGTGATGCGGATCGGCCCCGTCCAGATCGGAACCCACCGCGACCGGAACGGCCGGACCGTGCACGCCGCCGTCTGCACCGCCGACCGCTGCGGCTGGTCTGCCGACTACTCCAGCCAGTCCGCCGCCCAACTCGCCGCCCGTACCCACCGCTGCTGCGTCCGCTAGGAGACCGCCCGCCATGCAGGTTCCGCTCTGGTTCGCCCTGCTCGTCGTCGGCTATCTCGGCGTCAAGCTCATCCGTCCGCCCGCCTGGCTCGTCGGTGTCCTGCTCCTCGGTGGCTTTCTCCTCGCCGACAGTGTGCTCGCACCCGCCATCAACAGCCTCGTCAAGTAGCCCTGTTCTGAAGGGAGTCCATCGATGTTCCGTCCGAAGATCCCGACCATGCCCGTCCCGACCGGGCGTGTGACGCCGGCCGCCCTCGTCGAGCCGGCCACGGTCATCACCCCGGCGCAGACCGCGCCGTCCGCCCCCGCGGCTCCTTCGCCGACCCGGCCGGTCGTCCAGCTCACCCCGGGCACCGCGCTCGCCCTGGTCGGTGGTGGCACGGCCGTGGTCCTGGTCGTCGGCGCCGTCCTGGTCTCCATGCTCCTGGCGATCGCCGTCACCGGAGCCTCGGTCGCCGTCTGCGCCCTCGTCGTCCGCTCGCTGATCTCCTCTGAGACCCGTCGGCGCTGACCGGCCCCCGGGCGGCCTCGATACCGCCAAGCATCCGCCGCCCGGGCGCCGTCCCTGTCCGATCTCGCAACCGGAAGGAACCACCAGCATGGCCCACCGCGCCTCAGCTTCGACACCGAGTGCGCCCGTGCCCGCCACATTCCTCGACCCCATCACCTTCGGAGACCTGCTCCGGGTGGCGTCAGCCTCCGACTACGCCCGATGGGAAGACCAGATCCGCCGCACCGGAGGCTGCTCCGACCCGATCCACCTCACCGGCTGGGTCCTCCACAAGGACAAGACCACCGGCGAATTGCTGCACCACTACTCCACCGCGGACGAGCCCGGTGGGCGCCTCCGCCTCGCCTGCGGCAACCGTCGAGCCTCCCGCTGTCCGTCCTGCGCCTGGACCTACGCCGGCGACACCTACCACCTCATCCGCGCCGGCCTGGCCGGGGACGACCGACGGGACATCCCCGCAGCGGTCCGCGAACACCCGCGCGTCTTCGCCACCCTCACGGCACCCTCGTTCGGCCCGGTCCACAACCGTCCCGACCACGGCGCCTGCCGCTGTGGCACACAGCATCCTTCCGACGCACCGGAGTTGGGCGCGGCCCTTGACCCGAACACCTACGACTACGCGGGCGCCGTGCTGTTCAACAACCACGCCGGGCAGTTGTGGCAGCGCTTCACCACACGGCTCCGCCGCGAGATCGCCGCTCGCGCCGGCCTCTCCCGCCGGGAGCTCTCCGACCACCTCCGGGTTTCGTACGGCAAGGTCGCCGAGTTCCAGAAGCGCGGCGCCTTGCACTTCCATGCCGTCGTACGCCTCGACGGCCCGGAGGGGCCTGGGACGTCTCCGCCCGCCTGGGCCACGGTCGACCTCCTCATGGACGCACTACAGGCCGCCGCAGCGCACTCCTACACCTCGGTGTCGGTATCGGCGGTCGAAGACCACCCCCCCCGTACCTTCCGCTGGGGCCGACAGCTCGACGTCCGCCCGGTGAAAGCCTTCGGCGACGGCTCAGACATCACCGAACAGGCCGTCGCCTCGTACGTGGCCAAGTACGCCACGAAGGCCGCTGAGAACACCGGGACCCTCGACCGCCGTATCGGCGAACTCGCCGAACTCGACCGCCACCAAGTCCCCGACCACACCCGACGGCTCATTACTGCGTGCCGCGACCTGGATGGCTTGTACCCGGACCGGCGCCTCTGGGCCTGGGCCCACATGCTCGGCTTCCGCGGGCACTTCTCGTCCAAGTCGCGCACGTACTCCACCACGCTCGGCGCCCTTCGCCAGGAACGTGCCGACTACCGCGCCGCACAGGATGCCTCCGCCCAGGGCCTCGACGACCGCGAGCCGGACACCGTCCTCGTCCTCACGGACTGGCAGTACGCCAGTCACGGCCACACACCGGGTGAGGCCGCGCTCGCAGCGACCATCGCCCGCGACCTCCAGACCAACCGCGAAACCGCTCGCGACGCCCTCCTGGACGAAGGGAGCACGGCATGACCACGGCCATCCGGTCACGACGTACCATGCTCACCCTCGCGGAGGTCTGTGAGGAACTGGCCGTCTCCCGCTCGACCTTCTACGACTGGCGGGCCAAGCGCCGCGCACCGCGTTGCATCAAGCTCCCGAACGGCGACCTCCGTATCCGGCGAAGCGACCTCGACCATTGGCTCGACGACCGCGAGGACGCCGCCTGATGGAGACGACATTCGACGTCAAGATCTACAAGATCCTGACCTACAAGGGCGCCAGGAAGACCACGTACACCGTGCGGTGGGTCGTGGCTGGCAAGCGTTGGCGCGAACCCTTCGACACCGTCGCGCTCGCCGAAGGCTTCCGCTCCGGACTCATCCAAGCCACAAGCAAGGGCGAGGCCTTCGTGGTCGGCACGGGCCTTCCGGTGTCCAATCGCTCCAAGGCTGCCGAGATGAGTTGGTACCAGTTCGCCGTCGAGTACGTGGATGCCCGCTGGCCTCAACTCGGCGGCAACAGCCGAAAGAACGTCGCCAAGACCCTGACCGCGACCACCGTCGCACTGATGCGGTCCAAGCCCACGCAGTTCGCCCTCGCCGACGTCCGCACCGCACTCCGCGAGTGGGCGTTCAACACGAACCGACGAGCGGACGCGCCCCGAGAGGTGGCGGCGATCCTCAGATGGGTCGAGCGGAACTCCCTGCCCGTCTCGGTTTGGGAGGACCCGGAGCGGGTCGAACAGATCCTGCACGCCATCGACACCCGGCTCGACGGCAAGCAGGCGGCGGCCTGGTCCAGGAAGCGCAATCGCCGCATCCTCAACGTCGCCATGGAGTACGCCGTCCGGCGGCGCATCCTGCGGGCGAACCCCCTGCCCAAGGGCAAGGAGTCGACTGGTGCCACGAAGACTACAAATGCCGTCGACAAGCGATCCTTGCTCAACCCCGAGCAGGCAGCCGCGATCCTCGACTGGATTCGGCGTCGGCCTCGGGGCGGCAAGCGGCTCCATGCCTTCTTCGCCACGCTCTACTACTGCGGGCCTCGGCCGGAGGAAGCGGTAGCGATGCGAGTGGAGGACGTGACCCTGCCTCCGGCCCAAGCCGCCGACCAATGGTGCGAGTTGCTCATCCACACGGCGACCCCGGAGGTCGGCAAGCAATGGACCGACACAGGAGAGATACACGAACGGCGCGATTTGAAAGGCCGTGCGGAGGGTGAGACGCGCACTGTGCCTGGGCATCCTGCCCTGACCCGCATCCTGCGGCAGCACATCGAGGACGAACAGCTCCGGCCGGGTGATCTGCTGTTCCAGGGTGAGTTCGGGGGCATCCTCGCGGGGTCCGTCATCCGTCGGGCCTGGCGGAGTGCGCGTGCAGCCGTGCTGCCGCCGCACGTCTTCGACTCGCCGACCGGGCGGCGCGTCTACGACAACCGCAACACGCGGCTGACCAAGTGGCTCAACGACGGCATCCCGCCCGCCCAGGTGGCGGAGTGGGCCGGAAACAGTGTTGTGGTGCTCCTGTCCACCTACGCCCGCTGCGTCGAGGGGCAACTGCCGGATCTGAAGCGGCGGCTTGAAGCCGCCGGTGATCTCCCGGAGTTTTCGCCCGCCGACTGACCCTCCGTGCCGGGCGAAAACTTCGACACGTATTCGACACGGCCACCCGCGAAAGCCCGGTGACAGCCGGACAGCCCCGGAGTGCTCCCATGATCGGCGGGGGAGTGCCCGGGGCTCTGTCATGCCGTACGAAACGCACTCTGAACAGCAAAAACGCCCTCCCGAGGGAGGGCGGAGACTGGGCGCCCCCGGCAGGACTCGAACCTGCGGCCAAGCGCTTAGAAGGCGCCTGCTCTATCCACTGAGCTACGGGGGCCGGTGTGGTGGCCTCGTTCGTGGTGCCCGGGTGTGGGCTGATCCGTGACGTTGCCGGGGACAAGGATAGGGCTCCCGGATCCTTGACCCTGTTGCTTCGCCTCCGTGGCTCGATGTGGAGGTTCGGTGAAGCGGTCCTGATAATCGCAGGCAGGTACGAATCGTGCACCGCTTTTGGCGTCCGACGCACCGGGTGTTGTGCACTCGTTATGCCTCGACTGTGCCCGTGTCCCAGTCGTCCCTTCCGTCCGTTGTGTCCCGTCGGCGCGCAGACATGTCTATATGCTTCAGAATTCCCCTAAAATTGGGCATTCTTCGCATGTGGTGACCTTGGACGTACGGCCTCAGCTGCTCGACACACTTTCCGCCCTGCGCGACCGTGTCGCCGCCGCACGCTTCCCGCTGCCCCTGGCGGGGGCCCCACGCGCGCGTGCGAACCGCGACGAACTGCTCGCACAGCTCGACGACTACTTGGTGCCCCGGCTGAGACAGCCCGAAGCACCCTTGCTGGTCGTCGTGGGCGGATCCACGGGCGCGGGCAAGTCGACACTCGTCAATTCCCTGGTGGGGCGACGGGTCAGCGAGGCGGGCGTGCTGCGGCCGACTACCAGGACTCCGGTCCTGGTGTGCCACCCGGAGGACCATCACTGGTTCAGCGGGATGCGCGTCCTGCCCGACCTCACGCGCGTGTGGGCGCCCCAACAGGATCCCGGGGAGGATTTGCTGCTCGCGAGCGAAGATCCCGCGCGCGTGCTGCGGATCGAGACCGTCGAGAGCCTGCCGCCCGGGCTCGCCCTGCTCGACGCGCCCGACGTCGACTCGCTGGTGGCCGACAACCGTGTCCTCGCGGCCCAGCTGATCTGCGCGGCCGACATCTGGGTCATGGTCACGACGGCCGCCCGGTACGCCGACGCCGTGCCCTGGCACCTGCTGCGCACCGCCAAGGAGTACGACGCCACCCTGGTGACCGTCCTCGACCGCGTGCCGCACCAGGTCGTCTCCGAGGTCTCGCGCCAGTACGGCGCCCTGCTCACCAAGGCAGGCCTCGGCGACGTACCCCGGTTCACCGTGCCCGAGCTGCCCGAGTCGGCCTGGGGCGGCGGCCTGCTGCCGGCCACCGCCGTGGCGCCGCTGCGGACCTGGCTCGTCCAGCGGGCCCAGGACCCCGCCGCACGGCAGCACGCCATGGCGCGTACGGCGTACGGCGTCCTCGACTCGCTCAAGGCCCGGGTGCCCGAGCTGGCCGGCGCCGCCGCCGCCCAGTACGCCGCCGCGCTCCGCCTCACCGCCGCCGTCGACGGGGCGTACGACAGCGAGCACACGCGCGTGCGGGGACGGCTGCAGGCCGGGGCGGTGCTCTCCGGGGGTGCCCTGAGGCGCTGGCGCGCCTTCCCCCTCGACTGCACCGCCGGCGAGCTCCTCGACGCCCTGGTGGAGAGCCTGGCCGCGCTGCTGGTGTGCGCCGTCACCGCCGCGGACGAGCGCATCGACGACGCCTGGCGGCGCGAACCGGCCGCGGGCGCCCCCGGGCTCGCCGAACGGGATCCGTCCCAGGAGAGCGCCGAGCACCGCGTCGGGCTGGGCGTACGGCGCTGGCGGCGCGAACTGGAGGAGTACGCGGAGGAGCAGGTGCGCGAGCTCGACCGGGGTGCGGCCACGGATCCGGAGGTCGTCGCCGCCCTGGTCGCCACCGCGCTGCTCGGCGGCCGCCGGGCCCGTTCGGCGGGCGAGGGGCTCGCCGAGCGGATCGGCGCGCAGAGCGCGCTGCGGCTGGGCGAACGCGCCGGACGGCTGCTCACCGAACACCTGGACCGGGTCATGCACACCGAGCGCGAGCGCCGCCTCGCCCCGCTGGACGCCCTCGACGTCCACCCCGAGTACCAGGCCGAACTCATCGCCGCTCTGTCCGTACTGCAGAAGGAGAGGTGACCGGTGACCGCCGTCACTGACCAGGACCACACGGACACGGACTACACAGAGGACATGGGTCACATCGAGCGCACCGATCACGCAGAGCCCGTCGATCACACGATGCACGCCGATCACACCGAGCCCGAGCGCTTCGGTCACACGCAGCGCGCCGATCACACCCAACACATCGATCACACCGATCACACCGATCACGCGGAGCGCGGGCGCACCGATCTCACGAAGCCCAGCGGCCGCACGGAGCAGGCGGGCGAGCACCTCGGACACATGGATCGCGCCGACGACACGGAAGACCCGGTCCCGACCACCGGCGACCTCGAAAACGGCTCCTCCAAGGAGGACGGTTCCGAAAATCGCCTCCCCGAAGAGGCCCACTCGAATGAGCCGGCCGAGGACGAGAAGGAGGCGGCCACGGCGCCCCACGCGCGCGTGGAGAGCCCGGGGGAGGACCGGGGAGAGCATCGGGGGCAGAGCGCGGACGACGGCGACGCGGCCGCCTCCGCCGCCTCGGACCACCCCGACTCGCCGGACCACCCCGACTCCGCGCCCGCCTGGGACGACGGCCTCATCGCGCGCCGCGTCACCGAGGCGGCCGCCGCCGAACAGCACCCCGTGGTCGAGATCCGGGCCGCCGGCCTGCAGAACGCGGCCCCCCTGGCGTACGACGGCCCGCTCCGCTCCCGCCTCGACGCGCTGCGTGAACTGGTCGGACTCTCCCGCACCCGCCTCGACAGCCGCACCCTCGCCGAGGCCAGCCGGGTCCTCGACGAGGCGGCGGCGCGGCGCAAGCTCTCCGGGGAGCACACCGTCGTCGCCATCGCGGGCGCCTCCGGCAGCGGCAAGTCGCAGCTGTTCAACGCGCTCGCCGGGGTCAGCATCTCGGAGACCGGGGTACGCCGGCCGACCACCGCCGCGCCCATCACGTGCAGCTGGAGCGACGGCGCCGCCCCCCTCATCGACCGGCTCGGCATCCCCGGCCGGCTGCGCCGACGGCCCGTGCAGAGCCCGGAGGCCGAGGCGCAGCTGCGCGGGCTGATCCTGGTCGACCTGCCCGACCACGACTCGGCCGCCGTGCAGCACCGCGAACAGGTGGACCGTGTCCTGAAGCTCGTCGACGCGGTCATCTGGGTCGTCGATCCCGAGAAGTACGGCGACGCCGTCCTCCACGAGCGCTATCTGCGGCCCATGGCGGGCCACGCGGAGATCATGTTCGTCGTCCTCAACCAGGTCGACCGGCTGCCCGGTGAGGCCGCCGACCAGGTCCTCGACGACCTGCGGCGGCTGCTCGACGAGGACGGCATCGCCCTGGGGGAGTACGGCGACCCGGGCGCGACCGTGCTCGCGCTGTCCGCGCTCACCGGGCAGGGCGTCGGGGAACTGCGCGAGGCCCTCGGCCAGTTCGTCACGGAGCGCGGCGCGGCGGCCCGTCGGGTCGCCGCCGACGTGGACGCCGCCGCGTCCGGGCTGCGGCACGTGTACGCCACCGGACGGCGGGCCGGGCTCAGCGAGCAGGCGCGGGAGGAGTTCTCCGCGCGCCTCGCCGACGCGGTGGGCGCCACCGCCACCGGCGAGGCCGCCGAACGCGCCTGGCTGCGCAACGCCAACCGGGCCTGCGGCACGCCCTGGCTCAGGCTGTGGCGGTGGTGCCAGAACCGGAGCGATCCCGCCACCGGACGCCTTCAGTTGCGTACCCAGGCGGACGAGGAGGCCACGGCGCGCCAGCGCGTCGAGCAGGCGGTCCGTACCGTGTCCGACCGCGCCTCGGCCGGGCTGCCCGCGCCCTGGGCGCAGGCGGTGCGCGAGGCGGCCGTACGCGGCTCCCAGGGGCTGTCCGAGGCGCTGGACGAGCTTGCGGCGCGTGCCGGGGTGCCGACGGGTCGGCCGCCGCGGCCGGGCTGGTGGCCGGTGGCCGTCCTGGCCCAGGCGTCCATGACGCTTCTGCAGGTCGTCGGCGGGCTGTGGCTGGTGGGGCAGATCGCCGGGGTCATGGCCCCGAACCTGGGCGTGCCGGTGCTGTTGATGGTGGCCGGCATCATCGGCGGGCCGCTCGTCGAATGGAGCTGTCGGATGGCGGCACGCGGACCCGCCAGACGGTACGGCCTGGAGGCGGAACGTCGATTGCGGGAGGCGGCGGCGGGCTGCGGCCGGGCCCGGGTGCTCGATCCGGTGGCCGCGGAGCTACTGCGCTATCGAGAGGTGCGGGAGCAGTACGGGCAGGTCACGCGGGCCGGGGCGGCCGCGGTGGGGTGATCCATCCGGAGGCCGGATCCCTCGTCCGGGTGACGGAGTTTTCCCCAGGCGGTCGGTGGTGCACAGCGCTCAGCGGGCCCGGCCCGGCGGAGGCAGTCTGATCCCGCGGCGATTGCGACGCACGGCGGACGCGGTCGGCGGGGCGTGCGGCGGCGTACGGAAGGTGCGCGGCGGTACGCGGCAGACGCGGCCGTACGGGACGGGCCCGTACGCGTTTCCACCCGGTGCGAGTGCCCGGGCGAGGGAGGGGTTCGTGATGAACGAGACCATGGTGTGCGCGGTCGGCAACGTGGCGACGACGCCGGTGTACCGGGAACTGGCGGCAGGCCCTTCGGCCCGTTTCCGGCTGGCGGTGACCTCGCGCTACTGGGACCGCGAGAAGGGCGCCTGGACCGACGGACACACCAACTTCTTCACGGTGTGGGCCAACCGGCAGCTCGCCAGCAACGCCCAGGCCTCGCTGAGCGTGGGCGATCCGGTCATCGTCCAGGGACGGTTGAAGGTGCGTACGGAGACGCGCGAGGGACAGCCGAACTGGTCCTCGGCGGACATCGACGCGGTGGCGATCGGCCACGACCTCTCCCGCGGCAGCTCGGCCTTCCGCCGCTCGGCCAAACCGGAGGCCGCGCCCGTCGCACCGCAACCCGAGCCCAACTGGGAGACACCGGCGGGAGAGTCGGCGCAACCGCCCGCACAACAGTGCCCGGAGCCCGCCGCGGTGACGTGACGTCAGCCACATCCGGCGCCTGACCGAACTGCGGCATATCGATGACTGCGCTCCGAACGAACCGGTGGATTTGTCGATAAGCCCTGCTCGCGGTCGATCGGGGCGATAACGATTCCGAGTCGGATCGGTCATCCGACAAGATGACGGGGAAGGGCGGCCCGGCTGATCCTTAGGATGCCGGGCGTAGCCCTTGAGGCTGCTGATTCTGCTGGTGGGACCGTACCCCCCACATCAACCGGTCCTGCTCGAAGGGGAATTCTGTGCTTTCTGCGTTCTCTGGGCTCTCGGGACCGTGCGTGACGGCCGCGTCTTCAGCGCCCTTCGTGCCTTCCGCGCGCGGCCGACGGACCGTCCGCCTCGCCGCGGCGACGCTGGTGTCCGCACTCGCGGCCGCCGGCGCGCTGACCGGGGCCGGCACCGCGGCCGCCGCCGACGGCGGGCCGCAGGCCCAGGGCGGGGCGACCGCCACCATGGGCGGTCTGAAGACGTACGGCGAGGCCGTCATCCACGAGGACACGGGCGACCAGCAGGTGGCCGCGGGTCTGTTCGAGATGTCCGTCGAGGGCGGCGGCATGCTGCAGACCTACTGCGTCGACCTCCACAACCCCACGCAGAGAGACGCCAAGTACCAGGAGACGCCCTGGGAGAGCACCTCCCTGGGCGCCAACAAGAACGCCGGCCGGATCCGCTGGATCCTGCAGAACTCCTACCCGCAGGTGAACGACCTCGCCACGCTCGCCGAGCGGGCCGGTGCGCACGGCCTCACCGAGCAGGACGCCGCGGCCGGCACCCAGGTGGCCATCTGGCGTTACTCGGACGGCGCGGACGTCGACGCCGTCGACCCGCGGGCCGAGAAGCTCGCGGACTACCTGGAGAAGAGCGCCCGGGGCATGGCCGAGCCGCCGGCCTCGCTCACCCTGGACCCGCCCGCGGTCTCCGGGCGGCCCGGTGCGCCGCTCGGCCCGGTGACCGTGCACACCAACGCGCGTGCCGTGACGGTCATACCGCCATCGGACGCGGCCATGAGCGGAGTACGGATCGTCGACAAGGCCGGCAAGGCCGTCACCTCGGCGAAGAACGGCAGCCGACTGTACTTCGACGTCCCCGAGGACGCCGACGACGGCTCGGCGGCGCTGACCGTCCAGGCGTCGACCACCGTGCCGGTCGGCCGCGCCTTCGCCTCCGAGAGCCGCAGCCAGATCCAGATCCTGGCCGGCTCCAGCGAGTCGACGGTCTCCGCGACCGCGAGCGCCACCTGGGCGGAGAAGGGGGCGATACCCGCCCTGTCGGCCCACGAGAACTGCGCGCAGGGCAGCGTCGACCTGACGGCGGCCAACACGGGCGACAAGCCGTTCACCTTCGAGTTGATGGGCGCCGAGCACACCATCCCCGCGGGTGCCTCCCGCACGGTGAGCATCCCGCTCCAGGAGGACCAGGCCTACGACTTCACGATCACCGGCCCGGGCGGGTTCGAGCAGCGCTTCACCGGCGTCCTCGACTGTAAGACCCAGGGCAGTGCGGTCGACCTGAAGACCCAGACCCTCAGCGAGCCGAGCCCCGCCTCGGTCGGCGGCACCGCGGGCACCACCGACCTCGCCGCGACCGGCGGCTCCAGCATCACCCCCCTGATCGCGGGGGTGGCCATCGCCCTGGTCGTGATCGGCGGCGGTGCCCTGGTCCTGCTCCGAAAGAAGGAAACTCGGCCGGAAAGCTGAGCCACGGGAGACAAAGCCGGAGGGCCGAGGAACCCACAGGTCACAGCCCTCCGGCGGCCCATGCCGTCAGCTCACCACGGTTGCCGATGCGCATCAGCCCCCGCAGGCCTGTGCCGGGACGGAATCCCGGTTTGTGCATGACATGATCTGAACCCTTTCGACGATCACGAGCCCTTCGTCCACCAGCTCGCGCAGTGTCGGAAGGAATCGGCGTACTCGTTCCTCGTCGTCGACGATGACGATCACCAGCGGCAGGTCCCACGGAAGGCCGTCGCGCCGGCCAACCCCGCCTCATGGGCGCGATGCACGATCTCGGCGAACAGCGGCCCTGTGATGCCAGGTGTCGCACTCCTCTATGAAGATCGTCAGCTGTAGGGCCGTTTCCCTGGGCATCATGACGTCCTCCTGCCCATCACACAGGAGCCTTGCGCTGCACGCGCGGCCAATCGGGGCCTTCCATTCCGTACCCCTCCTACTCGCGGGAGCCAACAGACAGGCCAAGATCACTTCCGATAGCGCCGATCGGCACACTATGGAACGAATTCGTCCTAGATGCGACCGTTCCGTACGTGGGTACGGGTACGCCGCGAAACCACAGGTCAGAGGCCCTCGGTCAGACGCGTTTCCATCCGAGGGTGGCGGTCAGGCAAGATGGGGTGTATCTGCCCACTGCCAGATTTCAAGCTGCCGGACGGTTTCTCTTGGCTGAGTTCATTTACACCATGCGCAAGGCGCGCAAAGCGCACGGCGACAAGGTGATCCTCGACGACGTCACCCTGAGCTTCCTGCCGGGTGCGAAGATCGGCGTCGTCGGTCCGAACGGCGCCGGCAAGTCGACCGTGCTGAAGATCATGGCTGGGCTGGAGCAGCCCTCCAACGGTGACGCGTTCCTGTCGCCCGGTTACAGCGTCGGCATCCTGCTCCAGGAGCCCCCGCTGACCGAGGACAAGACCGTCCTGGAGAACGTCCAGGAGGGTGTCGCCGAGATCAAGGGCAAGCTCGACCGGTTCAACGAGATCGCCGAGCTCATGGCGACCGACTACTCCGACGCGCTGCTCGACGAGATGGGCAAGCTCCAGGAGGAGCTCGACCACGCCAACGCCTGGGACCTCGACGCCCAGCTGGAGCAGGCGATGGACGCCCTCGGCTGCCCGCCCGGCGACTGGCCGGTCACCAACCTCTCCGGTGGTGAGCGCCGCCGCGTCGCGCTGTGCAAGCTCCTGCTGGATCAGCCCGACCTGCTGCTCCTCGACGAGCCCACCAACCACCTCGACGCCGAGTCCGTGAACTGGCTGGAGCAGCACCTGGCCAAGTACCCGGGCACCGTCGTGGCGATCACCCACGACCGGTACTTCCTGGACAACGTCGCCGAGTGGATCCTGGAGCTCGACCGCGGCCGCGCCTACCCGTACGAGGGCAACTACTCCACGTACCTGGAGACCAAGGCGACCCGTCTCAAGGTCGAGGGCCAGAAGGACGCCAAGCGGCAGAAGCGGCTCAAGGAAGAGCTGGAGTGGGTCCGCTCCAACGCCAAGGGACGCCAGGCCAAGTCCAAGGCCCGTCTCGCGCGGTACGAGGAGATGGCCGCCGAGGCCGAGAAGATGCGGAAGCTGGACTTCGAGGAGATCCAGATCCCGCCGGGCCCGCGTCTGGGCAACGTCGTCGTCGAGGTCGACAAGCTGAACAAGGCCTTCGGTGAGAAGGTCCTCGTCGACGGCCTGAGCTTCACGCTCCCGCGCAACGGCATCGTCGGCGTCATCGGCCCGAACGGCGCCGGCAAGACCACGCTGTTCAAGATGATCCAGGGCCTGGAGACCCCGGACTCCGGCGACATCAAGGTCGGCGAGACCGTCAAGATCTCGTACGTCGACCAGGGCCGCTCCAACATCGACCCGAAGAAGACGCTGTGGGAGGTCGTCTCCGACGGGCTCGACTACATCAACGTCGGCCAGGTCGAGATGCCGTCGCGCGCCTATGTCTCCGCGTTCGGCTTCAAGGGCCCGGACCAGCAGAAGCCGGCCGGCATCCTCTCCGGCGGTGAGCGCAACCGCCTCAACCTCGCGCTCACCCTCAAGCAGGGCGGCAACCTGCTGCTCCTCGACGAGCCCACCAACGACCTCGACGTCGAGACCCTCAGCAGCCTGGAGAACGCGCTGCTGGAGTTCCCGGGCTGCGCCGTGGTCGTCTCTCACGACCGCTGGTTCCTGGACCGCGTCGCCACGCACATCCTCGCCTACGAGGGTGAGTCCAAGTGGTTCTGGTTCGAGGGCAACTTCGAGTCGTACGAGAAGAACAAGATCGAGCGCCTCGGCCCGGACGCCGCCCGTCCGCACCGCGCCACCTACAAGAAGCTGACCCGGGGCTGATCGATCTTGCGCCACATCTACCGCTGTCCCCTGCGCTGGTCGGACATGGACGCCTACGGCCATGTCAACAACGCGGTCTTCATTCGCTACCTGGAGGAAGCCCGGATCAACTTCCTGTTCCGTCCGGACAAGGAGTTCAAGCAGGGGTCGGTGGTGGCGCGCCATGAGATCGACTACAAGCGGCAGCTCGTGCACCGGCACCACCCGGTGGACATCGAGCTGTGGGTCGCGGAGATCCGGGCCGCGTCCTTCACCATCGCCTACGAGGTGAAGGACGGGGACCAGATCTACGTCCGCGCCTCGACGGTGGTCGTGCCGTTCGACTTCGAGACGCAGCGGCCGCGGCGGATCACGGCCGAGGAGCGGGATTTCCTCCAGGAATACACCGACGACTCCGACGACTCCGAGGCCGGTGCGTCCGAGAGCAAGGAGACCGTCGTCGTATGACGGTGCTCCACCTCGTCGACGACGGGGAGGCGGCGGATCTCGCGGCCTTCCTCTCGCGGCTGCTCCACTACGACCGTGCAGCCGCCGTGCGTCTGCAGGCGGCCGGGACGGCGCTCGCCGTGTTCGGGCGGCCGCCGTCCTTCGAGGTGCTGGCGGTCCGCGCGGTGCGGCTGGCGAAGCCGTACGAGAACGGCCTCGACGCGACGCTGGACGTCACCGTCTCCGCCGGTGAGCTGCTGGAGTCCGTCGACGAGCGGGCGGCCACGGCCGCCGTCCCGGACGCGGTCACCGGACCGCCGTGGGCGGGGCTGCTGCCGCCACGCGGCGGCTGGCAGCCGGAGCCGGGGCTGCCGGCCCCGGACGCGCTGCGGGCGATGGTCGCCGCCGGTGTCGCCGAATTCCGTTCCCGTACGCAGGAGTTGGCGCCGGAGCGGCGTACCCGGGCCGAGCTCGACCGGGTCGGACGGGAGATCTGGTCCCGCACGGTCGCCGACACGGACCTGCCGGTGCGGGCCGTGCACGCGGCCCAGTCGCTGGGCTTCCTGCGGACCGGTGACGCGGCGGACCTCGCGCTGCTCTCCTCGGGCGTATGGCTCAGGCTGCGCACCCCCTACGGCTCGATCGCCGTACGCCGGGCGGGCCTCGGGGTACTGGGCGTCAGCGTCCGCTGACTCGCACCGCTCACCCCTCCTCGCTGTCGTCCGGCCACACGCCGATGTGGTCCGGCTCCAGTTCCAGGGCGACCCGGTCGCGCATGCCGAGGGCCCGGGTGTACTCGGCGGGGAGCTGCAGACGGCCGGCGCGGTCGAGCATGGCGTACTCGCGGGCGACCACCGTCTCGTGGCCGGTCGTGGCGTCGACCTCGCTGCGCCGCAGGACCTCCGTGGACGTGCGGCCGTCGCGGATGGCGACCGTGCGCCGGACCTCGCCGGCCACCGCCTGGTCGTGGGTGACGATGACGACGGTGGTGCCGAGCCGCTCGTTCGCGGTGCGGAACGCGTCGAAGACGTGCGCGGCGGTGTGCGAGTCGAGCTCGCCCGTGGGCTCGTCGGCCAGCAGCACCGAGGGCGCGTTGGCGAGGGCGACCGCGATGGCGACGCGCTGCTGCTGACCGCCGGACATCTCCCGCGGACGGCGGTCGCGGCAGTCGGCGACCTCCAGCGACTCCAGGAGTTCCAGGACGCGTTCGGTGCGGGCCCGGCGGCGGGTGCGGGTACCGGACAGCTGGAGCGGGAGGGCGACGTTCTGGGCCGCCGTCAGGTAGGGCAGGAGGTTGCGGGAGGTCTGCTGCCAGACGAACCCGACGGTGTCCCGGCGGTAGGCCAGCCGGTCCTTGGCGGTCCGCGTGCGTGGTGTCCAGCGCCAGCACGGTCGCGGTCCGGTCGCCGGACAGCGGCTGTTCGCTGCGTACGGCGGGGGCGGCCTGCCGTACGTGGGGGAGGGCGGCGTAGGCCTCGGTGCGGCCGAGTCCGCCGTCCCCGGCGGCCAGGACGCGCACCGACACGCCGGCCCGGAAGTCCGCCTGGTCCTCCTGCGAGCGGTCCCAGGAGGCGCCCTGCCCGATCTGCCAGCATGCCGAGCGCGACGGCGAGGACGAGCAGCAGCACCGGGCCCGCCCCGCGCATCGGACGACGGCTGAACTGCCAGCCCGCCAGCGCCACCGGCAGCCCCCGCCCGGACGCCGCCCGGCGCTCCGCGAGCCGCGCCACCGGGGGCAGCAGCCGCAGCGTCAGCACCGTTCCGGCCAGCAGCGCCAGCGCGGGCGCCGCCACCAGCAGCGGGTCGATTCCGAGCGTCCCGATGGGGGTCCCCCCTGCTCGAGCGGAGTCGAGAGCTTGGGGGAGGTCGGTGCCGACGGCTCCGGAGGCCTGCCGGTTCAGCTGCCAGTACGCCACCCCGGCCACCGCCAGCAGCCCGACATCGGCGCCGGCCCGCAGGGAGAGGGGCACCGCCCCGGCACGGCCGCCCCGGAAGCCACGACCGGCCGAACGGCCGCCGCCGGACGGGGATGTGCCGCCGGACGCCGCCCTGCTCGGTCCCGGGCCGGCCGCGGAGCCGCCCCCGACGGCCGGCCGCCGGAGCCCCGCGAACAGCCCGCCGCCGTTCGCCCGCCGCCCCGCCCGGACCCGGTCGCCGGACGTCCCCCGGCCCCCGTCCTCCGTCCCGCCCTCGCGCTCCGTCAGCGCGGGCACCGTCACCGCCAGCGCGCAGCTCAGCGCCACGCCGCCCGCCACCAGCCACACCCCCGCTCGCCCGCCCGCCGGGGTGTCCAGGTGCAGTCCGATCCGGGCCAGCGGTCCCCGGCCCGCGAGCAGGCCGGTGAGCGGACCGGCGAGCAGGGGCGCGCAGAGCGCCGCGGGCAGCGCGAGGAGCAGCGCCTCGGCGGCGGCGAGGCCCGCGATACGGGCCCGGGAGCCGCCGCGTGCCCTCAAGAGCCGGGTCTCGTCCGCCCGTTCGGTGCTCAGCAGCCGGGCCACGAGCAGCAGGGCGTACCCGGCGAGCAGCGCGAGCTGGAGGGCGACGATCAGGAGGGTGGAGCGGGAGACGAGCAGGGAGCGGTCGATCCGGTCCAGGACGTCGGGCAGGGAGGTCGTCGAGACCGTCAGCCCGCTCGGCCCGCCGGGCCCGCGCAGCGCCGTGCTGCCCTTTCGGGCCGTCTCGCGCAGCGTCCCGATCCGCCCGGTCGTCACCGCGGCGAAGTCGGCCGACGCGAGCCACGCCGACGACCCGGCGCTCACCTTCTTGCCGGTGAGGACGGAGGGGTCGGCGAGCAGCGGCCCGTACGTCGTGAAGCCGGACTTCTTGACGCCCCGGCCGAGCAGGTCGTCCAGCCGCCAGTAGGGGGCCGTGACGAGGGCGGGGCGGTACAGGCCGGTGACGCGGACGCGCACCGGCGGTCCGTCGAGCCGGTCGGCGAGGGTGAGCCGGGAGCCCGCCCGCAGGCCGAGTAGCCGGGCGGCGGACCGCGGGAGCGCCACCTCCACCGCCCCGTCGGCCGGGCGCGGCAGCCGTCCGGAGACCAGCCGCACCTGCGACCGGTCCAGCGCCGCGAAGAAGGTCAGGTCCGGGTCTTCGTCGGAACCGCCCGCGGCGTCGGCGGAGCCGGGTGCCTGGGGGAGACCGGTGGCCCGCGCCGAGCGGGGCAGGGCGTACGGCCCCGAGCGCACCAGGGTCCGTACCGTCACCGGCAGCCCGTCGAAGGTCCGGCGGGCCCCCTTGCGTACGGCGGCGTCGGCGGCCGCGTCCTTGCCGGCCGGTACGTCGGCCTTGACGATCAGCGCGGTGTCGGCGGCGCCGCGGGGATCGGCCAGGGAGTGGCGCAGGGCCGCGTCGCCGATCGCGCCCGAGTACGCGGTGAGCGTGGCCAGGACCGCCGTGGTCAGCAGGACGGTGAGTAACGCGGCGGCGAGGAGCAGGCGGTGCGCCCGCGCGCGTGAGACGACGAACCCCGCCACCCTGCCCCCGTGTTGTCCGGACGTCCAGACCTTCCGGCGATGCTGTCAGAGGGGACCGGCTCGGGGTAAGCGATCGTGAACAGGGTTTGACCGGATTGTGACCGGATTCCGGCGTCGTACGACCGGAATCCGGCGTTCACCCGGCGGTGATCGGTCGGTGATCAGTCGGGGGTGTTCACCATCGAGGCCGCCGCGTACGTCAGGTAGTTCCACAGCGTGTGCTCGTGCTCCTCGGACAGGCCGAGCTCCTCGACGGCCACCCGCATGCGCCGCAGCCAGGCGTCGTGCGCCGCCCGGTCGACGGTGAAGGGGGCGTGCCGCATGCGCAGGCGGGGGTGGCCGCGCTGCTCGCTGTACGTCGTCGGGCCGCCCCAGTACTGGATGAGGAAGAGGGTCATCCGCTCCTCGGCGGGGCCCAGGTCCTCCTCGGGGTACATCGGGCGCAGGATCGGGTCCTCCGCGACGCCCTCGTAGAAACGGTGCACCAGCCGGCGGAAGGTCTCCTCACCGCCGACCTGCTCGTAGAAGGTCTGCTCCTGAAGCGTGCCGCGCCGGATCTCTTTCACCCGTACATGCTCTCAGACCGGGTGACCGAGGACTCAAGGCTTAGGACCACGGGTACTCGCCCTGCGGGAGTCGGCGCCGCACAGTGGAGCCATGGGCATGGGCGAACTCGCGGATCTCGCCGCCGCGGCGCGGGCGGCGCTGGTGCGCGAGATCGAGGCGAGCGGGGCCTGGGCCGACGACCCGGTGTGGCGGGAGGCGTTCTCGGCGGTGCCACGGCACCTGTTCGTGCCGTACTACTACATCGGCGTCCTCGGCGGCTACGAACGCTGCTGGTGCGAGAGCGCCGACCCGGCCGCGCGCGAGCGCTGGGTGCGCGGCGCCTACGCCGACGCCCCGCTGGCCACGCGGCTGCGCGACGGCGAGTTGGTCAGCTCCAGCAGTCAGCCCTCGCTGATGGCGAGAATGCTCGCCGAACTGCGGGTGGCGGACGGCGACCGGGTCCTGGAGATCGGCGCGGGCACCGGCTACAACGCGGCCCTGCTCGCCCACCGGCTCGGCGACGACGACCTCGTCACCACCATCGACCTGGAACCGGAGATCACCGAGTCGGCCCGGCAGCACCTGGCGGCCGCCGGACACCACCCGGTCGTGGTCACCGGCGACGGAGCGCGCGGCGTTCCCGAGCGCGCGCCGTTCGACCGGATCATCGCGACCTGCACGCTCTCGTCCGTCCCGCGCGCCTGGCTCGCCCAGTGCCGTCCGGGCGCCCGGATCCTGGCCCCGCTGGCCACCGGCCTGATCGTGCTGACCGTGCGGGACGCGGGCCACGCCGAGGGCCGTTTCCTGAACGCCCCGGCCTACTTCGTGCCGTTGCGCGGCGAGCACCGCCCCGAACCGGTACCGGCGGCCTCGGCCGCGGTGCCGCCCCGGGCCCGGGACCACGAGCTGTTCCGCTTCCTGCTGGCCCTGACCCGCACGGCCCTCGATCCGCTGGAGGCGTACGCGCTGTGGGAGGGCGAGGGCATGCCCCGGCGCGAGCGGTACGGCATCACGGTCGGCGGCGAGCGCACCTGGGCCTGGCTGGACGACCCGGAGGGGCCGTACACCTGGCCCCTGCCGGACTGATCCGCGAGAGCGGTCCCGGGAAGGGGCCCAGGACCGGCCCCGGGCCCGCTAGCCCCGCCGTATCGTGATCGTCGTCCAGGCGCCCACGTGCACCCGGTCGCCGTCCTGCAGCGGTACCGGCACGAAGGGCTGGATCGGCTCCTCCGAACCGTTGACCGTGGTGCCGTTCGTCGAGTTCTGGTCGACGACCGCCCAGGTCCCGTCCGGCTGTTGGACCAGCACCGCGTGCTGGTGCGAGACGCCAGGGTCCTCCGGCGGCACCGACAGGTCGATGTCGGGGGTGTCGCCGGTGGAGTGCCGGCGGCGGCCGATGGTGACCTGGTTGCCGCTGAGCGTGCGCTGCTGCTCGGGCGAGTACGCGGGCAGGTTGAGACCGGTGGCCTCGGGACCCGAGCGCTGCATCATCGCCATGAAGTAGTCGCGGTCCGGACCGATGGTCGCCACCCAGGTCGTCGGCCGCTGCGGCGCCTGCGGGTAGCCGAGTCCGGGCGGGGCCTGGGTCGCGCCGGGCTGCGGATAGCCGTATCCGCCGCCCTGACCGCCACCGGGGCCGCCGGGACCGGACGGGCCCGCGGACGACGGCGGGGAGATCACCCAGTCGTCGTCACCGCCGCCGAAGGACGGACCGCCGGCCGGCGGCCGTCCGGTCTCCTGCGGGAAGGCGGGCGGCGCGGGCGGGCCGGCCTGCTGGAACGCCTGCGGGGCACCGCCGGCGGGCGGCGTCGGGCCGGGCGGCGGCGGAACCGGCCGCGACGGGTCGACGCCGAAGACGCCGGGGCCGCCGGGGCCGCCGGGGCCGCCGGGCTGCTGGAACTGCTGCGGGCCACCGGAGGTGACGCCCGGACCGGCCTGTCCTGGCCCGCCGTAGCCGCCGGGACCACCGGGGCCGCCGGGACCCGGCCCGGCGCCGAACGCGGACGGAGCGTTCCCGCCGCGCTCACCGGCGAACGGCGTCGGCCCCGACGGCTCGCTGCCGAACGGCGGGATCGGCTCGGCGGGACGGTTCATCTGCGAGGGGCGCGAGCCCTGGTACTCGAACGAGTCGCCGCCGTAGGACTGGCCGCCGGGCGCCTGGAAGCGGGGCGCGCCCTGGCCGGGCGCCGGCGGGCGCGGGGCGGCCGGGGTGTACGAGGTGGCCGTGTTCGTCAGGAAGTTCCACCGGCACTCCTCGCAGAACGGCGCACCGCCCTCGCGGGGCGTGCGGCACTGCGGGCAGAGTTCCGGCTCCGGGTCGGGCACGGCGGACAGGTGCGGGCGCCCCTGCATGCCGCCGGGACCGCCGGGGGCGGGCGGCGGGAAGCCGTATCCACCGGCCGGGGGCGGCGGGGGCGGGGGCGGAGGTACGGCACCGGCCATGCGGTGACCGCAGACCTCGCACCAGTCGTCGGAACCCGACTGGTGTCCGTTCGGGCAGGTCGGCATGTCGGCGCTTCCCTCTCTGTCAGGTTTTTCCTGAGCTCGCTGTACGTCTGTCCGGGGCGGGTCAGGTCACTTCTTTACGCGAACGGTCTTTGTGGACCGTGTTTCCAGGGTCATCTCGTCCGCTTCCGCGACCTTCGCCTTCAGTCGCACAGTACCTGTCGCGGCGTCGACGACGTCCACCACCTTCGCAAGCAGTTTCGCAGTATCGGCGTTGCCGGAGGCACTCGCGAGCTGAACGGCACGGCCCAGTTTGGCCGTTGCTCCATCCATATCGCCCGCTTTGCGCAGGTCCAATCCCTGCTGGATGACCTGTGCCAGTTCCGCCTGCCCGGTGTAGTGGGCGACCTGGGGGTTGATCGAGGTGGACGCCGCCATGTCGTCGGTCCACACCGCCCGTACCAGGCCCTGCGCGCCCAGGTTCTGGGCGGTGCCGTCGGGTTCGGGGACGACCAGGGAGACCCGGGCGGCCAGCATCTCCTGGCCGATGCCCGCCACGGGGACCTCGACGCAGACGTGGTAGTCGCGGGACTCGTCGCCCCAGGAACCGGTGGGGTAGTCCCCGGCGCGGGGGCCCGCCTCGGTGCGACGGTCGGTCAACTCCACGACCGTCGGCGCCACTTGCTTGACGAACTTGATGGTGGTGCCGACCGGCGTCCACAGCCGCAGCGCGACGTCCGCGACCTCCTTGCCCATGGCCGTCTCCATCATCCGCGTGAAGTCGGCGGCGAGTCCGCTCGGGTCGGCGACGATGTCGGCGGTGCCGAGCAGCGCGGAGGCGATCCCTGTGACTTCTTTCACTTCCCAGTCGGTGCCCACGCCCCGCGCGTCACAGGTGAAACGTCCGGCGCAGGCGTCGAGCGCCGCACGCAGGTCCTCGGGCGACTCGTGCTCGTTGCGGCCGTCGGTGAGCAGGATGCCGTGCCGGATCGCCACGTCCGCCGAGGACAGCAGCCGGTCGGCGAGCCGCAGCCAGGTGCCGATGGCCGTACCGCCGCCCGCGCTGAGCTTGCGCAGCGCCTCCTTGGCCTGGCCGCGGGTGGTGGCGTCGGCGACGGCGAGGCGCCCGTTGCCGGGGTAGACCTCCTTGGCGATGTGCGTGCCGCCGATCACCGCGAAGTGGACGCCGTCGCGCAGGGTGTCGATCGCGGCGGCCGTGGCGTCCCGGGCGTTGCGCATCTTGGTCGGCGGGTAGTCCATCGACCCCGAACAGTCGACCATGATCGCCACCGCCGCGGACGGGCCCTGTCCGGCCGAGTACATGTGCGGCGCGGCGACCGCGCTGCCGACCGTGCCGCCACCCGTGGCGGTGACGGTGACGATCGCGTTGACCTCGCGGCCGCCCTCGGGCAGGTACTCGTTCTGGTAGACGTCCATCGAGAACGTCGGCACGTTCGACTTGGAGAAATTGGCCATGCTTGGTTCGATCCCCCTTCGACCCCACGGATCTCGTGGGCGATGACTGTGTGCGGACCGGTCCCCTCCGGTCCTGTGAGGCTTCCCCGTCGTACGGCCTCAGGCCGATCCTGCCCCCTGCGGCGGTGCCGGGAACGGCAGGACGGCCACTGTTACGTTGTCGTGGCCCCCGCCGTCCAGGGCGTGACCGACCAGTACCCGGGCGCTGTGCAGCGGACGGGTGGCCGCGTCCGAGGGCACGGCCTCGGCCATCTCCTCGGCCGCCTCGGCGTAGTTCCACAGGCCGTCCGTGCACACCACGACCACACCCGGCCGGTCCGGCTTGAAGGAAGCGGTGTGCGGCTCCAGTTCGTAGGCGTCCGCGCCGAGCCAGCCGGTGATCGCGTGGGCGCGCTCGTCGGCGTACGCCTCGGCCTCGCTCATCAGGCCCGCGGCGACCATCTGCGCGGCCCAGGAGTCGTCCTCGGTGAGCCGGGCCGGGGGAGCGGAGCGGTCCACCGGCACCCAGTAGGCGCGGCTGTCGCCGACCCAGCCGACGACCAGCAACCCCGAGGTGACCACGGCGCCGACGATCGTGCAGGCCGGGGCGTTCTGGTGCGGGGAGTGCTCGCGGGCCGTGGCCGGCTCCTCGGCCAGCGCGTTGACCGCCTGCGAGGCCGCCACGATCGCCTCGTGCATCGCCTGCTGCGGGTGCGTGCCGCGCGGCAGGGCGGCCAGCAGCGACTCGCCCGCCGCCTCGGACGCGGCGAGGGAGGCGTCGTCGGGACGGGTCGCCGAGGACACACCGTCGCAGACGATCGCCACGGACGCGGGCGTGCCGTCGGGCAGCGCGGTGTGGCCGACGCAGAACGCGTCCTCGTTGCGGTGGTGGCGCAGCCCGCGGTCGCTGACCGCGGCCACCGGGCCCGACTCCTGCTCCATGTGGTCGCGTTCGCGGGGCTGGGCGTGCCCGCAGTTCTCGCAGTAGCCGTCGTTGTCCACCCGGCCCGCCCGGCAGGCCACGCACACCTTGGCCTCCTCGGCCGGCGCGGTGACGTCCGCGGCCACCCGTGGGTCGGGCGCCTGCAGCGGGTACTCCTCCGGCTCCGGCGGCCGGTCGAACCGCACGCCGGAGGCGGGGGACACCGGGGAACCCGACGGCGCGGCCAGCGGCGAGCCGCCCGAGTCGGTCCCGGGCAGATCCGTCGGCAGATGCACCGCCGCCGGTGTGTCGGAGCCGTGCGGCGCGGACGCGTGGGGCCAGTCGGGGTCGTCCCCGGAGCCGGCGGAACCGCTCATGGTGAGCGTCGGGTGGTCCTGCGGCGGGGCGGGCACCACCGACAGGTCGTACCCGCACGCACCGCAGAAACGGTCACTCGACTCAAGCGGCTCCGCGCAGTTCGGGCACTTCGACACTGCGGCCTGCTGGGGCATCTGCGACATCAACTACACCCACGTCCGGGGGCGGTAACGGTTGGCCCGTTCCACCAGGTCGATCCTCTCCTCGCCGCCGGGCGCGAGCCGGGCCAGCGTGCGGTACGAGCGTTCCAGGCCGAAGCGCAGGCCGCGCTCGTCCAGGCCGCTGCCGAGCAGGACCCGTCCGCCGGCGGCGGGCCGGGCGCTCTGGCCACCGGAGAGTATCCAGTCCAGCGCGCAGCCGAGCACTTCCGCGGACAACTGCTCGCGGCGCGCCGGGTCCAGGCCGTACGCGTCCAGCGCCTCGACCTGGCGCGCGGCGGCGGTCAGGTCGTCCAGGAACGCCGCGTCCGCGGCGGTCGCCGTGCGTCGCCTCAGTCTCGCCCGTACGGCGGCCACGCGCGCGGCCGTGTAGTGGATCGAGGACTCGGGCACCGACTCCAGCGTCCGTACGGCACCGCGCCGGTCGCCCGCCGCCAGCTGGACGCGGGCCAGCCCGAACGCCGCGCTCACGAAGCTCGGGTCGGTCGACCACACCAGGCGGTAGTACTCGGCGGCGTTGTCCAGCTGGCCGAGCACCTCCGCGCACAGGCCGAGCGCCAGCTTGGGCGCGGCCTCGCCCGGGAAGGCGTCGTAGATCGCGTCGAAGGCCAGCGCGGCGCCCTCGAAGTCGCCGGTCACCAGGGCGGTCACGCCCCGGTACCAGACCACCCGCCAGTCGTCGGGCCGCTCCTCCTCCAGCTTGGCCAGGGACATCAGCGCCGCCTCGGCGTCGCCGTTCTCCAGCCGCGCCCGGATCTGCCGCAGCCGCGTCTCGACGGTCTGCTGCGGAGCGGCCGACAGCGCGCTGATCAGCTCACCCGGCGCCGAGGTCATCAGGCCCGCCAGGAAGCCCGCGTTGGGGTCGGTCGGGTCGACGTGCGGCACGGGCAGCGCGAGGGCGGCGGCGGGCGTGGCGACGGGCTTGACGAGGCCCGCCGTGCCGTCGGGGGAGGCGCCGGGGGCCTGCGGGGCACCGGCGGCGGGAGGTGCGAAGGCCGCCGCGGCGCCGGACGGCGCGTTGCCGCCGGCCCCTCGACCCGGCCTGCCGGGCCGGACCACCCGCGCTCCCAGCCGCGACACGTCCCCGTCCAGCTTCGGGAACAGCTCCGTGTCGGTGACCTTCAGTTCGGGGCCGAACAGCGTCGACAGCGCGGGGCGCGCCTGCCCGCTCTGCAGGGACACGACCTCCCGGAGCACCCCCGTCAGCTGCTCGGTCATCTCCTGCGCGGAGGCGAACCGGCGGGCCGGGTCGGGGTCGGTGGCGCGCACCAGCAGCCGGTAGAAGGACTCGTACTGGCGGAAGACCTCGATGTTGTCGGGGTCCGGCAGGGAGTCCACGAAGACGTTCGTGTAGCCCTGGAAGTCGAAGGTCAGCACGGCCAGCGTCCGGCCGACCGTGTACAGGTCGGAGGCGACCGACGGGCCGACCTCGGCGACCTCCGGGGACTGGTAGCCGACCGTGCCGTAGATGGCCGACTCGTCGTCGTCCATCCGGCGCACCGCGCCCATGTCGATGAGCTTGAGCTGGTCCTCGGTCTGGATCGCGTTGTCGACCTTGAAGTCGCAGTACAGCAGGTTGCGGCTGTGCAGGTGGCCGAGCGCCTCCAGGGTCTCGATGCCGTACGCGCAGGCCTGCTCCACCGGCAGCGGGTCGCGCCGGCCGTCCGGTGTGCGGCGGGCGTTGGCGATCTCCTTGAGCGACTTGCCGCCGACGTACTCCATGACGATGTAGCCGTCGAGGGAGCCGGTGCGCTGGTCGAGGTGCTCCACGAAGTTGTAGATCCGCACGATGTTGGCGTGCTCGATCTCGGCGAGGAAGCGCCGCTCGGAGATCGCGGCGGCCATCGCGTCCTGGTCGCCGGTGTCCAGCAGACCCTTGAGGACGACCCAGCGGTCCGACACCGCGCGGTCCACGGCCAGGTAGATCCAGCCCAGGCCGCCGTGCGCCAGACAGCCCACGACCTCGTACTGGCCGTGCACGATGTCGCCGGCCTTCAGCTTCGGCACGAACGAGTACGGGTGCCCGCACTTGGTGCAGAAGCCCTCCGTCCGCCCCGGCCGCTCACCGCGCGCCCGGCCCACCGGCGCCCCGCAGTCGGAGCGCGAGCAGAACCGCTTGCGCTCGGGCACCTCGGGGTTCTCCAGGACCATCTCGCGCGGGTCGGGCCGCGGCACCTGGGGCACCGAGACCAGACCGGCGCCCAGCCGGCTGCGCCCGGACGACCCGGCGGTGGAGCCGGAACTGCGCACCGACACCGAACGGCCGGTGGACTTCCCGGACACCGAGCGCGACAGACGCCCCGACACCGAGCGGCGCGACTTCGACGACTGCGAGGAGGTGCGCGAGCTGCGGCTGCTGGAGCGCGAACTGCCGCTGCCCGCCGAGCCCTTGCCGCCGCCGGTCATACCGGTGGGCGGCGACCCCACCATGCCCGTCGCCGAGACGACCGGGGCCAGACCGCAGGTGTCGCAGTACAGTTCACCGCCGCCGACGTCCTCGTACGCGCCGTCACAGCCCGGCCGCTGGCACGCTTGCCCTGCCTGACTCACGTCTACTCACCCCTCCGGTCCTCAGGCCCGCCCTGCTGCGGCACGCGGGGCGTGCCCAGCTGGTCGGCCGCCGCCTGCTGATAACGCAGGACGGCCTGTTCGGCCACGCGCAGATCGCAGGGCGCGCTCCACAGCATGCGGCGCGCCGCGTCGTACCGCTCGACGAGCAGCGGGTCCTCCGCGAGCCCGTGCCGGGCGACCTTCGCCTTGTACGCGTCCAGGCGGCCGCGCAGCTCGGCGCGGACCGCCAGGGGCGCGGTCACCGAGGTCAACGACTCCCGGGCGCGCAGCAGTTCGTCCTCCGCCTTCTGCTCCAGGGACTCAAGGAGCGGGGACAGGCGGTGCCACTGGGCCTGTCTGCGGTACTCGGCGGCCGTCGCCAGCTGCTCCTGCAGCACGGTCGGCGGCCCGCTCACGACCGGCACCTCCGTGGCGGCGATCTTCGCGAGGACCTCGCCGCGCGCGGTGCGCGCCTCGGCGAGCGTGCGGTCTGCGCGGGAGAGCAGGTCGCGCAGCTTCACCAGCCGCTGCTCCGCGTCCTGCCGGACCGTCAGCACGGCGTCGATCTCGCGGCGCACGTCCTCCAGGGCGCGCGCCTCACGGTCGTACACCGTGGTGTCCGGCCGGCCGCCGCCCGGCGCCGAACTGCCCTGCGCCGGAACCCAGAAGGCGAGCGGATCGCGGACGACGTCCTCGCGCAGCTTGGTCAGCGTGCGGGTGATCCGCTCCAGGTCGTCGCCCGCCGGGTGCTCGCCGGGACGCACGCCGACCGAGTGGGCGAGCTTGCGGGTGCGCTGGAGCTCCGCGGCCAGTAAATCGATCCGGGCGGGCAGCGCCGACCACACCGCGTCGGCGGTCACGACCATGTCCAGCGAGCTCGCGTACAGCTCGTTCATCCGCTCCACCAGCGCCGCCAGCGTGAACCGTTGGCTGAGCCGGCCCCCCGCGGACAGCAGCGTCGGCGCGTTCGCCGTCGCGGCCGCGTTGTCCGCGACCGTGACGGACTCGCCGCGCAGCAGCTCGGTCAGCTCGACCAGGTCTTCGCGGCTGGACCAGCGGCGCCGGGCGCGGATCTCCCGGGCGCCGCGCAGCGTGCCCGCGTACGCGTCGAAGTACGCCCACAGCAGCGTGATCGAGGCCTCCGCGGCCGCCCAGCGCTCCTGGGTGGTGCCGGTCAGCTCGGCGCCTTCGAGGAGTCTGCGGCCCGCGTGGTCCTGCAGGGCGAGCAGCGAGCTCTCGATCGCCTCGTGCTCCGCGCCGAGCCGCGCCAGCGCACGGTCCACCTCGTCCCGGTCCATCACCGGCCCGGCGGGGTCCGTGACGCCCATCGATCACCTCTCGCTGCGTTGTCGGTGCTGTCTTTGAGGAAGTCTGGTCAGCTCTTGCGCAGGTATTCCGGCGCGGGCGGCTTCGACGGTGTCGAGCTCTTCCCCAGTGTCGCCGACAGCCAGGTGTCGTACGACGCCTGCCAGCCGCTCGCGCGGTAGTCCACCAGGATCCGGTTGACCCGGCGTACCAGATCGTCGGCGTCCTTCTTCATCGCCACTCCGTAGTACTCGGTCGTGAAGGCCGAGCCCTTGAGGGCGACCGTCGGGTCCTGGGCGGCCTGGCTCGCGGCCAGCGCGCCGTCGGTGACCACCGCGTCGACCTCGCCGAGCTGCAGTCGCACCAGGCAGTCGAGCTGGTTGGGCACGGTGTGGTGGATGTCGGCGGAGGAGACCAGCCGGCCGTCCTTCTGGTCCGCCTCCAGCTTGGCGTACGCCGTGGAACCGGTCGCCGTGCAGATCTTCTTGCCGGCCAGCGACTTGTCGTAGCCCCTGACGGACGACGACTTGGCCGCGAGGACCGTCTGGCCCGTCTTGAAGTACGGCGCGGAGAAGGCGACCTTGTCCAGCCGGTCGCAGTTGATGGTCATCGTGCGGACGACCATGTCGACCCGGCCGTCCTGGATCGCCGGGATGCGCTGGCTGGTCGGGATCGCCTTGAACTGGACCGCGTTCGGGTCGCCGAGGATGTCCTGGGCGATCCGGTGCACCAGATCGATGTCGAAGCCCTCCAGCTCCGCGTCCTTGTCCTTGTTGTTCGGGTTGCGGTAGCCCCAGTGGTAGCTGTTCTGGTCGACGCCGACGATCAGCTTGCGCTTCGCGCCCGTACGGGCCTTGATGGCGTCGATCGTGGGGCCGTCCGCAGCGGACGGGGACAGCGTCTGCTTCTGGGCCTGCGCGTCCTCACAACCGTCCGCCCGCGCCTGCCCGGCGGTGGCCAGGTGCGAGCCGCCGAGTCCCGCGCCGCCGCCGGAGCCGCCGTCCCGCTGGGTCAGCGGCAGCAGCAGCACGAACGCCAGCGCCAGCGCGCACACGGCCGCCATCGCGCCCACGCCGCCCCAACCGCGCAGGGCGGCACGCACATTCCGCCGCGGAAGCGGACTCCCGGCGCCCCGGCGGGGAGGAAGGCCATCGCGCGCGTTCATCGTCACGCCCCCTTTCACCGGTACTCCGAGAGCCTGCGCCCGATGCCGAGCAGCGCGCCGGCCGCGCCCAGGACGGCGAGGACGGCCGCGCCGACGGGCAGGCCCATCATCGCGTCCCGGCCGTCACCGGCCGCCTGCCGGAACTCGGTCTGCTCGTGCGTGATCGCGGTCCGCAGGTTGTCGTCGACGCTGTCGAAGCACTCGCCGGTCGCGCCCCGGGCGCCGATCACCTTGTCCAGCGCCTGCTGGTAGTTGCCGTTCTCGTCCTCGGCGCGGGCCGAGGCGTGGCGCTTCTTCCACACCGTCATGTTGCCCTCGGCCGCCTCGACCGGCTTGCTGCCCGCCTGGTCGTCGGCGAGTCGCCCCGCCTCGGTCAGCCCCTTGCCCAGGGCCAACATGTCCTTGTCGAAGTCGTAGTAGAACGCGTCGTACGTGGTGCCGTCGACCGTGATCGTCTCGGCGCCGCGGGCCACCAGGCTCAGGTTCTCGTTGCCCCGGGCCTTGAGGGAGGCGATGCGGGCGTCGTGCAGCACGTTCAGCGAGCGGACGCCGTGGTCGTAGGAGTCGTTCAGGCCCGCGCGGGCGACGCTGTGGCCGACGACCAGCCAGAGCAGGACCACCGTCGCGGTGGCCGTGGCGGCGACCAGCCCGTGGTTCAGCACCCGGTTGGTGCGCCGGTAGTTGCGCTGCTGGGCCCAGGCGAGCGCGGCGAGGACGAGGACCCCGAGGGCTATCGAGGCCCACGGGTAGGGCGTCGCGTTCCCGTAGTCGGAGCGGAGTTTCTCGTTCTCCTTCTTGTAGAGGTCCTCCGCCGCCGGGAGCATCTCGTTCTGCATCTTGTCGTTGGCGTAGCGCAGATAGGCGCCGCCGACCGGGTAGCCCTGCCGGTTGTAGGTGCGGGCTCGCTCGACCAGGCCCTTGTACTCCGGCAGCAGCTTGTTCAGCTTGGAGACGGCCGCCTCGGACGGCGAGCCCGGCTCGGAGCTGGCGGCGGCCGTCACGAGCTTCTCGGCGGCCGTCCGGATGTCCTTCTCGTACCGGTCGCGGGACTGGGCCGTCTCCTGACCGCCCGCCAGGAAGCCGCTGGAGGCGGCCGTGTTGGCGTCCGCCAGGGAGCGGTAGATGTCGGCCGCGTCCGAGCTGAGCGGCTGGCTGCTGTGCAGCACGTCGTCGGCGGCGGCCGCGCGGTCGGAGGTCTCCCAGGCGGTGACCGCGCCGAACGCGACGACCAGGAGGGCGAGGACCGCCCCGATGATCCGCAGCCGGCCCGGTTCGGTGGTCGCGGCCGCGCGCAGCCGCTCGGCGCCCTCCGTGAACGCCGTACGGCGCGCCTGCGCGGGCGCACCGACGGGCGCGGGGGGTCCGGACTGCGGCGGTACGGACGGCAGGGTGGGCACGCCGGATCCCGGTCCTGGCGGTGCCGCGCTGCTCATCGGCGGGTGTGTCACTGTTTGACCTCCCCCATGGTCATCGTTCGCCGCCAAGTATCGCCGCCCGGACCGACATCCGCACCGGCCTTCACTGGATCTTGATCGGATCGCAGCGGAGTTGGCGGCGCGGTGCGGTGTGCTGCACCACCCCCTGCCCATGAATACGCCGCGGGAATCAGTTCGGTTCCCGCATGCCGGTCCGGCCGTTCAGGACTCCCAGTGGGCCCGTGCGCGTTCCTGCGCCGCGGCCTGCGCTCCCACCCGGTCCAGGCCCAGCAGCGCCGCCCCCAGCACCGGGCTCGCCGTCACCACGCGCGCCACCGCCTTCGGTGCCCGGACCGCCAGCAGGTCCCGGACCCCGTCGTCGAGTTGGGGGTGCCCGGCGGTGAGGACACCGCCGCCCAGCAGCACCGGGGTCTCCTCGTCGAGGAGGTCGAGGCGGGTCAGGGCGACCGTGGCCATCGACACCACCTCGTCGGCGAGCCGGTCGACGATCGCGCGGGCCACGGCGTCCCCGCCCGCCGCCGTCTCGAACAGCACCGGCGCCAACTCGTGCCGCCGGGCGTGCGCGACGTGCTCCAGGTGCAGGGCCTCGATCAGCGCGTACATCGAGGACAGCCCGAAATGGGCCGGGAGGGTCCGGGCGAGACGGGTCGGCTCCCCGCGCCCGTCGTCGGCGCGGGCCGCGTACCACAGGGCCTCCTCCGCCAGGCCCCAGCCGCCGCCCCAGTCACCGGAGATGCGGCCGAGGGCCGGGAAGCGGGCGGTGCGGCCGTCGGGGCGCATGCCGACGCAGTTGATGCCCGCGCCGCAGACCACCGCCACGCCGCGCGGCTCGGCCACGCCCGCCCGCAGGATCGCGAAGGTGTCGTTGCGGACCTCCACGGTGTCGCCCCACGCGCGCGCGTGCAGCGCGGCCGCCAACTGCTGTTCCTCCACCGGCAGATCGGCGTTGGCCAGGCAGGCGGAGACATGCGCGACGGAGGTGACCCCGGCGTCGGCGTAGGCCCGGTCGACGGCCCGGGCCAGCTCGTCCACCGCCGTGCGAACCCCCACCGCCGGCGGCCGGAACCCGCCGCCGCGCGCCGTGGCCAGGACGTCGCCGTCCGCCGCCAGCACCGCGACGTCCGTCTTGCTGTTGCCCGCGTCGATGGCGAGGACACTTGCGGTCAGGCCCACGCGAGGTGCTCCCGGTTGTGCGCGATCAGTCGGTCGGTGAGGGCTTCGGCGTACGCGTACTGGCCGATCAGCGGATGGGACAGCAGCGCCCGGAACACCCGGTCCCGTCCGCCGCGCAGCGCCGCCTCCAGCGCCAGCTCCTCGTACGCCGTCACGTTCGCCACCAGCCCCGCGAACAGCGGGTCCAGCTCCGGCACCGGCAGCGGCACCGGCCCCTTCGGGCCGACCACGGCCTGCACCTCGATCACCGCGTCGTCCGGCAGGAAGGACAGGGTGCCCCGGTTGTAGGTGTTCACCACCTGGTACGTGCTGCCCGCGCCGCCCAGCAGCGAGGCCGCGAGGTCCACCGCCGCCTCCGAGTAGTAGGCGCCGCCGCGCTTGGCGAGCAGCTTCGGCTTCTCGTCCAGGGCCGGGTCGCCGTACATGGCCAGCAACTGCCGTTCCATCTCGGCGACCTCCGCCGCCCGGGACGGCTTGGTGCCCAGCTCCCGGACCACCTCGTCGTGCGCGTAGAAGTAGCGCAGGTAGTACGACGGGACCACGCCGAGCCGGTCGAGCAGCGGCCGGGGCAGGCGCAGGTCGTCCGCGACGGCGTCGCCGTGGTCCGCGAGCAGCTTCGGCAGGGCGTTCTCGCCCTCCGGGCCGCCCAGGCGCACGCCCGTCTCCCAGGTGAGGTGGTTGAGGCCGACGTGGTCCAGGTGGATCTCGGCCGGCGCCACGCCCAGCAGGGCCGCGAACTTCCGCTGGAAGCCGATGGCCACGTTGCACAGCCCGACGGCCTTGTGCCCGGCCTGCAGCAGCGCGCGGGTCACGATGCCCACCGGGTTGGTGAAGTCGATGATCCAGGCGTTCGGGTTCGCCCGCCGGACGCGCTCGGCGATGTCGAGGACCACCGGGACGGTCCGCAGCGCCTTGGCCAGACCGCCCGCGCCGGTGGTCTCCTGGCCGATGCAGCCGCACTCCAGCGGCCAGGTCTCGTCCTGCTGCCGGGCCGCCTGCCCGCCGACGCGCAACTGGAGCAGCACCGCGTCCGCGCCCTCGACGCCCGCGTCCAGGTCGCCGGTGGTGACGATCCGCCCGGGGTGGCCCTGCTTGGCGAAGATACGGCGGGCCAGGCCGCCGACCAGCTCCAGGCGATCGGCGGCCGGGTCGACGAGGACCAGCTCCTCGATGGGCAGCACGTCTCTCAACCGCGCGAAGCCGTCGATGAGTTCGGGTGTGTAGGTCGAGCCTCCGCCGACCACGGTGAGTTTCATACGGGGTTAACCCTTCACTCCGGTGAGCGTGACGCCTTCGACAAACGCCTTCTGGGCGAAGAAGAAGACGAGGATCACGGGGGCCATGACCAGCACGGTGGCGGCCATGGTGAGGTTCCAGTCGGTGTGGTGCGCGCCCTTGAACGACTCCAGGCCGTAGCTGAGCGTCCAGGCGCCCGGGTTCTCGGACGCGTAGATCTGCGGGCCGAAGTAGTCGTTCCAGGCGTAGAAGAACTGGAAGAGGGCGACGGCGGCGATGCCCGGCCGGGCCATCGGCAGGACGACCTTCAGCAGGGTCCGCAGATCGCCGCAGCCGTCCACCCTGGCCGCGTCCAGGTACTCGTTCGGGATCGTCATGAGGAACTGACGCAGCAGGAAGATGGAGAACGCGTCGCCGAACGCCATCGGGATGATCAGCGGCCACAGCGTGCCCGACAGATCCAGCTGTTTCGCCCAGAACAGGTACATCGGGATGATGATGACCTGCGGGGGCAGCATCATCATCGAGATCACCAGCATGAGGGACAGGTTGCGACCCGGAAAGCGCAACTTCGCGAGCGCGTACGCGACGGGGATGGACGATACGACGGTCAGCACGGTGCCCAGACCGGCGTAGATCAGCGTGTTCTTCCACCAGGTCAGGAAGCCCGGGGTGTCGAACACCTTCCGGTAGTTGCCCCACTCCCAGGTGTCCGGGACCAGGTCCCGGCTGAGGGCCTGGCTGTCGCTCATCAGGGACGTCAGGAAGACGAACACGAAGGGCAGCGTGAAGAAGAGCGCGGCGGCGATCCCGAGGGAGTGCACCGCGATCCACTCCAGGAGCGCCTTGCGGCGGGCCGTGCGCTCGGCCGTCGACGCCGGGGTCCGCACGTCCACCGGCTTGTCCAGCACTTGGGTCATGGTCAGTCACCTGCCTGGATGAGACCGCCCCGGCGCCGCATCAGGAACGCGGTGAACACCATCGACAGGGCGAAGAGGACGAGGGCGACGACACACGCGGAGCCGTAGTCGAAGCGCTGGAAGCCGAGGTTGTAGACGAGTTGGGGGAGGGTGAGCGTGGACTTGTCCGGATAGCCGGGCTCGAACTGGGTGCCCGCGCCCTGGATCACGCCCGAGGCGACCTTTCCGGCGATCAGCGGCTGTGTGTAGTACTGCATCGTCTGGATGACACCGGTGACGACGGCGAACATCACGATCGGCGAGATGTTCGGCAGCGTGACGTACCTGAAGCGCTGCCAGGCCGAGGCGCCGTCCAGTTCGGCGGCCTCGTACTGCTCCTTCGGCACGTCGAGCAGCGCGGCCATGAAGATGACCATCAGGTCGCCGACGCCCCACAGCGCCAGCAGGGTCAGGGCCGGCTTGGACCAGGCCGGGTCGTTGAACCAGCCCGGCGCCGGGATGCCGATGTTCTCCAGGATGGAGTTCACCGGGCCCGTGCCGGGGTTGAGCAGGAAGGCGAAGGCCATCGTCGCGGCGACCGGCGGGGCCAGGTAGGGCAGGTAGAACAGGGTGCGGAAGACACCCGTACCCGTCTTGATCTTCGTGATCAGCAGGCCGACGCCGAGTCCGAAGACGACCCGCAGGCTCACCATCACGAGGACCAGCCACAGCGTGTTGCGCAGGGCGGGCCAGAAGAGCGGGTAGTGCTCGAAGACGTACGTCCAGTTCTTCGTGCCGCTCCACGTCGGCGGTTTGAAGCCGTCGTAGTGCATGAACGAGAAGTAGACCGTGGAGATCAGCGGGTACGCGAAGAAGACCGCGAAGCCGATCAGCCAGGGCGACATGAAGGCGACCGTCCGAAGCGCCGCCCGGCGGCGCTTCGACGCGAGGGTTACCGTGCTCATCGCTGGACTACTTCGCCTGCGCGATGTCCGTGTCGATCTGCGCGGCCGTCTTCTTCAGGCCCGCCTTCAGGTCCGTGGTCCTTCCGCTCTCGTAGTCGTAGCCGAACTGCTGGATCGTCACCAGGTAAACACCGCCGTTGATCGAGGCGGGAGACGTCGTCGAGTTCGGGTTCGCGGCGATGTCCAGGAACGTCTTGAAGCGCGGGTCGTACTTCAGCTTCGGCGACTTCAGCGCGGCCAGCGTGGACGGCACGTTGTGGATCGCGTTGGAGAAGCCGACCACCGCGTCCGTGTCGGTGGTCATGTACTTCACCAGTTCCCAGGCCGCGTTCTGCTTCTTGCTGGTGGCCGCGATGCCCGCGATGGTGCCGGTGATGTAGCCCTTGCCGTACTGCGCCGCCTGCTCGTCGGGGACGGGCAGCGGGGCGACGCCGATCTCGAAGCCGGGCTTGGCCTCCTCGGCCATGCCCAGGCGCCACTCACCGTCGAGCTGCATGGCGACCTGGCCGGTGTGGAAGGGGTGCTTGGGGCCCCATTCGTCGCCGAGGGTGGCGCGGAACTTCTCCAGCTTCTGGTAGCCACCGAGTTCGTCGACGAGCTTCTTCTGGAGCGAGAAACCGGCCTGGAACGCCGGGTCCTTGGCGAGGTTCGACTTTCCGCCGCCGTCGAAGTACGTCGGCGAGAACTGGGCGAAGTAGTGCTCGGTGGTGGATTCCCAGCCGTGGTAGTTCGGCATGAATCCGAGCTGCTTGTAGCTGTCGCCCTGGGTGATCGTCAGCTTCTTGGCGTCGGCCTCGAATTCCGACCAGGTCTTCGGCGGGTTCGCGATGCCCGCTTTCTTGAACGCCGTCTTGTTGTAGTAGAGCCCGTACGCGTCGCCCAGCAGCGGCACCGAGCAGCGGTTGCCGTCGAACTGGGTGTACTCGTTCATCGGCTTCGGGAAGGTCTTCTCCGGGTCGATGTTCGACTTCTTGAAGAAGGGGTTCAGATCGACCAGGGCGCCCGAGGAGCAGAACTTGCCCACGTTGTTGGTCGTGAAGGAGGAGATGACGTCGGGGGCCTTCTCGCCGCCGGTCCGCAGCGCCTGGTTGATCTTGTCGTCGGTCATGTTGCCGACGACGTTCACATGGATGTTGGGGTGGGCCTTCTCGAACCCGGCGATCAGGTTCTTGATGCCCTTCACCTCGTTCGGCGCGCTCCAGGCGTGCCAGAAGTTGATCGTCGTGTCCTTGGAGGCGTCGTCGGAGGCGCCGGAGGAGGACTGGCCGGTACAGGCGGCGGTGAGCAGGACGGCGGAGGCGGTGAGGGCAAAAGCCGCCTTTCGGGCGACTTCGGGTATGGCTGTGGGCATGGCGAGGTCTCCCAGGAACGGGGTGGGTGAGGAGGAAGGGGCGGAAGGGGCGGTACGGGGCTCAGCGCGAGGTGTCGAAGACCTCGTCGCGGGTGGTCGCGAGCGCGCTCTCCAACGCGCCGCGCAGCACGGGGTGTTCACGGACGTCGCCGACCACGAGGCGCGGGCGGGCCGCCGCCAGCTCCTCCAGCTCGGCCTGGACGAGGGCGCGCAGTACCTCGCCGCCCGCGGTGAGTGAGGTGCCGCTCAGCACGACGAGTTCGGGGTCGAGGACGGAGACGAGGGAGGCGAGACCGGTGGCGAGCCGGGTCGCGTACGTGCGCAGCAGTTCGCGGTGGGGTCCGGTGGCGTGGTCGGCGGCGTCGGCCACGAGCGTGGCGGCGGTCTCGGTGTACGGCCCGGTCGGCACGTCCTCGATGCCCAGCTCCCGGGCCAGCTTCGGCACCGCCTGCGAACCGGCGAGTTCCTGGTAGCCGCCGCTGTTGGCCTTGGTCACCTGGCGCACCAGGGGCGTGCCCGGCACGGGGAGGAAGCCGACCTCGCCGGCGCCGCCGGTCCAGCCGCGGTGCAGTCGCCCGCCGAGGACCAGGGCGGCGCCGAGGCCCTCCTGGTTCCACAGCAGGACGAAGTCGCCGTGTCCGCGGGCGGCGCCCAGCCGCTGCTCGGCTATGGCGACGAGGTTGACGTCGTTCTCGTACTCGACCGGCATCGGCAGCGCGGCGGCGAGTTCGTCGAGCAGTGTGGGGGAGTGCCAGCCGGGCAGGTGGGAGGCGTAGCGCAGGCGGCCGGTGCCCGGGTCGAAGGCGCCGGGTGTGCCGATGACCAGC
Organism: Streptomyces sp. NPDC054794; assembly: GCF_053611585.1. Classification (NCBI taxonomy): domain Bacteria; kingdom Bacillati; phylum Actinomycetota; class Actinomycetes; order Kitasatosporales; family Streptomycetaceae; genus Streptomyces; species Streptomyces sp. NPDC054794. Next base: position 112,684 of record NZ_JBSHAQ010000023.1, on the reverse strand, counting down.
CGGTGGACGTCGTCGCGGGCGAGTCCGGCGGCCTTCACGGCGCCGTCGAGGGCCTCGGTGACCTGCTGGACGACGGGCCGGGCCGGACGTCTGCCCGGGGTGGGCAGCTCGTACTCGCCGACCGTCCGTCCGGTGATGTCCGCGACGGCGGCGCGGATGCGACCCGGGTTGACGTCGAGGCCGGCGGCGTGGGCGGCGGCCGGGTTGACCGAGTAGAGCTGGGCACTGGGGCCCGGGCGGCCCTCGCTGGTACCGGTGGCCAGGACCAGGCCGGCCGCCTCCAGGCGGGCCAGCAACTGGGAGGCGGTCGGCTTGGACAGGCCGGTGAGCTTGCCGATCCGGGTACGGGACAGCGGCCCGTGCTCCAGCAGCAGGTCCAGTGCGGCGCGGTCGTTCATGGCGCGGAGCACGCGCGGGGTGCCCGGCGTACCGGCGGTTCCTGCCATGTGGGTCGACACCTGCCTTTCCAACTGCCCAGTTTCCCAGTGACCTGGGCGGGAAGTCCATCCGGTGATCGTTATCGGATGCTCGCCCCATGATCACTGTTAGGAAAGTTTCCTATTGGGTGGGAGGAACGTAAGCCCAGGACGAAGGGGGCGTCAATAGACACCGCCCCCGAGGCAACAGACTCGTTACCTCGGGGGCGGTGGGGGTGGACTTCGGTCGGCTCAGTCGGTGAGGAACGGGGCCGTGTCCAGGGTGGGGTACGGAGCCGGGAGGGCGAGCGGGTCGCCGAGGTCGACCTTGTTGTCGGTGTCGTAGTAGGCCTCGGTGGGGTCGTCGCCGGGGAGGACGGGGTCGGTGTAGCAGTGGGCCGTCTTGGCGTGGCGGTCGATGGGGACGTAGACGGGTACGCCGGCGGCGGCGTAGGTGCGGAACTTGGGGCCGGTGTCGATCTCGTGATTGCTGGAGGTGACTTCGCCGACCAGCGAGAGCATGTCGATGGGGTACCAGCCCTTGTGAGCCCGGCGGTACGACTCGTCGAGCTCGGTCGGCTGCCGGCGCATGACGTAGAAGTCAGGGATGGACGAGAGCCATGGTGTTGCCGTCTTTGCCGGTGGCCCGATAGCCGTTTCCCACACCCGCCAGATCGAACCCCACGTTGAAGAACTGGACGGCGAGCTGGAACGCGCCGTGGCTGTGTTCGTTGTTCGGCTGCGGTGGCACGCTGACGGACCCCTCGATGAACTCGGGCCGAATCGGCGCCACGGACGCCTCCTCGAACGCGATCAACAAATCGATGGGGTCCTGCTGCGTATCACCGGCTCCATGATCGGTTCGGCGCTCATCGCGGTTCTCCTCGTCATGCTGGTGCCGGGCTAAGCCCGCCCCGGGTGCCCCGGCAGAACGATGGGGCACCCAGGGGCCTGTCCGGCGGATCCTGTCGCAGGAGCGGGGTCTGGCACGCCCATCTACCGCGTTGTCGTCGGTCGCCGACGCTCCGCGTCGACTCCCTCCTCCGCCTTGCAGCTGGACGCACCAGACCCCGCTCACCTGCGCCGATCGGATGCCGTTTCTTTCCTGCGACCTGATCCGCCGGACAGGCCCCTGCGCCTGTGCGGCGCCGGATGCCCCCGCCCTTCACTCGAACGAGCGTGCTGAAACCGTTCCTCCGGTTCCGCGGCCTACTTGATCGGCGGCGCGGCCCGCTGAGGAGTGATCGGTGTCGTCGCCATCGACTGCGGGGAGTCCGCGTTGGCGAACGCCGAGGGGGCCGCGACCACCGCCGTCGGGTCGGGGACGTCCGTGCCCAGCACGGCGGTCTCGCCGCCCACGATGCGGATGTGGGCCGCGTCGAAGGCCCGCTTGATGCGCCAGCGCAGCTCGCGCTCCACCGTCATCGCCTTGCCCGGCATGGTCTTCGCCGAGACGCGCACGACCATCGAGTCGATCAGGACGCTGTCCAGGCCCAGCACCTGGACGGGGCTCCACAGGAGCTCGTTCCAGGGCTCCTCCTTGCCCATCTTCTCGGAGACCTCTTCGAGGGTGGCCCTGACCCGGTCCAGGTCCTCGGAGGACCTGACGGTGACGTCGACGCCCGCCGTCGCCCAGCCCTGGGACAGGTTGCCGATGCGCTTGACCTCGCCGTTGCGGACGTACCAGATCTCGCCGTTGTCGCCGCGCAGCTTGGTCACCCGCAGGCCGACCTCGATCACCTCGCCGGAGGCGACCCCCGCGTCGATGGTGTCGCCGACGCCGTACTGGTCCTCCAGGATCATGAACACGCCGGAGAGGAAGTCCGTGACCAGGTTGCGGGCACCGAAACCGATGGCCACGCCGGCGACACCGGCGGAGGCCAGCAGCGGGGCCAGGTTGATCTCGAACGTGCCCAGGACCATCAGCGAGGCCGTGCCGAGGATCAGGAACGACGCCACGGAGCGCAGCACCGAGCCGATCGCCTGTGAGCGCTGGCGGCGCCGCTCGGCGTTGACCAGCAGGCCGCCGAGGGCCGTGCCGTCCACCGCCTCGGCCGTACGGCCCATGCGATCTATGAGCTTGGTGATCGCCCGCCGCACCACCACTCTCAGCACACCCGCGATCACCAGGATCAGCAGGACGCGCAGACCGATCGCGAGCCACGTCGACCAGTTCTGCTCGACCCAGCTCGCGGCGTTCGTCGCGCTCTCCTGGGCGTCCTGGAGCGTGGGGACCGTCGGGGTCGTCGACTCGGCAGGAGTGGGCGAAGGGGACGATCCGGCGGCCAGTAGGACGGCGGACAAGGACACGGCAGGTACCTCCAGGTGCGGCGCTGCCTCGCCCGGTGTGGCGGTCAAGGTCACGAAAAGGTCACCGGACGTGCAGGGTCACCACACTAACGGGGCATCGTGTGTGCCCCGGCGCGATACGCGTAGGAGAGACCGGGCTCACCCGGGCTTGAACAGGCCGTGATCCGGGGGATGACTGTGGTGTGGTCGAAAACACTCCCAGCCCGTTACCGGGACATGGTGGCGCTTCCACCAGGCAAGAGGGGAGACTGGCCGCAGATCGTCCCGGCGCGAGCCACGCGCCGCCGACGCCCAAGGAGGCACCCGTGCCGCATGTCCTGGTCCTCAACGCGTCGTACGAGCCACTTGGCGTCGTACCGCTCCACCGCGCGCTCGTCCTCGTGCTCGAAAACAAGGCGGTCTGCCTTGAGGAGTCGGGCGCCTTCATGCACAGCGCAACCGTCACAGTCCCCGCACCCAGCGTGGTCCGGCTCAAGCGATTCGTGCGGGTTCCCTACCGGGGGCCCGTTCCTCTCACCCGACGGGCCCTGTTCGCCCGTGACGGGGGCCGGTGCATGTACTGCGGTGGCGTCGCAACCAGCGTCGACCACGTCATCCCGCGCAGCCGCGGGGGCAAACACGTGTGGGACAACGTGGTGGCGTCCTGCCGTCGCTGCAACCACGTGAAGGCCGACCGTCACCTCGTCGAGATCGGCTGGCGGCTGCGCCACAAACCCGCTCCGCCCACCGGTCTGGCCTGGCGCATCATCGGGACCGGACATAGGGACCCGCGCTGGCTGCCCTACTTGCAGCCGTACGGCGCGGACGACGCCTTGGCCCGGATCGACGGCATTTCCGCCTGACGATCCGGGCCTTCGCACACGCGGGCACGCGAGCGTGCGTGCCGGCCCCGGGAGTCCCCTGTGCCCCCGGGGCCGGACGGTCATGCGTACCGCAGCTCCGCCGGGTGCACCGAGCGGCGCAGCAGGGGCAGCGAGGTGGCCGCCGCCAGCAGGCAGCACACGTACACGCCCACCGGGACCAGCAGCGCCGCGTACGGCACGGTCTGGGCGGCCCGCCCGGCGGTCAACGAGCCGTACCAGACGCCGATCGCCATGCCGCCCGTGCCCGCCAGCACGACCGCCGGGGCCAGCGGCAGCGCCGTCTCCAGGAGCAGCGCCCGGCCGAGGACCGCCCGCGGCACTCCGGCCGCGACCTGCGCGGCCAGGCCGCGCCGGCGGTTGGCCAGCGACTCGGCGGTGCCGACGGCCAGACCCGAGAGGGTGATCGCGAGGGCGACGAGGATCGCGGCGGCCGTCAGATCGAGGCCCGTCACGTAGAAGGACATGTCCATGCCCAGCGAGCCGTCGCGCCGCATGGCGTCCAGGACGGCCAGGAACACCTGCCGGATGCCGACGAAGCCCGTGCCGACGATCGTGACCAGCAGCACCGCCGCGTGCGTACGGGCCGCCGCCCACGGGTCGTCGCGCAGCCGCTCCGCCGCGATCAGCGTGGCCGCGGACCGGGCCCGGCCCGCGAGCAGCCGCCCGACCAGCAGGGACGTGCCGCCGGCCAGCCACACCGTGCCGCCGCCGACCACGAGGACCAGGGCGAACGCCGTCAGCGGCACCCGCGCCCGGTCACCGCCCGCGGTGTTCGCGACCGCCACCAGCGCGAGCAGCAGCACGGCCAGCACCCCGCCGACGAAGAGCAGCCCCGGTCCGCGCCCGCTGCTGGGCCGGGTCCGGCGTACCCACCCGAGCGGGGAGGCCACCACCCGGCGCAGCGCCAGCGCGCCCGTCGCCGCGCCCAGCACCGGCGCCCCGAGGGCGACCAGTGCGAGGCCGGCCCAGGCCGGGACGGTCGGGCTGCTCCACAGGCCCAGCAGGACCGGGACCGCGACGGCGGTGGCGAGGAGCGAGCCCGCCAGACACGCCAGCCCCGTCTCCAGTGCCGCGATCCGGCGCACCTGGGCCGGGGTGGCGCCCGCCAGCCGCAGCCCGGCCAGCCGCCGGTCGCGGTGCACGGCGCCGATCCGGGCGCACTGCCCGAGGAACCCCAGCACCGGCACCAGCAGGAGCAGCAGACTGACGATCACCCCCGAGCGCTCGCCGGGGCTGTTCAGCAGGCCGTGGCCGAAGGGCACGCTGTAGTAGCCCCGGAGCGAGGCCAGGGCGACGGCCGTGAGGGCGAACCCCGTCGCCAGCGCGGCCCCGGCCGCGGTCAGCCCCACCCGCCACCACTCCTGCCGGTCCGAGCCCCGGGTGAGCTCCCAGGCGAGCCGGACGTCGGTCGCCACACCGCCTCCGGCGCCCCCGCGCCCGGCCGTCGTCGCACCGCCGCGGGCGGTCCCCCGCACGTCCGTCGTCACGCCGTCACCTCCGCCGCGACCGTGGCGCCGTCGCTCAGCCGCACCTCGCGGTCCGCGTACGCGGCCACCTGGGCGTCGTGCGTGATCAGCAGCACCGCCGTGCCCGACTCGCGGGCCGTGTGCGTCAGGGCCGTCATCACCTGCTCGCTCGCCAGCGAGTCCAGCGCCCCCGTCGGCTCGTCCGCGAAGACCACCTTCGGGCCGGTCACCAGCGCCCGCGCCAGGGAGACCCGTTGTGCCTGACCCCCGCTCATCTCGCCGGGCCGCAGTTCCTGTTGGCCGAGCACCCCGAACCGCTCCAGCCACTCGCCCGCCCGCGAACGGGCGCCGGTGCGGGACGCTCCCGCCAGCATCAGCGGCAGCGCCACGTTGTCGGCGGCGGTCAGCTCCGGAATCAGCTGCCCGAACTGGAAGACCACGCCGAAGTCGGAGCGGCGCAGTTCGCTCAGCCGCTTCTCCGGCAACCGGTCGAGCCGCTGCCCGTCGTAGGCCACCGAACCCTGGTCCGGGCGGACGATGCCCGCGAGGCAGTGCAGCAGCGTGGACTTGCCACTGCCGCTGGTCCCGGTCACGGCGAGGATCTCGCCGGCCCGCAGGTCGACCGAGGCGCCGCACAGTGCCCGTGTCCTGCCGTGCGCCTTGACCAGGTCCCGGCCCGCCAGAAGCGGCACCGAGGTGTCCCCCTTGTTGCTCATGCTGTGTCGACCTCCGCGGTCAGATGGGTCAGCCGGGCCGCCGTGGTGTTCATCCAACGGAGGTCGGCGTCGAGGTGGTTGAGGGCGTAGTCGGCCGAGAGCACGGTCGCCAGATCGGAGTGCGGGGCGGTCTTGACGGCCGTGAGCTCCCGCATGCGCTCCATGTGCGCGGCGCGCTGGGCCCGCAGGTAGGACGCCGGGTCGCCGTCCGCGAGGATCGACACGACGACCTTGGCGAAGATCTCGTTCGCCACGAAGGGCGCCGGCGCGGCGATCTCGCCCGCCCACCGGGCCAGTTCGTCGGAACCGGCCTGCGTCGAGCGGTACATCGTCCGCTCCGGTCCGCCGTCGGCGTCGGTGCCGTCGACCTCCGCGAGGCCGTCACGGACCAGGCGCTGCAGGGTCGTGTAGACCTGCCCATAAGCCAGGGGGCGCGCCTGCGGGAAGCGTTCGTCGTGGCGTCGCTTGAGGTCGTAGCCATGACTCGGCCCAGCCTTCAGCAGCCCCAGGAGGATGTGCCGGGTGCTCATGGAGATCAGTATGCATCGGATACATGTACTGAGTGAATAGTGATCGACGGTTGGGGCGGGAGAGCCGGTGGGGGAGCCGGTGGGAGAGCTGCCGCTGTGCCGCGCTTCAAGGGCGCCGGAAGCGGACCGGGGAACCGTTCGAGAGCGACGCAGGGAGTGCTCGGCATGACGTATGAATCACGTTGTTCGTGTCTGTACGTCTGCCATCGCGCCCACTGGGTAGGCCTGCCGTAATCCACCAGAAGCTGCAGTATCCGACGTCCCGACAAGGAGACCCCCGTGGCCGCACCGGCTCACCTCTCGCTCCCGGCCCAGTCCAAACCCGTGGCGGAGCCGTCCGCCGAGCCCGATGTGCAGCGGCTGTACGTGTTCAGCGCGGAGGGCGTGCACGCAGAGGCCCCGCTGACCAGCGAGCCGCCGCTGCCCGACGCCGAACCCCTGACCAGCGAGCCGCCGCTCGCCGACGCCGCGCCGCTCACCAGCGAGTCCGACGCGATCGCGGACCCGTACGACCCGGGGTTGTAGATGACCGAGCCCGGGCCGGTCACGCCCTGCGACGAGGAGCTCCGCCGGCTCGCCGGCCTGCACGGCGTCGCCACCTCCTACAGCCCGTCCCCGGACCGCACGGTCGAGGCGTCCGCCTCCGCCGTCACGGCCGTCCTGACCGCGCTCGGCGTCGACGCGAGCACCCCCGGCGCGGTCCGCGCGGCCCTCGACACCCGCACCCGCGAGCTGGGCGAGCGACTGCTGCCGCCGACGGTCGTGCACTGGACCGGCGCCGCCACGGCCGTCCCGGCGGCCCTCGACGCCCTCCCCTCCGGCACCCGGCTGCGCGTCGAGACCGAGCAGGGCGAGACCCGGGACACCGTCGAGCGGCTCCCGGTCGGCGTGCACAGGGTCGGTGCCACCGCTCCCGACGGACGCACCGGCGAGACCCGGCTGATCGTCGCCCCGGACCGGCTGCCCACACCCGCCGGACGCTCGTACGGACTCCTCGTCCAGCTCTACTCCCTGCTGTCGCGGCGCTCCTGGGGCATGGGCGACCTCGGTGACCTCGCCGAACTGGCCGCATGGGCGGGCCGCGTGGCCGGGGCCGGATTCGTGCAGGTCAACCCGTTGCACGCGGCCGTGCCCGGTGCCCCCACCGACCCCTCGCCGTACCGGCCCTCCTCCCGCCGCTTCCCCGACCCGGTGCATCTGCGGGTCGAGAACATCCCCGAGTACGCCCACGTCGAGGACCGCGAACGCGTCCGCGTCCTGCTGGAGCGGGCCGAGCGGCTGCGCGCCGACGTGCTCGACAAGGGCGCGCTGATCGACCGGGACGCGGTGTGGGAGCTCAAGCGGGAGGCGCTGGAGCTGGTACGGGCCGTACCGCTGGGACCGGGCCGGCAGGCCGCGTACGCCGACTTCCTCGCCCGGGAGGGCCAGGACCTGGAGGACCACGCCACCTGGTGCGCGCTCGCCGAGGCGCACGGATCCGACCGGGACCGCTGGCCGCGGGGCCTGCGCGACCCCCGCTCGGCCGAGACCGCGCGGGCCCGCGCCGAGCTCATGGACCGCGTGGACTTCCACTCCTGGCTCGCCTGGCTCACCGACGCCCAGCTCACCGCGGCCCAGCGTGCCGCGCGCGAGGCGGGCATGCCGGTCGGGATCGTGCACGACCTCGCGGTGGGCGTGCACCCCGGGGGCGCGGACGCCTGGGCGCAGCAGGAGTACTTCGCGGACGAAATGTCGGTCGGCGCCCCGCCCGACGCCTTCAACGCGCGCGGCCAGGACTGGGGCCTGCCGCCCTGGCGCCCGGACCGCCTGGCCGAGTCCGGCTACGCGCCCTACCGCCGCCTGCTCCGGGCCCTCTTCCGCTACGCCGGCGCCCTGCGCATCGATCACGTCATGGGGCTGTTCCGGCTGTGGTGGGTGCCGCAGGGCCGGCCGCCGACGGAAGGCACGTACGTCCGTTACGACGCCGAGGCCATGCTCGCCCTCCTCGCCCTGGAGGCTTCTCGGGCCGGCGCGGTGGTGATCGGCGAGGACCTGGGCACCGTGGAGCCGGGCGTGCGCGAGACACTGCAGCGGCACGGGGTGCTCGGCACCTCGGTCCTCTGGTTCGAACGGGACTGGGAGGGCGACGGCCAGCCCCTGCCCCCCGAGGGCTGGCGCGCCGACTGCCTGGCCACCGCCACCACCCACGACCTGCCCTCCACGGCCGCGCGCCTCACCGGCGACCACGTCGAACTCCGCGCCCACCTCGGCCTGTTGACCCGCCCCCTGGCGGAGGAACGCGCGGCGGCGGCCGCCGACACGGCGGAGTGGCTGGCCCTGCTCAGCCGCCTCGGCCTGCTCCGCGGCACGGCCGGGGACCTCTCCTCGGCCGCCGAGGAGGCGCAGATCCAGGCCGTGCACCGCTTCCTGCTCCGCACCCCGGCCCGCATGATCGGCGTCTGGCTCCCGGACGGGGTCGGCGACCGCCGCCCGCAGAACCTGCCCGGCACCTGGGACCAGTACCCGAACTGGCGCCTGCCCATCGCCGACGCCGACGGCCGCCCGGTGACGCTGGAGGAACTGGCGGCCTCGCCCCGGCTGCACGCCCTGATCGACGTCCTGCGAGAGGTCGGGTGAGGCCGCGGGCCCGCCGGGGCGCACCCCTGGCGGTGCTTGTGGGGCACCCCGGACGCGCGCTCCGTTCAGGCGTTCGCTACTTTTGCACCGTGGACAAGAAGAACGCCCTGCGCGCCGGCGCCCTGGCCGCCGGTACGACGCTGATGATGCTGCTCATGTCGTCCCCCGCGCTCGCGCTGACCCGCGACGACGGCGACGACCCCGGCCCCGGCCTGAGCGTCATCCAGACGCTGGGCCTCTACGTCGTGGCCCCCATCGCCCTGTTCGTGATCATCGCGGGTCTGGTGATGGTGCTCGACAAGTCCAAGATCCGCGTGTCCAAGCCCGGCAGGGCCAAGGCCTGAGCGGAACCTGAACCGACGCCGAAGGGCGCCGTCCTCCCGACCTGTGCGGGGACGGCGCCCTTCGGCGTTCTTGCCTACGCGGGAGCTCAGGGGCTCGGCGCCGTCAGGTACCGCTGCACGGTGGGCGCGAGCCAGGCGACGATCTCCTGGGGGTGCAGCGCCACGGCGGGCGGCAGGCGCAGCACGTAGCGGGTGAGCGCCAGCCCGAGCAGCTGCGAGGCGCAGAGCGCGGCGCGGACCGGGATCTGCTCGGGGTCGGGGCAGGCCTGCCGGGCCACCGGCAGCAGCTGGTCGCGGAAGATGCCCTGCATGCGCTCGGCCCCGGCCTGGTTGGTCGCGCCGACCCGCAGCACGGCCGTGAGCTCCTCGTTCTCCTCCCACAGGCTGAGGAAGTGGCCCACCAGCGCCCGGCCGACCTCGTCGCGGGGCACCGCGGTCAGGTCCGGCAGCCGCAGATCGAGCGCGACGGCGGCGGCGAACAGGCCCTCCTTGCTGCCGAAGTAGCGCATCACCATCGACGGATCGATGTGCGCGTCCTTGGCGATGGCCCGGATGGTGGCGCGCTCGTAGCCGTCGGAGGCGAAGCGCTCGCGCGCGGCGGTGAGGATCGCGCCGCGGGTGGCGTCGGAGCGGCGGGCCCCGCTTGAGGCTCCACCTGGGGCGCCGGTGCCGGTGCCGCCCGGGGTGCCGGTGGGGTCGGCGTTGCTTGCAGTCATGTCAACGAGCGTAGGCCAACGGGTGTGGGTGTCAACAGGCGTGTGCCAACACACGTAGGCCAACAGGTGTTGACTTCGTCGTCGCCCCGCTCTTAGGCTTGCCAACAAGCGTTGACCCACAAGCGTTGACCTATGAATGTTGGCCTACGAATGTTGGCCAACGAGCGTTGTCACCTCAGGAGGTCCTCATGAACGGCACGACTCCCGCCGCCCCCCGCGTCCTCGTCGTCGGCTCCGGCCCCACCGGCCTCCTCCTCGCCGGGGACCTCGCCAGCGCCGGCATCCCCGTCACGCTCCTCGAAAAGCGCCCGCACAAGATCAGCAATCTCTCCCGCGCCTTCGTCCTGCACGCCCGCACCCTGGAGCAGCTCGACGCCCGCGGCCTCGCCGACGACCTGGAGGCCGTCGGGCAGCCCCTCGACCGGCTCCGCCTCTTCGGCCGCCTCACCGTCGCGCTCGACACGCTCCCCTCCCGCTTCAACCACCTGCTCGTCCTCCCGCAGTACGAGGTGGAGAAGGTGCTGGAGCGGCGTGCGGTGGAGGCGGGCGTGGACTTCCGGTACGAGAGCGAGGTGACCGGGCTGGCGCAGGACGCGGACGGCGTCACCGTCGAGGTCCGCCGCCCAGGCGGCCGCACCGAGAGCCTGCGCGCCGCCTACGTGGTCGGCAGCGACGGCATGCGCAGCGCCGTGCGCGAGGCGATCGGGCTGCCGTTCCCCGGCAAGTCGGTGATCCGTTCCGTCGTCCTCGCCGACGTGCTGCTCGCCGAGAAGCCGGACAGCCTGCTCACCGTCAACGCCGTCGGCGACGCCTTCGCCTTCGTCGCCCCCTTCGGCGACGGCTACTACCGCGTCATCGGCTGGCACCGCGGCCGCGACGTCCCCGACAGCGAGCCCGTCGGCCTCGACGAGGTCAAGGAGATCACCCGCCTCGCCCTCGGCCGGGACTTCGGGATGCACGACGCGCGCTGGATGTCCCGCTTCCACAGCGACGAGCGGCAGGCCCCCGCCTACCGCGTCGGCCGCGTCTTCCTGGCCGGCGACGCCGCGCACGTGCACACCCCGGCCGGCGGTCAGGGCATGAACACCGGGCTGCAGGACGCGGCCAACCTGAGCTGGAAGCTGGCCGCCGTCGTCACCGGACACGCCGACCCCGCGCTCCTCGACACCTACCAGGCCGAGCGGCACCCCGTGGGCAAGGCGGTGCTGCGCAGCAGCGGCGGCATCGTCCGCCTCGCCATGGCCAAGCGCCCCTGGACGCTGGCGGCGCGCGCGGCCGTGACGGCCTTCCTCAACCGCGTGGGCCCGGCCCGCCGCAGGGCCGCGGGCCGGATCACCGGCACCGGCTTCCGGTACCCGGCCCCCCGCGGCGCCCACCGCCTCACCGGCACCCGCGTCCCGGACGTCGCCCTCGCCGGCGGCGGCCGCCTCTACGAGGCGCTGCGCGGCGGGCGGTTCGTGCTGATCACTCCGGGGCCGTACGACGGCGGCGCGGGGCGCGCGGACCGGCTGGCCGTGGAGCGCTGGGCCGGTGGCGAGCGTCGTACGGCCGTGCTGGTGCGCCCCGACGGGTACGTCGCCTGGGCGGCCGACTCCGCCGACCCGGCGGCGATCGGGGCGGCGCTGGACCGGCACCTCGGCCGGGTGGCCGCCTGACCCCGCCCGCCGCGGCCCGCCCCGTGCCGCCTACTTCGCGGTTCCGCGCAGCAACTCCCGCAGCAGGTCGGCCAGTCGGCCGGCCTGTTCGTCGTCCAAGGCGGACAGCGCGTCCGTCTGTTCTTCGAGGCCGGCGCCGACCGCCTCGTCGATCAGCCGCAGCCCCTCGTCCGTCAGCGTCACCTGGAGGCCGCGCCGGTCGTGCGGGTCGGGGGAGCGGCGCAGCAGGCCCGCTCGTTCCAGCTTGTCCAGCCGACCGGTCATCCCGCCGGTGGTGAGCATGAGCGTGGCCGAGAGCTGGCGGGGCGAGAGAGTGTACGGCTCGCCGGAGCGGCGCAGGGTGGCCAGGACGTCGAACTCGCCGCGCGAGATCCCGAACCGCTCGTACGCCTTCTCCATCCGGTCGCCCATCGCGCGGGAGAGCCGGAAGATGCGGCCGAAGACCTCCATCGCGGCGGTGTCGAGGTCGGGCCGTACGGCCGCCCACTGATCGATGATCGCGTCGACGGGGTCCTTGCGCTCTGCACTCATGGCCGGAGTATCCGCCGGGTTACGGTCACCCGCAAGAAAGTGGCTTGACGGTAAGTAGCTTAAGGCTAAGCTATCTATGCCTGACCTGATCGGTCGGACCTGCTCGGCTCTCCCGAAGGGTGCCTTCCATGGCTATTAACCGCCCCGCGCTCATAGCCCTCACCGCCCTCGCCCCCGTCTCCTGGGGCACCACCTACGCCGTCACCACGCAGTTCCTGCCGCCCGACCGCCCCCTGTTCACCGGTCTCCTGCGTGCCCTTCCGGCCGGCCTGCTCCTGCTCGCCCTCGCCCGCGTGCTGCCACGCGGCGCCTGGTGGTGGAAGGCCGCCGTCCTCGGCGCGCTCAACATCGGCGCCTTCTTCCCGCTGCTGTTCCTGTCCGCGTACCGGCTGCCCGGCGGGATGGCCGCCGTCGTCGGCTCGGTCGGCCCGCTGTTCGTCGTCGGCCTCTCCGCCCTGCTGCTCGGGCAGCGGCCGACCGTACGGACACTGCTCGCCGGGGCCGCGGCCGCGTTCGGCGTCAGTCTGGTCGTCCTCAGGGCGGCCGGGACGCTCGACGCGGTGGGGGTGCTCGCGGCCCTCGCCGCCACCGCCTCCATGTCCACCGGCACCGTCCTGACCAAGCGCTGGGGCCGTCCCGACGGCGTCGACCCGCTGGCGCTCACCGGCTGGCAGCTCACCGCGGGCGGACTGGTCATCGCGCCGATCGCCCTCCTCGTCGAGGGCGCCCCGCCCGCGCTGGACGGCCGGGCGATCGGCGGCTACCTCTACCTCGCCCTGGCCAACACGGCGGTCGCCTACTGGCTCTGGTTCCGCGGCATCGGACGCCTCACCGCCACCCAAGTCACTTTCCTCGGCCCGCTCTCGCCGTTGACGGCCGCCGTCGTCGGCTGGGCCGCCCTCGGCCAGACGCTGACGCCGGTCCAACTGGCGGGCATGGCGCTGGCCTTCGGGGCGACGGTGGCCGGGCAGCTGGGAGCACGTCCGAGGGCGGCGGCAGGAGCGGCGGCAGTGGCCGGGTCCACGTCCGGGTCCGGGTCCGGGTCCGGACGATCGTTCAGTTCCGCTGAACAGAACGGTCGAAAAGATTCGATGGACCTCACGGATTCCGCGCTGCGACGGTAGACGGGTCAGCCCGATCACCGACCGGCGAAAGGACCTCCGTGGCCGCCGTCCTGCCCAGGACCACCACCACTCCCACCTCCTCGCACTCCGGGAACAGCCGCCCTCGGCCTCGCCCTCGCCGCCCTCGCCACGCTCGTCTGGTCCGGCAGCTTCGTCACCTCCCGTGCCCTGCACGACAGCGTGCCGCCCGTCCAGCAGGCCTTATGGCGCTGGCCGGTGGCCCTGGCCGCGGCGGCCCCCCTTCGGCGCGCGGGAGGCATGGCGGCAGCGGCGGACGATCCGGCGGCACCTCGGATTCGTGCTCCTGGCCTCCCTTCTCGGCGTGGCCGGCTACAACACCCTCGTCAACCAGGCCGGACTGACCACACCGGCCGCCACCATGGGCATGATCATGGCCGCGTCGCCGGTGCTCATGGCGGTCTACGGCGGATGGGCGGCGTCCGGCTCGGAGCGCGCCGCATCACCGGACTGCTCACCGCCTGCGCAGGCGTGCTGCTGCTGGCCGGCGGGGGAGCGTCCGGCGGGGGAGCGGCGGGCTTCGCCCAGGGCGCCGGGTGGATGGTGGCCGCGGCCTGCTGCTTCGCCTCGTACAGCGCGCTGTTGCGCCGTAGGCCCGCCGCGCTGGGCGGCACCGCCTTCCTGTTCACCACGTTCCTGCTGGGCAGCGCCCTGCTGCTGCCCGCCTACGGCACGAGCCTCGCCGTCCAGGGCGGCTTCGAGGCGAGGCCGGCACGGTCCTGCCGCTCCTGTACGTCGGGGTCGCCTCCTCCGCCGTCGCCGTCTTCGCCTGGAACAAGCACCTGACGCCGCGAGGCCCGCCCGCCGGGCGGACGACGCGAGTTTGACGACAGGACCCAGCGCCGGTACCGCTGGTCGCGCCGGTACCGCTCGCAGAAGCCACGCGAAGGGGCGCCCGGCACAACGCCGGACGCCCCCGTCACCGTACGGACGACTACGCGTCGGCCGCGTCCGCCGCCTGGGCCTTCAGGGCCCGCTCGATGCCCGAGCGGGACTCCGAGACGAGGCGGCGCAGGGCCGCGCTGGGCTCGGCCGAGGCCAGCCACGCGTCCGTCTTGGCCAGGGTCTCCTCGGAGACCTGGACCGACGGGTAGAGGCCGATCGCGATCTGCTGGGCGATCTCGTGGGAGCGGGCGTCCCAGACCTCCTTGAGGACCTCGAAGTACCGGTCCGTGTAGGTAGCCAGCAGCTCGCGCTGGTCGGTCTGCACGAAGCCGCCGATCACCGCCTCCTGGACGGCGTTCGGGAGCTTGTCGGACTCGATGACCGCGGCCCAGGCCTCCGCCTTGGCCTCCGGCGTCGGGCGGGCCGCACGGGCGGTGGCCGCGTGCCGCTCGCCGGCCGCGGTCTTGTCCCGCTCGGCCTCGCCCGCGATCTCCGCCTCGTCGAAGCGGCCGACCGCCGCGAGGCGCTCCACGAACGCCCAGCGCAGCTCCGCGTCCACGACCAGACCCTCGATCGTCTGGGTGCCGTCCAGCAGACCCTCCAGGAGGTCCAGCTGCTCCGGCGTGCGGGCGGTCGCCGCGAAGGCGCGAGCCCAGGCCAGCTGGTGGTCGCTGCCCGCCTCGGCGGCACGCAGGTGGGCCAGCGTCGCGTCCGTCCAGCGGGTGAGCAGGGCCTCGCGGGCGGCCGGGTCGGCGTACAGCTCGATGGCCAGCTTCACCTGGCGCTGGAGCGACTGCACGACGCCGATGTCGGACTCCTTGCCGATGCCGGACAGCACCAGGGACAGGTAGTCGCGGGTGGCGAGCTCGGCGTCGCGGGTCATGTCCCAGGCCGACGCCCAGCACAGGGCGCGCGGCAGGGAGGACTCGAAGTCGCCGAGGTGCTCGGTGACGAAGGCCAGGGACTGCTCGTCCAGGCGGACCTTCGCGTACGACAGGTCGTCGTCGTTGAGCAGGATCACGGCCGGGCGGTGCCTGCCGACCAGCTCGGGTACGGCGGTCAGCTCGCCGTCCACGTCCAGCTCGACGCGCTCGGCACGGACCAGCTTGCCGGTGTCCGCGAGCTCGTACAGGCCGACCGCGATCCGGTGCGGGCGCAGCGTCGGCTCGCCCTTGGCGCCGACGGGCAGGGCCGGGGCCTCCTGGCGGATGGCGAAGGAGGTGATGACGCCGTCCGCGTCGGTCTCGATCTCCGGGCGCAGGATGTTGATGCCGGCCGTCTCCAGCCACTTCTTCGACCACGTGCTCAGGTCACGCCCGGAGGTCTCCTCCAGGGCGCCCAGCAGGTCGGACAGGCGGGTGTTGCCGAAGGCGTGGCGCTTGAAGTAGGCCTGCACGCCCTGGAAGAACGCGTCCATGCCGACGTACGCGACGAGCTGCTTGAGCACGCTCGCGCCCTTGGCGTACGTGATGCCGTCGAAGTTGACGAGCACGTCGTCCAGGTCGCGGATCTCGGCCATGATCGGGTGGGTGGACGGCAGCTGGTCCTGCCGGTACGCCCAGGTCTTCATCGAGTTCGCGAACGTGGTCCACGCGTGCGGCCAGCGCGATCCGGGCGCGTAGGCCTGGCAGGCGATGGAGGTGTAGGTGGCGAACGACTCGTTCAGCCACAGGTCGTTCCACCACTCCATGGTGACCAGGTCGCCGAACCACATGTGGGCCAGCTCGTGCAGGATCGTCTCCGCGCGGACCTCGTACGCCGCGTCGGTCACCTTGGACCGGAAGACGTACTGGTCGCGGATGGTCACCGCGCCCGCGTTCTCCATCGCGCCCGCGTTGAACTCCGGCACGAAGAGCTGGTCGTACTTCTTGAAGGGGTACGCGTAGTCGAACTTCTCCTGGAACCAGTCGAAGCCCTGGCGGGTGACCTCGAAGATCGCGTCCGAGTCGAGGAACTCGGCGAGCGAGGGACGGCAGTAGATGCCGAGCGGCACGCTCTGCCCGTCCTTCTCGTACACGCTGTGCACCGAGTGGTACGGGCCGACGATCAGCGCGGTGATGTACGACGAGATCCGCGGCGTCGGTTCGAAGACCCAGACGTCGTCCTTGGGCTCCGGCGTGGGCGAGTTGGAAATGACCGTCCAGCCAGTCGGTGCCTTCACCGTGAACTGGAAGGTGGCCTTCAGATCGGGCTGCTCGAAGGAGGCGAAGACCCTGCGGGCGTCCGGCACCTCGAACTGGGTGTAGAGGTACGCCTGCTCGTCGACCGGGTCGACGAAGCGGTGCAGGCCCTCGCCGGTGTTGGTGTACGCGCAGTCGGCGACGACACGGAGGACGTTGCGGCCCTGAAGGAGGCCGGGCAGGGCGATCCGCGAGTCCTTGAAGACCTGGTCGGGGTCGAGCGGGTCGCCGTTCAGGGTGACCTCGTGGACCGCCGGCGCCACCAGGTCGATGAAGGACTCGGCACCGTTTTCGGTGACGTCGAAGCGCACCGTGGTCACGGACCTGTAGGTGCCGCCCTCCTGCGCGCCGGAGAGGTCGAGATCGATCTCGTACGAGTCAACGGTCAGCAGCTTCGCCCGCTGCCGCGCCTCTTCGCGAGTCAGGTTTGTGCCAGGCACGCGGTCATCTCCTCGTTATGTGTGGGTTGCGTCATCCTTCCATGGGACCCGAGGGGAACGCGATGTCCGGATCCCGCCGGTCACGGGGGCCGCAAACACGCCAGCCTGGGCCCATGACCACGTACACCGCACGCCCCATCGACCCCCGGGTCCTCAAGGAACTCCGCTCCACGGACGACGCGGGACGCCCGGCGGTGCTCCTGACGGACGAGGAGGGCGGCGCCCCGCTGCGCTGCTGCCTGCGCCGCAGCGACCCCGGCGAGGAGATCGCCCTCGTCTCCTACGCCCCGCTGCGCCGCTGGGCGGCCGCGACCGGAGCCGAGCCGGGCGCCTACGACGAACAGGGCCCCGTCTTCATCCACGCGGAGGAGTGCCCGGGGCCGTCCGGCGGCGTCCTGCCCTTCACCCACGCCCACCGCACGGTCCGCCGCTACTCCGCCGACGGACGCATCCTGGGCGGCCGCCTCGTCACCGACCCCGCCGGACCCGCCGCCTTCGACGAAGCCTTCACGGAGGCCTTCACCGACCCCGAGGTGGCCCTGGTGCACGTCCGGGCCGTGGAGTACGGCTGCTTCCTCTACGAGGTGCGACGGCCCTAGCCCGTAGCCCCTGGCCCTTGGCCCCTGGCCGAGCGCCCGTCGCCCAGCCTGGCCGTCGAGGCCGTTGTTCCGGGGCGGGGCGGGCAAAAGGGTGGGGGCATGCCCTCCACGACCCCTGCCGTCACCGCACCGGGACCTCCCACCGCCCGCGCGCCCGGCCGTCCGTGGGCCGCCGTGCTCGTGCTCGCCGCCGCGACCTTCTCCGTCGTCACCACCGAGATGCTGCCCGTCGGACTGCTCACCTCGCTCGCCGCCGACCTGCGCGTCACCACCGGCGGCGCGGGCCTCGCCCTGACCCTGCCCGGCCTGGTCGCGGCGGTCGGCGCGCCCCTGCTGCCGGTGGTCGTGCGCGGCACCGACCGGCGCACGGTGCTGTGCGCGCTGCTGCTCCTGCTGGGCGCCGCCGACCTGCTCTCCGCGCTCGCCCCGGCCCTCCCCGTCCTGCTCGCCGCCCGCGTCCTGGTCGGGGTGTGCATCGGCGGCGTGTGGGCGGTGGCCGCCGGGCTCGCCGTACGACTGGTGCCCACGGCGTCCGTCGGGCGGGCCACCGCCCTGATCTTCAGCGGCATCGCGGTGGCGTCGGTGCTCGGCGTCCCGGTCGGCACCTTCCTGGGCTCGGTCAGCGGCTGGCGGTGGGCGTTCGCCGGGACGGCCGCCTGCGCGCTCGCCGTGGCGGGCTGCCTGGCCGTGGTCCTGCCGCCGCTGCCCGCCGAGCGCCCGGTGCTGCCGTCCGCGTTCGTCCGCCTCCTGCGCGCGCCCCGCCTCGGCCTCGGCCTGGTCACCGTGGCCCTCCTGGTCACCGGCCACTTCACCGCGTACACCTACGTCCGCCCGCTCCTGGAACGCGTCCCCGGCACCGGACCGGCACTGGTCAGCACCCTCCTGCTGGCCTACGGCGTCGCGGGCGTCGCCGGGAACTTCGCGGGCGGCACGCTCGCGGCCCGCGATCCGCGCCGGGCCCTGCTCGTGCTCTCCGCGGCGCTGGGCACGGCCGTCCTGCTGCTGGTCTTCGCGGCGGACTCGCTGCCCGCCTCGACCGCCCTGCTCGTCTCCTGGGGACTGGCCTACGGCGGTGTCTCGGTGTCCGCCCAGACCTGGCTGTCGACCACCGCCCCGCACTCCCGCGAGGCCGGGTCCGCCCTCTTCGCCGGCGTCTTCAACACGGCCATCGCCCTCGGCGCCTTCACCGGCGGCCGCCTCACCGACGGCCCCGGCCCCACCGCCGTGCTCTGCCTGGGCGCGGGACTGGCCCTGCTCGCCGCAGCGGTCGCCGCGTACGCGGACCGGACGGCCGACGGGACGTGACGGGGACGTGACGGGGACGGACGGAAGGGGCGGCCACCGGATCGTGGCCGCCCCTTCCGTCCGCGTCGGCGTCGTGCCGCGCGTGTTACTTCGCGGAGAGCTCCGCCGCCACCAGCTCCGCGATCTGGACGGCGTTCAGCGCCGCGCCCTTGCGGAGGTTGTCGTTGGAGATGAACAGGGCCAGGCCGTGGTCGACGGTCTCGTCACGGCGGATGCGGCCGACGTACGACGGGTCCTTGCCGGCCGCCTGGAGGGGGGTCGGGATGTCGGTGAGGACCACACCCGGGGCGTCGGAGAGCAGCTCCGTGGCGCGCTCCGGGGACAGCGGGCGCGCGAAACGGGCGTTGACCTGGAGGGAGTGGCCGGAGAAGACCGGCACGCGCACGCAGGTGCCGGAGACCTTCAGCTCGGGGATCTCCAGGATCTTGCGGGACTCGTTGCGGAGCTTCTGCTCCTCGTCGGTCTCGTTCAGGCCGTCGTCGACGATGTTGCCGGCGAGGGGGAGCACGTTGAAGGCGATGGGCCGCTTGTAGACGGCGGGCTCCGGGAAGTCGACCGCCTCGCCGTCGTGCGTCAGCTTGTCCGCGTCGGCGACCACCTTCTGCGCCTGCCCGTGCAGCTCGGCCACGCCCGCGACGCCCGAGCCGGACACCGCCTGGTAGGTGGCGACGACCAGCGCCTCGAGACCCGCCTCGGCGTGCAGCACCTTCAGGACCGGCATCGCGGCCATCGTGGTGCAGTTCGGGTTGGCGATGATGCCCTTGGGCCGGTCGGCGACGGCGTGCGGGTTCACCTCGGAGACGACCAGCGGCACCTCGGGGTCCTTGCGCCAGGCCGAGGAGTTGTCGATCACGACGGCACCCTGCGAGGCGACCTTCTCGGCCAGCGCCTTGGACGTCGCGCCGCCCGCCGAGAAGAGCACGATGTCCAGGCCGGTGTAGTCGGCGCTCGCCGCGTCCTCCACCGTCACGCCGTCCAGCACCGACCCGGCCGACCGGGCCGAGGCGAACAGACGCAGCTCGGTGACCGGGAAGTTCCGCTCCGTGAGGATCTTGCGCATGACCGTGCCGACCTGACCGGTGGCTCCGACGATTCCGACCCTCACTGCGACTCCTTTGCGTGGCTTGCGGGTGCCCCTGGCGTGGCCGGGGCCTTTCCATCATGCGTCCGACCCCGGCCGTCGTGTCCAATCCTTTGCCCGAGGAGCGGACAGTCACTCCTGTCGGTCGCGGTTCTCGATCTCCCACTTCCCGCTGGTCCGCATCTGCAGGATTGCGTTCGGCAGCCGCTGGAGACCGGAAGCTGTACCGATCCGGCGTATCGGAGACAGGTGTTCGTCCAGCTCCCACAGGATCGGGATGCCGCTCGGCCCGCCGCCGGAGCTCGTGATCCGCATCTCGGTCTCCGGACCGGTGTGACGCACGACTCGTCGCTCGCGATGTCGTACTCCAGCAGCGCGGGCCGCCCGGGGGAGGGGTTGACCGGGTCCGGAAGATCGCGGAAAAACACTCCGAACCCTCCGAACGTTTCCCCTCCCACGGGCGTCATAGGGGAAACGCGGCGAGGGGAGGGGTGGCTGTGCTGCGCATCAAGGCCCGCCGCGGCCAGGGGGCGGACCACGGAGGGGACGATCCGCTGGACGCGGCCCAGGAACGCCGGGTACGTGCGGTGCTCGCACTCGGCGGGGTTCCTCAGGCGGACCTGCTGGACGGGGTGCAGCAGGTCCGCCTGCGGCTGCTGGAGCGGGCCGCGAAGGGCGAGGAGGCGCCGCGGGACGTGTCCGCGTGGGCGGCCGTCGTCGCCTCCAACCTGGCCATGGACTGGCACCGTGCCAAGCGCCGCCAGGATCGGCTCGGCGAGCGCCTGGCCTCGCTGCGGCAGGGGGAGCACCCCTCCGGCGAGGACACCAGCCTGCTCTCCGTCGCCGTCGCCCAGGGACTGGACGAACTGCCCGACGCCCAGCGTCAGATCCTCGTCCTGCGCTTCTACGCCGACCTGCCGGTGCGCGGGATAGCCGACCAGCTGGGCATCCCCGAGGGCACGGTCAAGAGCAGGCTGCACGCGGCGGTACGGGCCATGCGCGCCCGCCTGCACGAGGACGAGGTGGTGTGACGTGACCGCCGAACACGACGGACACGAGGGCCGCGAAGGACGCGACGAACAGGGGGGTGATGACGGCATGGACGCGCTGCTCGCCGTGCTCGCGGACGAACCCCTGTCGGACGAGACCCGCGCCGACGCCGCCTTCATGGCCGCGCACCGGTCGGCTCAGGCCGACGTGGCGCTGCTGCGCGAACACTTGGGGATCATCGGCGACGCGCTCGCCGACCCCCCGAAGGCCGCGACGGCCGAGCGGCCGGCCCCGGTGCGGGCGGCACGGCCCGGGCGCCCCCGGCGCCCCCGCGTCCTGCGCCTCGCCGTCGGCGCCTTCGCCGTGGCCGCCGTCGCGACCGTGCTGTCCGGTATGGCCTGGCTGCTGACCCAGACGGGCACCGGCAGCGACATGAAGAGCGGCGCGAGCGACAGCGGGGCCAAGGCCGGCGGCGCGTACGGGGCGGAGTCGGGGCTGCTGGACTGTGCCCGGCTCGTCGTCGAGGGCGACGTGACCGCCGTACAGCGCGTCCCCGGCACCGAACTGCGCAGCGTCACCGTGCGCGTGACCCGCCACTACAAGCCGGCCGAGGGCAGGGCCGAGATCACCGTCCGCACGGACGAGGCGATCGACCCCGCCCCGCGCGCGGGCACCCACGTCCTGATCGGCATCCTCAGCCACTCCTCCGCCGTGGCGGACCTGTGGGTGACCGACAGGACGGAGCTCGCCGCCCAACGGGCGGAGCTCCTCCGGGAACTGGGCACGCAGACGCAGAAGTCGACACCGACATCGACCCCGACGGCCGAGGACACCTGCGGCTGACCCCGCACGCCAAGGGGCGGGCGCCCGTCAGGACGCCCGCCCCCATCAGCCCTACGTGCCGAGCCAAGGCCCGACGGTTACGGCGTGACCTTCTCGATCTTCACGCTGCCCACGCCCGCGGCCGTGCCGCGCGCGTTCACCAGCTGGACCTGCCCGAAGAACTCGCGTCCCGCGGGGGCCTCCGCGGCCGCCGTGACCTGACCGGTCACCGTGGCCGAGTCACCCGTGCCGAGCTTCACCGGCGCGGAGCCGTCGACGGAGACGGTGCCGAGGGTGGAGGAGAAGAACACGTCACGGTAGTCGTAGTCGGTGGAGCCCGACGGGACCGAGTAGCCGACGACCTCGATGGTGTACGTGCCGGCGGCCGGCGAGGCGATGGAGACCGCCTCCTCGGAGTCGCCGTCAGCGGACTGCGCGACCTGCTTGCCGTTCGCGTCGTACACCGTCAGGTCGAGGTCGGCCGCCGTGTCGGAGACGCCGCCGATGGCGACGTCGAGCGACTTGGCGCCCTCGGGCACCGTGACCGTGGTGGTCTGGGTCTCGCCCTGCTTGATGGCCGGCCGGGCCGTCTTGGAGGAGCCGAGCGGACCGCCGACCAGCTTGCCGTCCAAGGCGGCGAAGCCGTTGGTCACCTTCCAGGAGGCGGCGGCCGGGGTGCCGACCTTGGCCTCGGGCACGGTCACGGTCTCCGGGTCGAAGGCCGCGCCGAGCAGGGTGACGTCCAGCTTGTACGGGTTGTCGAGCAGCGGCGAGGTACGGCGCGACTCGACCTCGATCTCCCAGACACCGGCCTGCGGGTCGGCGTACGCGCGCACGTCGGGCTTGCAGCCGTTGCCGTCGAGGTAGTTGTTGTAGCAGAACGGCGTCGAGGTGTTGTCGACGGGCGTGCCGTACGGGTGGATCGCGATGAACCGGGTCTGGCTCTTGTCCGCGAGCCCGCTCATGGCGACCTCGAGGGACTTGGCGCCGGCCGGCACGTTCACGAAGTACGAGGTCGTGCTGTTGCGCTGCACCGAACCCGAGGCCGAGTACGTGTAGTTCACCGGGGCCGAGACCACGACGGTGGTGAGGATCTGCTTGTCGATCCCCTCCGTCCTCGGGTCGTCGACCTCCAGGATCGCGCTCTTGAGGCCCGCGGACCGCGGGGCCGCCTGGACCTTGACGGTCACCGGCTGGTTCAGCGGCAGCCGCACCATGTCGTCGCCGACGATCCGGAAGGTGTCACCGGCGTTGTTCTCGAAGTTCAGCTCGTGCCACAGCGCCCGGTCCGGGCCGGAGGTACGGGTGATGGTGACGTCGTACGTCTTCTTCTGCCCGGCCTTCAGCCCGCCCTCGCGGTCGTACAGGCCCGTGCCGAAGCCCGGCGTCTTCAGGGCGAAGTCGATCGCGGTGTCGACCGGTGCCTTGACCGTGTAGTCGTGCGCGGTCGCGTCGTCCTTGATGGACTCCCACGCGTCGACGATGTTGATCCGGCCCGCACCCTCCTCGTACGCCTGCGCACCCTTGATGTGGTCCGCGGTCGAGGTCAGGGCCGTGCGCAGCTCGGCGGGGGTGAGCTCGATCCCCTTCTGCTTGGCGGCGCTCAGCAGCAGCGCGCTCGCGCCCGCGGCCTGCGGGGACGCCATCGAGGTGCCCTGCAGCATCGAGTAGCCGGCCGGAAGCTTGTAGCCCGCCTCGGCGACCGGGGAGCCCGGCAGCCAGGTCTGGGTGGTGTTGATGGACGCGCCGGGGGCGACGAGGGTCGGCGTGAAGCCGCCGTCCTCGCGCGGGCCGCGGGAGGAGAAGGGCAGCAGCGCGTACTTCTTCTCCACCAGGGAGCCGTAGTTGGAGGCCCAGGTCTGCTTGGAGATGCCGGCGCCGACCGAGATGACCTTGTCGGCCAGGCCCGGGTCGCCGATGGTGTTCGCGCCGGGGCCGGAGTTGCCCGCGGAGATCACCAGCTGGACGCCGTAGGTGTCGATGAGGCGCGTGTACATCTCGGCGCGCGCGTTGTTGCCGTCGTTGAGCGCCGGCAGGCCGCCGATCGACATGTTGACGATGTCGACGCCACGGTTGGCGACGAGGTCGATCATGCCCTCGGTGAGCGCGACGTTGGTGCAGCCGCCGGTCCAGGTGCAGGCCCGGGAGGAGACGATCTTCGCGCCGGGGGCGGCGCCGTTCATCTTCCCGCCGAACAGGCCGTTGGCCGAGGTGATGCCGGCGACGTGCGTGCCGTGCTCGGACTCGATGACACCGATGTTGACGAAGTCGGCCTTCTTGCCGACCCAGGACCCGCCGAACGGGTCCATCGGCACGTCCTTGCGGATCTGCACGACGAACGGCTGCCGCTCGACCACGTCGGTGGCCGGGTTGTCGGTGCCGAAGTAGCCGATCTGGTAGCCGTCCTTGTACGGCTTCATCGGCGTGTCGTCGCTGAAGTCGTTGTTGTTGTTCAGGTCGACGGTGACGGTGCCGGCCGCCGCGTCGTACAGGACACCCCAGGAGTCGGTGGTGTCACCGTCGCGGTTGGCGTCGCCGGCCGCGTCGCCGCCGGCCGTGTACGACTCCTTGAACGTGCTGATCTGGTACGACCCCGCGGGCGCCGTCCAGGTCTTGCCGCCGTAGGTGAAGCTCGGCCCCGACACGGACGTCACCATCGGGCGCCAGGTCTGGTCGCTGTCGACGATCGGGTCGGTCGCGGTGACCCAGTCGACGATCTTCCGCTCGCCGGTGGTGGTCTTCTGCAGGGCCGGGTGGCCGAGGTCGACGCCCGAGTCCAGGATGCCGATGGTGATGCCCCGGCCGTCCGCCTTCGGGTGGTCCTGCACGAAGTCGACGGCGCCCGTCTCGAAGGACGGGTTGTACGGGTTCTCGGCCGGGGTGTTCTTGTTCGGCGCCGGGTAGCTCGTGCTCGTGGCAGTCGACTGAGCACCCTTGGCGGTGTCCGCGCTCGGCGCCGGGTCGTCGAGCTGGATCTCCTGGCGCAGGTCGATCGCGTGCACCGAGGACAGCTTCGCGGCGGCGGCGATCGCGGCGTCCGCCCGGCCGGTGGGGACGGTGGCCCGGACGTAGCCGAGCTTGTCGTACGTACGGCCCACCGAGCCGCCCTTGACCGCGTCCAGTTCGTCGGCGACCTGCTCGGTCCGCCCCGGCGCGGTCGCGATCATCATCGTGACGTTCTTGGCGCCCGCTGCCTTGGCGTCGGCCAGCAGCTCGGCATCGTCCGAACCGAGCTTGTCCTGAGCCGACTTGACGCCGGGGTCGGCGGTGGTGGGCTGCTGCCCGGCGGTCGCGGAGAAGGCCATGGGTATCGGCCCGGTCGCGGAGAGCGCGGCCACGACACCGACGGCCACGGCTATGCGGGCCAGGCGTCTGGCGCCCGGTGCGGGGTCACGCTGGGGGGTCTGGGTCATCTGCATCCCTTGTAGGTAAAGGAACGAGCGTCGAGAGAACGGCCCGGTCGGGCCGGGTCGTGATCGTCCGGGATGCCGCTCCGGACGAGCGCTCAGCTTTACCCAAGGGACAGGTGTTTGGGAGTCGTTGACCGAATCGAGATGGAGCTATGGGGAAAACCCGCGATGCGATTCGGGGTATTGGTCGCAAATGGTGGGGTTCGCTCAGGATTCCTTGGAGCGGGCGTAGTGGCGGGACGCCTTCGCGCGGTTGCCGCAGGCGGCCATGGAGCACCAGCGGCGGGTGCCGTTCCGCGAGGTGTCGAAGAAGTGCAGGATGCACGACTCGTGCGCGCAGGCGCGGATCCGGTCCGGCGCGGTGGCCAGCAGCTCCAGGTAGTTCCGGGCGGCGAGCCAGGCGGGACCCCAGGCGGGGTCGCTGAACTCGGGGTGCTCACCCGGCCCCCCGGCGGTGAGCGTGGGGCGGATCCGCCCGTGCGCGAGGACATCGTCGACCAGCGGCGCCCCCTGTTCCAGTGACCCGTCCACGACGGCCCGCAGCGCGTCCCGTGCCGTGCGCAGGTGTCCCAGCACCTCCGGGGCCGGGGCGTAGGTGCCGTCCAGACCGTTGCTCGTGAGCCACACCGCCAGACCGTCGGTGTCGGTGAGCAGGTCCTCGGTGACGCCCTCGTGGTTCCACCGCGTGTTGAGCAGGTCGAGCGCGAGCGGTTCACCGGTGAGGGGGCGGGGATCGGGGGCGGCGGCCATGGGGACTCCTTCTCTGCTAACCGCTCAAGAGTACGTGACCGGTTGACGTTCTCGATTCTAACCTCTAACCTCATTTACGCAGGTTAGATCAAAAGGATCGCCGGGGAACGGCAGAAGGGCACACCCATGACCTTGCGCACCGGCCACATCGGCCTGAACGTCACCGACCTCGACCGCTCGCTCGCCTTCTACCGGGACGTCCTCGGCTTCGCCCTGCTCGCCGAGGGCAAGGAGGACGACCGCCGGTACGCGTACCTGGGCGACGACGACGGCCCCGTCCTCACCCTCTGGCAGCAGGCGCGGGGGTCGTACGACAGCGGCAGCGCCGGCCTGCACCACCTCGCTTTCAGGGCGGACTCGATCGACCAGGTCACCCGGTACGAGTCCGCACTGCGGGCGGCCGGCGTGGACTTCGCCCACGAGGGCGTGGTGGCCCACAGTGAGGGCGCGGTCTCGGGCGGGATCTTCTTCCACGACCCGGACGGCACCCGCCTGGAGGTCTTCGTCCCGGACGGCGCCGAGGGCGCCCCGGCCCCGCACGAGTCCGCGCCGACCTGCGGTTTCTTCTAGCCATGAGCGCGTATCCCGGCATGGACGCGGCGGACGTGTTCCACCGGGGCTCCCGGGCGGTGCAGGACCGCGTCGGCGTGCGCGACACGGCCGACCACGTGGGGCGCGCCATCGGCCAGGGCATCAAGCCGGTGGCCGCCGCCTTCCTGGAGCTCCAGCCGCTGCTGATCGTGGGCGCGGCGAGCCCGGCGACGGGCCGGGTCTGGGCCTCGCCGCTGTCCGGCGCCCCCGGCTTCGTCCGGGCCACGGGCCCGCACCGGGTCTCCGTCGCTGGGGGTACCACCCACGCTTTCGGCAGTGGGGGAGGGCCACCCCCGACCGACCCGCTCGCGACGGCCCTCACCGCACCGGGCACCCCCGTCGGCACCCTCGCGCTCGACCCACGCACCCGCCGCCGCATGCGCCTGAACGGCCGGCTCCGGCCCACGGGCCGGGGGTTCGAGATCGAGGCGGACCGGGTGTTCGCCAACTGCCCCAAGTACCTGCAGAAGAGGGAGACGTACGACCTCACCGACCGAACCCCCGGCCCAGCCCTGCGGTCGGCGGAACTGACCCCGGCCCAGACCGAGTTCGTGGCGGCGGCCGACACCTTCTTCGTCGCCACCGTGCACACCGGCGGCGCGGACGTCAGCCACCGCGGCGGCAACCCCGGCTTCGTCAGGGCCGATTCACCCCGCGAGCTGAGCTGGCGCGACTACCCGGGCAACTCCATGTTCCTCACCCTCGGCAACCTGGAGACCGACCCGCGCGCCGGACTGCTCTTCCTGGACTGGACGACGGGCACGGCCCTCCAGCTGACCGGCGAGGCCCGCACGGAGTTCACCGGCGACGGCGAGCGGACGGTCCGCTTCACCCTCACCGAGGCCGTGCACACCCCGGCGGCGGTGCCGCTGCGCTGGTCCGCGCCGGAATACTCGCCTGCCAATCCGGCCCGGCCGCGTTAACGTCACCGCGTGCGCGAGAAGTTGAGGGTGGCGGCCTACGCCGTGTGCGTCCGCGGCGGACAGATCCTGCTCGCCCGTTCCCCGGCCCCCGACGGCACCCCTGAGTGGGTGCTGCCCGGCGGCGGCATGGAACACGGCGAGGACCCCTACGACACCGTCCGACGGGAGGTCACCGAGGAGACCGGCTACCGCATCACGGTCACCGGTCTCCTCGGCATGGACTCCGCCCGCCACGTCCTGGGCCGCAGGCGGCTGCGCCCGCCCACCGACCATCAGGGCCTGCGGATCATCTACGAGGGCGAGATCGCCGGCGGTGAACTCCGCAACGAGGTGGGCGGTTCCACCGACCTGGCCGCCTGGCACGACCTGACCGCCGTACCCGGACTGACCCGGATCCGGCTGGTCGACATCGCCCTGCGGCTGTGGCGCGAACGGCCGACCGACGGAAGGCTGCACACCGGGCCCGAGGCCCGTCCCCTACCCCCGCAGATGAACACGGAGTGACCGCGCCCCGGCCGCCCGCAATCCACTCCATGACCACCCCCGGTACCCCGTGATCCACGTACGGTGATCGGCGCTGCCCGTTGCCGTCCCGTTCACGCGCAGGTCATCCCTGGTGCCAACGATCCAAAGTGAGCGGGATGTTCGCGACAGCGACCGCCCCGCGACCACTGCCGACGCGTTCGCACTCGGGGAGACCGCGCCATGTCGCGCATACGCTCTGTCGCCACCTCCGCTCTGGGGGTCAACCGCCGTACCGTCCTCGCCGCCGCCACGGCGGTGTCCGTCTCCGCGGGCGTCGGCTACGCCCTGCGGCCCGGCGAGAGCCAGGCCGCCACCACGCCCGAGGCCCACGCCGCCGCCTCCGAGGCCCCCGTCGCCTCCTCCCGCAAGGCCTGGGCCGCCCCGCTCGCCCCGTACACCAGAGGCACCACCGTCGCCTCGGTCGCCGCCCCGCGCACCGCCTCCGGCTTCCGCCGCCTCGGCGACGGCCCCGGCTGGAAGCGCGTGGTGCGCGGCGAGCTGGCCGCCCCCAAGACCGGCCGCGCGGCCCGCCGTGCCACCCTCGCCGCGTTCGTGCAGTTCACCGACCTGCACCTGATGGACACCCAGCACCCGCTGCGCCTGGAGTTCCTGCGCTCCACCGACCAGCACGCCTGGCGGCCGCACGAGGCGCTGACCGTCCAGGGCGCCGTCTCGCTCGTCGAGCGGGTCAACGCGCTGCGGGGTGCCCCCGTCACCGGCTCCCCGCTGCACTTCGTGATGACCACCGGCGACAACACCGACAACAACGCCCACTCCGAGCTGGAGTGGTTCATGAAGGTGATGAGCGGGGGCCGCATCACCCCCAACTCCGGTGACCCGCGGCACTACGAGGGCGTGCAGAACAGCGGCCTCAAGCTGTACTGGCAGCCCGACTCCACCCTGCGCGACGGCGACAAGGTGCTCGGTTTCCCGCACTTGCGGGGCTTCATGGCCGCCGCCGTCCGTGAGGCCCGCAGCCCCGGCCTCACGCTGCCCTGGTACTCGACGGTCGGCAACCACGACGCCCTGCCCCTCGGCTGCTACGGCTCCCACGCCGACCCCTACCTCGCGCAGGCGGCCATCGGCGGCAAGAAGCTGATGAGCGTGTCCGCGGCCGACGCCAAGAAGCTGCAGGACGCCATCAAGAACGCCACGGACCCCAAGGGCGTGCAGTACCGGGACTTCCTCAAGGCCCACGCCCGGTCGATGCGCTCGGTCACCCCGGACGAGAAGCGGGCGCCGTACACCGCCGCCGACTACCTCAAGGCCCACCTGGACCCGGCCTACCAGGGCCACGGCCCGGTCGGCCACGGCTACTCCTCCGCGAACCTCGACGCGGGCACCCAGTACTACGCCTTCCGCATCTCCGACGACGTCATCGGCATCAGCCTCGACACCACCGACGCGGGCGGCCACTACGAGGGCTCCATCGGCACCGCCCAGTTGAAGTGGCTCGACAGGACGCTGAAGGACAACAAGGACTCGTACGTCGTCGTCTTCAGCCACCACACCAGCAAGACGATGACCAACACCCGCCCCGACCCGGCCCACCCCGGCGAGCGCCGCCACAACGGGGCCGAGGTCGTCTCCCTCCTCGCGAGCCACACCAACGTGCTGGCCTGGGTGAACGGGCACATCCACAAGAACGTGATCACCCCGCACGCCACGTCCGGGGGCCGCTCCTTCTGGGAGATCTCCACCGCCTCGCACGTCGACTACCCCCAGCTGGCCCGCGTGATCGAGCTGGTGGACAACAAGGACGGCACGCTCTCGGTCTTCACGACCCTCATCGAGTCCGCCGCCCCCCACCGCACGGACTTCTCCGATCTCTCCCAGACCGGCCTGGCGGCCCTCTACCGCGAGCTGTCCTTCAACGCCCCCGGCGCCAACAAGGGCCTCGCGGGCGACGCGAACGACCGCAACACGGAGCTGGTCCTGAAGAAGGGCTGAGAGTCGCTCAACCGGCTTACAGCGGGGCAACCTTCGCACACCGGCACCCGGTCACTTCCCCCGACCGAACCGAACAGTTTGGGGGAAGACATGCGTGCACGTACGACCCTGGTGGGCGCCACCGCCCTGTTCCTGGCGGCGGCCGTGGCGGGCCCGGCCTTCGCGGCCGGCACCGCCACCGGCGCCCGCTCCACCGACACCCACGCCGCCGCCCGCCGCGCGATTCAGGCGGCGGTCCGGGCCGGCGTCCCCGGGGTGACCGCCACCGCCGAGGACGCCCACGGCACCTGGTCCGCGACGGCCGGCGTGGGCGACACCGGCACGGGCAAGCCGCGTTCGACGGCCGACCGCTACCGCGTCGGCAGCATCACCAAGACCTTCGTCTCCACCGTCCTGCTCCAACTGGAGGCGGAGGGGCGGCTGTCCCTCGACGACACGGTGGACCGGTGGCTGCCGGGGGTGGTGCGCGGCAACGGCCACGACGGCCGGACCGTCACGGTCCGCCGGCTCCTCAACCACACCAGCGGCATCTTCAACTACACGGCCGACGAGGACTTCGGGCGCACGTACTTCCTGAAGGACGGCTTCTTCCGGCACCGCTACGACACGGTCACCCCGCTCGACCTGGTGGCGATCGCCATGAAGCACAAGCCGGACTTCGCGCCGGGCACGTCCTGGAACTACTCCAACACCAACTACGTCCTGGCCGGCATGGTGATCGAGAAGGTGACCGGCCACTCGTACGCCACCGAGATCACCCGCCGCATCCTCCGGCCGTTGCACCTCACGGCCACCTCCCTGCCCGGCACCCGGGTCACCGTCCCGCGGCCCAGCAGCCGCGCCTACTCCACACTCGCCCTGACGGCGACGGGCCCGACGTACGACGTGACGACCCTGAACCCCTCCATCGCCTCCTCGGCCGGCGAGATGATCTCGGACTCCGCGGACCTGGACCGCTTCTACAGCGCCCTCCTCGGCGGAAAGCTGCTTCCGCCGCGGCAGCTGAAGGAGATGAAGACCACGGTGAAGTCACAGATCCCGAACGCCGGCTACGGCCTCGGCCTCATCGACACCACCCTGAGCTGCGGCGTCCACGTCTGGGGCCACGACGGCGGCATCCACGGCTCCGCCTCCACGGCGGTGACGACAACGGACGGCAGCCACTCCCTCGCCCTCAACTTCAACGGCGACTGGGTGGGGGACACGGCGGCGGTGACGGAGGCGGAGTTCTGCGGCAAGTGACCGGCGGCAAGTGATCCGCGGGGCATAGGTCCCCCGTCCCGGCGGACCCGCACGTGGTCCGCCGGGACGGCCCGGCGCGGTCGTGTGACGTACCTCGCGTCATTGATGCGACTTCGACATGAGACACGCCGTTCATCTGTACGAAATGTCCGTACCGCCTCATATCGGCTAACCCACTATTCAGGGGTTTGGCTCGATTTTATGCAAGGCGGGTGGTCGTGTGCGCGCGAGGCACGGACTGCGTGTGCTCTCGGTCTACGAGGGCTTCTTCTCCGGCGGAGCCCGGATCGTTCACAGCGACGCGGTGCTGGGGCTCGCCGAGGGCGGCCAGCAGCGTCACCGGGTGCTGAGCATCCACGGTGAGGTGCACCGGGAGGCCACCCGGCAGCGGATGGAGGACGACGCCTGTTACCGCTCGCTCACGGCGGGTGGCGTCGGGGTCACCTCGCTGGGCCGCGCCGCCGGGCTGGTGGACGGCTCCGTGGCGGCGTCTGTTTTCAGCGGACCCGAGCTGGCCGAAACCGCTCGGGCCATGGCCGGGGCCGACGTGATCCTCTCCCTCAAGGAACAGCCGCTCGCGCTGCTGAACCAGGCCGGGCTCCCGCGCCGGCCGGTCGTGGTCTGCCTGCACCGCTCCGACCCCGAGAACCAGGGCCCCGCCCTGGACGAGCTGAAGGCCGCCATCGCCGACGGCACGGTCGTCGCCTGCGTGTGCTGCGCCGAGTCGACCCGGGACGCGTACCGGGCCGCCGGCATCCCCGGCGAACTGCTCCACGTCATCCCCAACGGTGTGGACCTGCTGCGCTTCCGTCCGGACCCGGCGATCCGGGCAGCGTTCCGGGCCTCGCTCGGGATCCCGGCGACGGCGCCCGTGGTGGTCTTCGCCGCCCGCTACGCCGCCATGAAGAACGTCTCCCTCTTCCTGCGCGCCGCCCGTGCCTGGCTGGCCCGCGAGGGCGGCGGGCACGTGGTGATGTGCGGGGCCGGGATGACGGACGACAACCCCGCGCTCTGGGCGGACATCGCGGTCGCGTTCGGGGCCGACGAGGAGGCGCTGCGCGGGCGCATGCACCTGCTCGGCGTACGGCGGGACATGGAGGCGGTGTACGCCGGTTCCGACGTCGTCGCCCTCACCTCGATCTCCGGCGAGGCGGCCCCGCTGTGCCTCATCGAGGGCATGATGTGCGGAGCCGTCCCGGTGACCACCGACGTCGGCGACAGCGCGGCCATCGTCGCCGGACACGGCTTCATCACCCCGCCGGACCCGGGCGCCATCGCCCTGGCCTGGTCGAGCGCGGTCGCCGGCCGCGCCGACTTCGCGCCGGTGCTGGCCCGCAGCCGCGAGCGGTTCAGTCGTACGCGCATGATCGCGGCCTACGCCGCACTCCTCGACCGCGTCCACGCCTCGCACGTCGGCGAGGTGAGGGAGGACCTCCTGCCGCCCCTGGCCGGCCAGGAGGCCAGCGGCGCCGCTCCGCTCCTCGGGGTGGCCGAGGGGGACACCGGCCTCTAGCGGCCGGCGGAACCGGCCGGAAGATCGTCGCGAAGGATGCTGTAGCAGACCCCGTCCCGCCACCGCCCGTCGCGGAAGACGATGCTGCGCCGTATTCCCTCGCGGGTGAAACCGGCCTTCTCCAGGGCGCGTTGCTCGGCGATGTTCTCCGCCTCCGTGTCGGCCTCGATCCGGACGACCGGGGTGTGCGCGAACAGGTACTCGACGAGCAGCCGTTGGGCCCGCGTGCCGATGCCGCGTCCCTGGGCGTGGGGCAGCAGCTGGATGCCCATGTTCCAGCAGGAGGAGCCGGGGCGGACGACGATCCTCCGCCACGCCACGAACCCGAGCCGCTCGTCCCCGCTCGCCACCATCAACTGTCCGCCGTCGTCGGTCAGCAGCCCGTTCTCCGCCCACCGCCGCCGCCAGCGCCGGGGATCCGACCACCCGTACCACTGGAACGGCCCCGCGCTCTCGGGCTCCACCAAGAACCGCTCCAGCAGAGCCAGATCACCCTCACCGACGGGCTGAAGCCTCACCCTCTCAAGTCCCATCCAGTCACACTAACGAGGTCCCGGGGCCTCCCCGCGCACGTACAGAGGAGGGGCCCCGGGTATGCGGCCCGGCGGCCCCTCCTCTCCCCTCCTGCTGTGCTGCCCCCGTCGGTCGCTACCGGGGCAGCACCACGACATGGGCGGCGGGCTCACGATCGCCCGACGCCATCAGCGCCGTACGGACGATCGCCGCCTGCTGCTCCATCGACTCCCTGAGCTTTCGGGGGGTGATGTGGACGACCGTGATGCCCAGGCGCTCCAGGTGCTCGCGCTTGCGGGCGTATTCCGACCAGAGCGCGTCCTCGTCCTGGCGCGGGGCGCGGGTGTCGAGTTCCACCGCCACGGCCTGGTCCGGCCAGTAGGCGTCGAGGCCGCCGAGGTGCGGGCCGCCGGGCAGGCGCAGGTCCACGTTCCAGACCGGGTCCGGCAGACCGTACTCCCGCACCATCCGGTACAGCCGGTCCTCCGCGATCGCCCGCCCCTCCGCCAGCAGCGAGTCCACCGCGTCCACCACGTGCGGGCGGCTCAGCAGCTTGGCCTGGTTCAACTCCCGCACGACCGCGGCCGGTTCGCAGTGGCCGGTGCGAACCGCCTCGGTCAGCAGCCGCCGTACCGCGCCCGCGTCGGCCAGGTCCGCCACCGCGTCCGCCAGGGCGCGGGGTACCGGGGCCACCGGGAGACCGGAGATCTGCCGCGGGTTGGGCAGGGACGGGGTGCGCAGGATGCGGACGTAGCCCGTCGTGCGCAGCCGGCGCAGACGCGGGACCAGGACGTCGATCCGCTCCAGGGAGGCGAGCGGGGGAGCGGACGAGAAGCCGTGCAGGGCCAGGGCCGCCATGCCCGTGATCACCGCCTCGGCGTAGACCGGGCGGTGCGGTTCGTCGGGGCGCGGCTGGGACGGGACCCCGGGCGCCGACTCGCGCGCCGCGTACAACAGGGCGGCGTGCAGGCGCTCCTCGTCGGTCGGCGGGCCGGGGTGGAGCAGCACGACGTGGGGGAGGAGCTGCTGCCAGGGGCCGCCGGGCCGGCACTGCTCGTTCAGTTCGGCGGTCGCGATGCCGTGGGAGCGGAGCTGGGTGGCGGACATCACCCGGCGGTGCACCTCGGTGACGTGACGGAGGGGGCGGGGGGAGAGCGGGGTGTTGTGGTTCATGGCCTGGGGATTCCCGCGCCGGATCCCTCCTTTAACCGCTGTTACACGCTCGTCGAAAAATGCGGACAAGCCGGCACTAAAGGACGGGTGTTCGGATGCCGAGTAGGCACGGAAAACCCCTGGTCCGTTCAGGTGCGGACCAGGGGTTACGGCTGTTATTGCCTGAATTCCGTAACGGTCACGGACGGCCCAAGTCCTGGCCAGAGCTCGCGGCGTCGCACGCCTGTGCGCGCAACGCCCGTGCCAGGTCGTCCCTCGCCTCCAGAACCAGCCGACGCAGAGCGGGGGCCGCGTCCTGGTGCGACTGAAGCCACGCGTCCGTCGCCTCCAGCGTCCGGGGCGAGTCCTGGAAGGACGGGAACAGACCTCGGACCACGTCCATGCCGATCTGGATCGACCGCTCCCGCCACACCCGCTCGATCGCCGCGAAGTACTTCTCCGCGAACGGCGCCGTCAGCTCCCGCTGCGAGGGCTGGTCGAAGCCCAGGATCGTCGCCTCCACCAGGGCGTTGGACAGCGCGTCCGACTCCACCACCTGCGCCCACGCCTGCGCCTTGACCGCCTCCGAGGGGCGGGCGGCCAGACAGCGGACCTGATGGCGCTTGCCGGAGGCCGTGTCGTCGCGGGCCAGTTCCGCGGCCAGCACCGACTCGTCCGCCACCCCGTGCGCGGCGAGCGGCTCCAGCAGCGCCCAGCGCAGCTCCTGGTCCACCTCCAGACCGTCGATCTTCGTGGCGCCGTCCAGCAGGTCCTTGAGCAGCTTCAGGTCCGTCTCGGCGGACGCCGCCGTCGCGAAGAAGCGCGCCCACGCCAGCTGGTGCTCACTGCCCGGCTCGGCCGCGCGCAGCTCGGCGAGAGCCCCCTCGGTCAACTGCCGCTCGCCCGTGGCCCGCCACTCGGGCGCCACGTAGTGGACCAGCGCCGAGTTCGCCCAGGCGTGCAGCATCTGCAGCACGCCGATGTCGGACTCACGGCCGGCGAAGCGCAGCACCAGGCCGATGAAGTCCCGCGCCGGCAGCAGCGCGTCGCGGGTCATGTTCCACAGCGCGGACCAGCACACGGCGCGGGCCAGCGGGTCGGTCAGCGCGCCCAGGTTCTCGCGCAGGGTCGTCAGCGAGGTCTCGTCGAGCCGGACCTTGCAGTACGTCAGGTCGTCGTCGTTGACCAGGACCAGCTCGGGCGCCTCGGCGCCGGCCGCCTCCGCCACGACCGTCCGCGGACCCTCGACGTCGGCCTCCACGCGCGCGTACCGCTCCAGGCTCCCGGCCGGGGTACGGCGGTACAGTCCGACCGCGATCCGGTGCGGGCGCAGCTCGGGGTGCGACTCCGGAGCCTCCTGGAGCACGGCCAGCTCGGCCACCCGGCCCTCCGTGTCCAGCAGCACCTGCGGGGTCAGCGAGTTCACCCCGGCCGTCTGCAGCCAGGACCGCGCCCACGCCGCCATGTCCCGGCCGCTGGTCTCCTCCAGGACCGACAGCAGGTCACCGAGGCGCGTGTTGCCGTACGCGTTGCGCTTGAAGTAGCGCCGGGCGCCCTCCAGGAACGCGTCCTGGCCGACGTACGCCACCAGCTGCTTGAGCACCGAGGCGCCCTTGGCGTAGGTGATGCCGTCGAAGTTCAGCTTGGCGTCCTCCAGGTCACGGATGTCCGCCGTGATCGGATGCGTGGACGGCAGCTGGTCCGCGCGGTACGCCCAGGCCTTGCGGCGGTTGGCGAAGGTGACCCAGGCGTCCTTGAAGCGGGTCGCGCCGACGTTCCCGAACGTGCCCATGAAGTCCGCGAAGGACTCCTTGAGCCACAGGTCGTCCCACCACTCCATGGTGACCAGGTCGCCGAACCACATGTGCGCCATCTCGTGCAGGATGACGTTGGCCCGCGCCTCGTACGACGCCTGCGTCACCTTGCCGCGGAAGATGTACTCCTCGCGGAAGGTCACCAGGCCCGGGTTCTCCATCGCGCCCATGTTGTACTCGGGCACGAACGCCTGGTCGTACTTCCCGAACGGGTACGGGTAGTCGAAGTGGTCGTGGAAGAAGTCCAGGCCCTGCTTGGTGATCAGGAAGACGTCGTCGGTGTCGAAGTGCGGGGCCAGGCCCTTGCGGCACATGGCGCCCAGGGGGATCTCCAGCCGCGTGCCGTCCTCGAAGACCCGCTCGTAGGAGTCCGTCACATAGTGGTACGGGCCCGCCACCACGCAGGTGATGTACGTCGAGATCGGCTTCGTCTCGGCGAACCGCCAGACCCCGTCGGTGCGTTCGCCAACCCCGTTGCTCCACACCGTCCAGCCCTCCGGCGCCCGCACCTCGAAGCGGAAGGGGGCCTTGAGGTCCGGCTGCTCGAAGTTGGCGAAAACACGCCGCGCGTCGGCCGGCTCGTACTGGCTGTAGAGGTAGACCTCGCCGTCCTCCGGGTCGACGAAGCGGTGCAGGCCCTCGCCGGTGCGGGAGTAGCCGCACTGGGCGTCGACCACCAGCTCGTTCTCGGCGTCGAGCTCCTCCAGCTGGATCCGGGTGCCGTCGAAGACCTCGCTCGGGTCGAGATCCCTGCCGTTGAGGGACACCGCGGTCACGCTCGACGCGATCAGGTCGGCGAAGCTCGACGCGCCGGGCTCGTTGCAGCGGAACCGGACCGTGGTCACCGAGCGGAAGGTGCGCGGCTCACCGTCTCCCGCGTCGACGGCGGACCGCACGTCGAGCGACACGTCGTACCCGTCGACGGACAGCAGGGCGGCCCGCTCCCGGGCCTCGTCGCGGGACAGATTCTCACCGGGCACTGAAGCACTCCCTCTGACCATGTCGGACACATCTCGGATACGGCGGAACAGCGCCGATCCTGCCATGCGCCCCTGACACGGGTCAGCAGGGAATGGGATGCGGGTGGCCGATGTTGCGCGAACACGAGCACGCACCCCTGAGGAGAGTCATGTCCGACACCGCGACCGGTGGCAAGACCCCCGTCGACTTCTGGTTCGACCCGCTGTGCCCCTGGGCCTGGATGACCTCCCGGTGGGTGCTGGAGGTGGAGAAGGTCCGCGACATCGAGGTCCGCTGGCACATCATGAGCCTCGCGGTGCTCAACGAGCCGAGGCTCGACGAGCTGCCCGAGGAGTACCGGCAGCTGATGACCACCGACGCGTGGGCGCCGGTGCGCGTGGTGACCGCCGCCTGGCAGAAGCACGGCGACGACGTCCTCGGCCCGCTCTACACCGCGCTGGGCACCCGCATCCACAACAACGGCGAGGGCCCGACCGTCGAGGCCGTCGCCGGCGCGCTCGCCGACGTCGGCCTGCCCGCCGACCTCATCGACTACGCCGACCAGGAGAACTTCGAGTTCGACGCCGAGCTGCGCGCCTCCCACAAGGAGGGCATCGAGAAGGTCGGCCAGGACGTCGGCACGCCGGTCATCGCGGTCCCGGGCGCCGACGGCGAGCAGATCGCCTTCTTCGGCCCGGTCGTCACGCCCGCCCCCAAGGGCGAGGACGCGGCCCGCCTGTGGGACGGCACCCTCGCGGTCGCCTCCGTCCCCGGCTTCTACGAGATCAAGCGCAGCCGGACGGCTGGCCCGGACTTCAGCAACCTGTAGGCCACCCGGCCCCGGCACCCGCGCGGGCGGGGCCCTGACCTCCTTTCGGACCCGGTCAGTGCCGCGCCCGCGTCCGTGCCCGGGCCAGCCGCTCCAGGTGCTCCTCGTAGCCCTTCGCGTAGTACGCCGCACGTTCCGGGTCCGGCTCCACGATCGTGGCCGGCTCGGTCCAGGGTGCGGTGTCCAGTGCCACCCCGTACCGCTCGGCGGCCGCGAGCACCGCGCCCCGCGCGCCCACCTCGCCCTCGACGACCCGCAGCGGCCGGCCCAGGACATCGGCGAGAAGACGCGTCCAGGCGGGGCTGCGGGTGCCGCCGCCGCACACCGCGAGCGTGCCGGTCAGGCCGGCCGCCGCCAGACAGTGCCGGGCCGCGTAGCCGATGCCCTCGCAGGTCGCGCGGATCAGGTCGGCCGGAGTCGACTCCAGACAGACACCGGTCAGTTCGGCGCGCAGCCGGGGCTCCACGAAGGGGGCGCGCTCGCCCGAGGGCGCGAAGTACGGCAGTACGCGCACCCCGTGGGCGCCCGGCGGGGTCCGTGCCAGCAGCGCGTCCACCTCCTCGTGCCGCACGCCCGTCGTCCTCAGCACCCAGTCCAGGGCCGCCGTGCCGACCATCGCGGGCATGGCGCGCAGCCAGTGGCCGGGGCGGTCGGTGGAGATGTACAGGCCGGCCGGCTCGCCGGTCAGGTCCAGGTCGGTGGTGGCCACCAGGGCGGCCAGACAGGTGCCGACGATCAGCAGACCGTCACCGGGGGCCGTGACGCCGGCGCCCAGCGCGCAGGCGGGCAGGTCGTACGGCCCGTTCGCCAGCGGGGTGCCCGCCGGCAGCCCCTCGCCGCGCGCCCGGCCGGTCGCCACCGGGTCGCTGATCGCCGGCAGCAGGCCCCGGCGGTGGGAGAGGCCCAGCAGCTCTACGACACCGTTGTCGTACGACCGGGTCCGCGGGTCGAGGAACGGCATCGACGCGTCCGACACGTCCGTCGTCGCCCGCGCCCCGCCGGTCAGGCGCTGGAAGACCATGTCCTTGCAGAAGACGGCCGCGGCCGCCGTGTCCAGGGACGCCGGCTCGTGGCGGTCGAGCCAGGACAGCAGCGGGCCGGGGCAGCCGGGGAACATGGCGTTGCCGGTGCGCCGGAACACCGTCTCGAAGGTGCCGTCCGCCAGCCACCGGTCGAGCAGTTCGTCCGCCCGGCCGTCCATCCAGGAGGCGGCCGCCCGCACCGGATGCCCCTTCGCGTCGACCAGCCACACCCCGTCGCCCTGCCCGGTGAGCCCGGCCAGCTCCACCGGCCCCGGCACCCGCGCGCTCAGCCCGTCGAGCACGGTGACGACCGCGCCGTACACCTCGTCCATGTCCTGCTCGACCCGGCCGTCCCGCAGCTCCAGTCCCACCGGCCGGGCCTCGACGGCCAGCTCCCGGCCGACGGCATCGAACGCGGCGGCCTTCACCATGGACGTACCCACATCGATCCCGACGTACATACCGACGACTCCTTTGTTGGCTCGTTCGCCTTCGGGGCGCCCAAGCCGGTGTCGAGACCACGATCGTGCTCAGCCCTTCGGGCCTCCGCGCGCTCGCGGCCTCGACACCGGCGCGCCCCTGCGGCTCACTCGCGGCCGGCGCGTTGGCAAGCGCGGCCTTGGACGGCCCTCGCCGTTGCTTCAGGCAATGTGTTCCATTACGTCCGTTTCAGGTGGTTCGGCTGTCACGTCAGGCAGTGCGCCAAGGGCTCGCCGCGGGTCCAGCGGGCCACCTCCTCGGCCGCGATGTGTGCCGCCTTCTCCGCCACCGCGCGGCTGGCGCCGCCGAGGTGCGGGGTGAGGACCACCCGGTCGGCCAGTCCCGGCAGTCGTGAGTCGGGCGGCAGGGGCTCCTGTGCGTAGGTGTCCAGGGCCGCCGCCGACAGATGGCCCGCCTCCAGCGCGTCGCACAGTGCCTCCTCGTCCAGCAGGGGGCCACGGGCCGCGTTCACCACGACCGCGCCGGGCGGCAGCAGCGCCAGCTCGCGGGCGCCGATCAGGCCGCGGGTCTCGGGGGTGAGGCGGGCGTGCAGGGTGATCACCCGGGAGCGGCGCAGGAGTTCGTCGAGGGAGGCCACGCGCAGGCCGTGGATCTCGCCGTGCACGTACGGGTCGTGGACCATCACCCGCGCCCCGAACGCGCCCAGCACCCGCGCGACCCTGCTGCCCACCGCCCCGTACCCGATCAGCCCGACCGGCAGGTCCTCCAGCTCCAGGCCGGCGCGCTCGTACGTGTAGTAGGCCGCCCCGGCCCAACTGCCCTGCCCGGCCAGGAGGTCATGGGCCTGCGGGATGCGGCGCAGGGCGGCGAGCAGCAGGCCGACGGTGAACTCGGCGGTGGCGGCCGCGTTGCGGCCGGGGGCGAAACACACCCGCACGTCGTGTCGCTTGGCCGCGTCCAGGTTGACGTTCACCGGCCCGCCCCGGCACACGACGACCAGCCGCAGCTCGGGGCAGGCGTCGAGGACGCGTTCGGTGACCGGGCCCATCTGGGTGACCAGCACCGGCGTGTCGGCGAGCGCGTCGATCAGCTCGTCCTCGGCGTCGCTCGCCTCCGCGACCTCGGCGACCGGGCCGAACGGGGTCAGGGGCCAGTCGAGGGACAGTTCCCGTACCTCGCAGACGAGTTCGCGGGCGATGGCGGCCCTGATGAGCGAGGGCAGGACGAAGTGGTCGCCGGCGGCCAGGACGCGCAGGGTGGTGGCGGAGGTCATCGCAGGGGTCTCCCGTCTCGGCGTTGAGGACTTGGGCGATTGGTCGGGCCGGTCGGGGTCAACAGGTCGGATCGATTCGTTGACAGAGGGTGTAACGGCCGGGAAGGGGCGTCAATCCCTCGTGGGGGGAGAAAACTCGGGGACGAGTGGGAAGTTCATGGTTCGGTTCGTGGGATAGCGGGAGGTCGGGGGACGGATGGACGGGAGGTTCGGGGATGGTGTCCGAGGGCGCGGCCTGGCTGGGAATCGACCTGGGGACACAGGGCGTTCGCGCGCTGCTGGTGACCGTTGACGGCCGGGTTCTGGGCAGCGGTTCGGCCCCGCTGAGCGGGCGGCGCGAGGGGGTGCGGCACGAGCAGGATCCGGGGCGGTGGTGGGAGGCGGTGTGCCTGGCCGCCCGCGCGGCGCTGACGGGCGGGCACGGGGTCCGGGGCGTCGCGGTCTGCGGGACCTCCGGGACCGTACTCCTGACGGACCCGGCCGGGCGGCCGCTGAGCCCCGGGCTCATGTACGACGACGGGCGGGCGGCGCGGGAGGCGGCACGGATGCGCGAGGCCGGGGTGGCGGTGCAGGACACGTGGGCGCTGCCGAAGGCACGGTGGCTCATCGACGCGTACGGCCCCGGACGGGTGACCCATCAGCCCGACGTGATCACCGCACGCCTCGTCGGGCACGAGGTGCCCACCGATTCCAGCCATGCCCTCAAGACGGCGTACGACGTGGAGCGCGACGCCTGGCCCGAGGGCACCGACGTTCCGCCGGACCTGCTGCCCGACGTCGTCCGTCCCGGCACCGCCCTCGGCGAGGTCACCCCGTCCGCCGCCGAGGCCACCGGCATCCCCGCCGGCACCCCCGTGATCGCCGGCATGACCGACGGCTGCGCGGCGCAGATCGCCTCCGGGGCACTGCGGGAGGGGTCCTGGAACTCGGTGCTCGGGACGACGCTGGTGCTCAAGGGGGCCTGTGCCGTGCCCGTCCGTGACGACACCGGCGTGGTCTACAACCACCGTGCCCCGGACGGGAGCTGGCTGCCCGGCGGCGCGTCGAGCGTCGGTGCCGGAGCCTTGGCGGCCCGCTTCCCGGACGCCGACCCCGCCGCGCTGGACGCCGGGGCCGCCGCCTACGAGCCGTCGAACGCGCTCGCCTACCCGTTGGTGTCGCCGGGGGAACGCTTTCCCTTCCGGGCCCCCGACGCCACCCCGCTCCTGCTGGGCGAGCCCGTGTCGGACGCCGACCACTGGGCCGCGCTCCTCCAGGGGGTGGCGCTGACCGAACGTCTTTGCCTGGACTACCTGCACTTTCTCGGCGCCCCGCTGACCGGCCCGCTCGCCTTCACCGGCGGGGGCGCCCGCAGCGCCTACTGGAACCAGCTGCGCGCCGACGTCCTGGGCCGCCCGGCCCGCGTGCCGGAACAGACCGAACCCGCCCTGGGCATGGCCGCGTTGGCGGCCCTCGCGACGGGCGCGGCACCCGCCCTCGCCGACGTCACCGACCGCATGGTCCGCATCCGGACGGTCGTCGATCCGCGCCCCGACCGCACGGCCCGCTTCGCCGAGCCGTACGCCCGCCTCCTGGACGCCCTGGAAGCGCGGGGCTGGCTGCCCGCGCCGGTCGCGGCGCACGGTCGCGGCCGGCTCGACCCGGATACTTCTCAGTCATGAGCACCGCACTCCTCCTCGCCCGCCACGGCCAGACCGTCTGGCACGCCGAGAACCGCTACGCCGGGGTGAGCGACGTCGCCCTCACCGACGTCGGGCGGGAACAGGCCGAGGCGCTGGGCCGGTGGGCCGCCGCGCATCCCGTCGACGCGGTGTGGACGTCCACGGTCTCCCGGGCGATCGCCACCGCCGAGCCCGCCTGCCGCGCCCTCGGTCTCACCCCGCACCGCGACGCCGACCTGCGCGAATGCGATTTCGGCGGGATGGAGGGCCGGACCCTCGCCGAGCTCGCCGCCGAGGATCCGCGGGCGGCGCGGGCCTTCCGCGACGACCCGGTGGCCCACGCCTTCCCCGGCGCCGAGGACCCGCGCGCCGCGGCCGCCCGGGGCGCCGCCGCCCTGCACCGCGTCGCCGCCGCGCACCCCGGCGGACGCGTCCTCGTCGTCGCCCACAACACCCTGCTGCGGCTGGTGCTCTGCTCGCTGCTGGGCATCCCCCTGGCCGAGTACCGCCGGGTCTTTCCACGGCTGCGCAACGCGGCGGTCAGCGAACTCCGCCTGGACGGCTCCTCGGCCGGTCTGCTGTCGCTCAACGTGCCCTGCGCGCCGTAGAGGAACCGGGACGGCGACGGGAAAGCCCCCGCGAGTCAGGTTCTCGCGGGGGCTTCCTCATCCGCCTGCCTGCGTGAAGGGTGAGAAGACGATCACGAGGCAGGACGTCTCCCTGTCCGTCAGGGCGTCAGCAGCAGGACATCCGCGCGGGACCGGGCGGCCGCGTAACGGCGCGCCACGTCCTGCCAGTTCACGACCCGCCACATCGCCTCGACGAAGTCCACCTTCTGGTTCCTGTACTGCAGGTAGAAGGCGTGCTCCCAGGCGTCGAAGACCAGGATCGGGGTCGAGCCCTGGCCGACGTTGCCCTGGTGGTCGTAGACCTGCTCGACGATCAGGCGCTCGCTGAGCGGCTCGTACGCCAGCACGCCCCAGCCGGAGCCCTGGGTGGTGGCCGCCGCCTTGGACAGCTGGGTCCTGAACGCGGCGAAGGAGCCGAAGGAGTCGGCGATCGCGTTCGCCAACTCGCCCACGCCGTCCCGCGCGAGGGGCTCGCCGCCGCCGTCGCCGGTCATGTTGTGCCAGTAGATCGAGTGCAGGATGTGGCCGGAGAGATGGAAGG
This sequence comes from Streptomyces sp. NPDC054794, assembly GCF_053611585.1. NCBI lineage: Bacteria > Bacillati > Actinomycetota > Actinomycetes > Kitasatosporales > Streptomycetaceae > Streptomyces > Streptomyces sp. NPDC054794. The sequence continues at coordinate 69,338 of NZ_JBSHAQ010000023.1, read as the reverse complement.
CCAGGTTCTTCTCCAGGCCGTTGACCGAGCCCCACGCCTCCTTGTCCCGTGCCTCGGCGAGCTGCTCCAGCGTGTCGTTCGCGCCCTTCACATAGGCCGCGTGGTGCTTGTCGTGGTGCAGCTCGATGATCTCGGGGCTGATCACGGGAGCCAGCGCGGAGTAGTCGTACGGGAGTTCAGGCAGCGTGTAGACGGGCATGGGTGGGTCCCCTCCGAACCTCTTATTGCAAAGAGCTTGCAACTACACGCTAGCAACAAAAAGGCCCCCGCGGATGCACCGCGAGGGCCTTTCGGGAGGCTGTGGCGAGGTCAGGACCTGGCGCGCACCCGCTGTCGGACGTAGCCCGCGACCGCGAGGAGCAGCGTCATCGCGCCGGTCGAGTACAGCTGCGTCCGTGTGTCCGGCTCCCGGGCCATGAGTACGAAGATCGCCCCCATGCCGGCCAGCGCCACCCAGGTCGGCACCGGGAACGCCCACATCCGGACGACCGGCTTCTCGGGCGCCTCCCGCTCGATGCGGCGGCGCAGCAGCAGCTGGGAGACCGCGATGAAGACCCAGACGACCAGGATCACCGCGCCAACGCCCACAGTCTGGGCGGCCCGTCCGCTCACACGAGGGAGTCGCCCACTGTCCGGACACCGACTGTACGCAGGGTGAACGTGCTGTTACGTGGCACCCGGGTGGGCGGCACCAGGCACCGCCCTGTCCGCTTCTCTGCTCCCTTCGTGCTCCCTTTGGCGGGAACGCACAATCCCGTCGACGGCCGCGCGCGTGAGCGACGCGTCCCCACCTCAGTGATCGGCGTCACGTCGTACCCGGTGTAACCGGCATCCTTTGTCAGGAGCCCACCAAGTCCGCGTTCCACCCTTTGTCGAGCGCTGACGGTGATCGACTCCAGCGCCCTGGGATAGCGTCGCCGTGTCCCCACGTGCCCTCACCAGCGGAGTCCTCATGAGCACCGCCACCGCCACCGTCCGCCCCGGCGCAGTCCTCGCCGACCTCCTGCCCTCCCCCAAGCTCTCGGCTTCGCTCGAGCAGGGCGGTGCCCCCGCGCGCGTGCGGGACGTCGCTCTCGTGGTCGGCGGTGCCGTGCTCACCGGCCTCGCGGCCCAGATCTCCGTCCCGGTGCCCGGCTCCCCGGTGCCGGTGACCGGCCAGACCTTCGCCGCCCTGCTCGTCGGCACGTCCCTGGGTGCCGGCCGCGGCTTCCTCTCCCTCGCGCTGTACGCGGTCGCGGGCGTCGTCGGTGTGCCGTGGTTCGCGGGCGGCACCTCCGGCTCGGCCGCCGTGTCCTTCGGTTACATCCTCGGCATGATCCTCGCCTCGACCGTCGTCGGCGCGCTGGCCCGCCGCGGTGCCGACCGCTCCATGCTGCGCATGGCGGGCGCGATGCTGCTCGGCGAGGCCATCATCTACGCCGTCGGCGTACCGTACCTGGCCTACGCCGCCGACATCTCCGCCTCCAGCGCCATCGCGAACGGCCTCACCCCGTTCCTGATCGGCGACGCCCTCAAGGCCGCGCTGGCGATGGGCCTGCTGCCCGCCGCCTGGCGCTTCGTCAACAAGCGCTGACGCCACAGTCCTCACGGAAGAGGCTCGCCGGGTCGCACCGCGACTCACTCCGGCGAGCCTCTTTCGCGTTCAGCCCCGCTGTCGTACCTCGGCCGGGCGGCGCTGCGACCACCACAGCCCGGCCGCGCCGACCGCGACCAGCGCGGCACCGGCCGCACCGAGCGGCAGTACGTCACGGCCCACGCCGGTCTTGGGCAGCTGGTCGCCGCCCGGGGCCACCGGCTTGTTGTCGGTACCGAGCAGCAGGGGGGTGGCCGGGGCGTTCGGCGACGGGTTCGTCGTACCGAACGGCACCGGGCCCTGCTGCCAGAAGGTCTTCTTGCCGTCCGCGGTCTGCACCGGCAGGCAGATCTTCCCGGTCTTGCCCAGATCGAAGGTGGCGTCGATGTCGTACGACGTCGACTTGCCGGCCGCGAGATCACCGACCGGGCAACTGAAACCGCTGTTCGAACCTTCCGGCAGGTCCTTTTTCGCGAGTGCGTCGCAGCCCTGAACGCTGTTGACCTTCAAGCCGTCGAAGCCGACCACCAAAAGCCTGATGTCGCCGCTGTTCTTGCTTCCCCCGTTCTTTACGGTTGCGGTAATCGCAGTCTTTTGCGAACTGTTGTCGACCGAGATCTTCTCGGGCAGCAGCGTGCTGAGCTTCACGCCCGCCGGTGCCTCGTCAACTGCCTTTCCCCCCTTGCTGCTTCCCGGTCCCTGGTCATCGGCGACGGCCGTGAGCGGGAGGATCATCACGGCGGAGAAAGATGCCGTGACCAGCGATCCCGCGACGACCGTCAAACGACGAGAACTCATGTTCGTCCCCCTTGCAACCCCCTGGACTGCGCCTGAATTCGCAGTACTTGAAGAGGTACCACAAGATTTCTCCGCACTATGCTGGTACGGCTCGAAGTGTGACCATTGTGTTTCTGCAGAGGCGGTCGTTGAGGGGGGTGCGGCGGATTGCCGGGGAATGTGCGGAACGGCGGTGTTCCGGGGTTACTGGTGACGGGGCGGTACCGGCTGGTCGAAAGTATCGGCCAGGGGGGAATGGGACGTGTGTGGCGGGCCGCCGACGAAATGCTCGACCGGCAGGTCGCCGTCAAGGAAATGCGTATCGACGGGCTCGACGCGGAGGACACCCGCACCCGCCGTGAACGCACACTGCGCGAGGCGCGGGCCACGGCCCGGATCGACCATCCCCATGTCGTCCGCGTCTATGACGTCGTCGACGAGGGCGAGCGCCTGTGGATCGTCATGGAGTTGGTCGTCGGCCGCTCGCTGGAACGGGTCATGGTCGAGGAGGGGCCGCTGGGGCCGCACGAGACGGCGCGGATCGGGCTGGGGCTGGTGGCGGCGCTGCGGCAGGTTCATGCCGGGGGAGTGCTGCACCGGGACATCAAACCGGGGAACGTTCTGGTGGAGAGCGGCGGCCGGCGGGTGGTGCTGACGGACTTCGGCATCGCCGCCATCCAGGACGCCAAGGCGCTCACCATGGTGGGGATGCTCGTCGGGTCCCCCGACTACATGGCCCCCGAGCGGATCTCCGGCCGCCCGCAGGGCCCGCCGTCGGACGTCTGGTCCCTGGGCGCGACGCTGTGCGCGGCACTCGGCGGCCGTTCCCCCTTCTCCCGCGACACGACACTGGCGACCCTGCACGCCGTGCTGTACGAGGAGCCCGAACTCCCGTCGGCAGCGGGCCCGTTGCGCCCGATCCTGGCGGCCCTCCTGGAGAAGGAGCCGACGGTCCGCCCCCACCTGACGGAGATCGAAGCGGCCCTCCACCCGATCGCCCACCCGGCACCGACACCTACGTTGCCGGTGGGGGAGGGGGCGGAGACGGTCCGGGAAGGTCGGCAGGGGGGCCGGGAACGGCAGGCGGGTCAGCCCGGTTGGGCGGGTCAAGCCGGTCAGGGTGGTCGGGCCGATGAGATTGGAAAGACCGAACCGGGTATTCAGGAGGGCCAGGAGGGCGAGGCCGACCGGGGCGGTGAGCCGAGCGGCGAGCCTGTGCCGGAGGCCGAGCCGTCGTCGAGCACAGGGGCGGGTGCACAAACGCCGAGCGCGACGCCGGTGTTGCCGTGGCCACCCAGAGAGTGGCCCACTCCGGCGTTCGTGGAGCGGCCGAGTGGGCGGACGGGGAGCAAGCCGTCGGAGTCCGAGCACGCGCCCGGGACGGGGACTCCACCGAATCCCGAGCATGCGCCTGCGGCGCAGCCTCAGCCAGATGAGGTTCCGGTCCCGGTTCCGGATGCGGCTCCGTCCCCGAGCCCGTTCCCGGCCCCAAGCCCGCCCCCGGAGACGGGTCCGTCCCCGGACTGGGCTACGGACTCGCCCCCGGCCCAAGCCCATGACTCGGCCTGGCACTGGGCCTCGGCTCCGGCCTCGGGTCCTGCTCCGGCCTCGGGTCCTGCTCCGGCCTCGGGTCCTGCTCCGGCCTCGGGTCCTGCTCCGGCCTCGGGTCCTGCTCCGGCCTCGGGTCCTGCTCCG
>NZ_JBSHAQ010000023.1:0-65197 GCF_053611585.1 Streptomyces sp. NPDC054794 | reverse complement strand
TACGGCCTCGGGTCCTGCCCCGGCTTCGAGTCCGGCCCCCGGTTCGGGTCCGGCTCCCGGCTCGGCTTCGTCCCCGGTCCTGGACTCAGCCTCGGGTTCTGCCCCAGCTTCGGGCCCTGCCCCGGCCGCAGGCTCGGCTCCGGCCCGGCCCCAGGACTCGGCCGCCGCGGATTGGCCTCCGTCCCCGGCCCGTACCCCGGCCCTCGGCCCGGGCGCGACCTCGGACTGGGCCCCAGCTCCGAACGCGACCCCGGCCCCAAACCCGGACCCGAACCCGGACCCGAACGCGACCCCGGACCCGAACCCGGCTCCGGACCCCCGCCCCGTGCGGGACGCCGTGCCGGTGAAGGCGGTGTCTCTCAGTCGACGTGGCCCCGATCAACCCGCGCGGAATCAGGTCCGGGGCCATGCCGCCGACCCCTCCGCCACGTTCTCCGAAGCGCCCCCCGCCCACCCATCCGCCCAGGCATCCGCCCACGCGCCCGCACCCCCGGCACCACCACCCACGCCCCCCGCCCGACCCGCCTCCGAGCTGCGCTCCGAGGTTCGTTCCGAGACGCCTTCCAGTAATTCCGGCGGACCGTCCCGGGGGCCGGGGTCGCAGTCCCACCCCGGCGTCCCGCCCACCCGCGCTCAGGCGGAAGCCGTGACCCGGCGCAGGCCGGGTCCGGGGCCGGGGCCGCGTGGGTCTCACACCGTCGGGTTGCCCCCAGGGGCGGCCGTGGGACCTGCCGCCCACTTGGCCCGTCGCCGTACCGGCATCCTCGCCGCTCTCGGAGTCGTGGCCGTGGGTGTCGTGGTCGCGGTGCTGTTGACCATGTCGGCGGGTGGGCCGAAGGGGGACACTCGGGCCGGTACCTCGCCGGCCGCCGCGAGCTCCGAAGAAGCGTCGCCTTCGCCCACCGTCGAGGGCACGTCCCGGCCGCGGAGTCTGCCGCCGGGCGCGCACCGCGAGGCGGGCGGGTTCGCCTGGGTGACGCCGAAGGGCTGGCGGCGGGACACGAAGACCGCTGCCGAGGTGCACTACACCTCCCCCGACGGCCGCCAGGAACTCCTGGGCAAGTCGTCCCTCGCCCGCGGCGACCTGATGGAGACCTGGCGCACCTCGGAGCAGAACGCCCACCGGGGCCAGGACTACGTCAAGATCCGCCTGGAGGACACGACGTTCCAGGCGCACCCGGCGGTCGTGTGGGAGTACACCTTCACGCTCAAGGGCGTCCCCTGGCACGCCCAGTTGCTCGGCTTCGACGTGGACGGGAAGTCGTACCAGATCAACACCTGGTACCGGCCGGACGCGGAGGCCCGGGCGCTGAAGACGTACGGCAAGGTCAAGGACAGCTTCACGGTGCTGTGAGACCGCCGAGCGCGAGGCCGCGCGCAAACGCGCGAGGGGAGGCAGCCCGCGGGCTCCCTCCCCTCGTCACGGCGACGGGTTCGTCGTCGGCGTCAGCCGACGGACACCTTGTCGGCCGGGGCCTCGTCGGCCGTGGCCACCGCGGCGCGGTCGCCCACGAGCTTCTGCTTGACCACGGCGACGGCGATCACGACCGCCGCGACCAGCAGCGACAGCAGCACGGTCGTACGGCCGCTGCTCTCGCCCTGCGTGTCGGTCAGCATGTAACCGAGGACGAACACGATCAGTGCGGCCGTCGCCCAGGTCAGGTACGGGTACAGCCACATCTTCACGATCAGCTTCTCCGGCGCCTCGCGCTGGATGATCTTCCGCATCCGCAGCTGCGAGAAGCAGATGACCAGCCACACGAACAGGGCAACCGCACCACTGGAGTTGACCAGGAAGAGGAAGACCGAGTCCGGGAACTTGTAGTTGAAGAAGACGGCGACGAAGCCGAAGACGACGGAGGCGATGATCGCCGCCATCGGCACACCGCGGGACGTGGTCTTCGCGAACGCCTTCGGCGCGTCACCGCGCTGGCCCAGCGAGAACGCCATGCGGGAGGCCGTGTAGAGGCCCGAGTTGAGGCAGGACAGCACCGAGGTGAGCACGATGAAGTTCATGATCTCGCCGGCGTGCGCGATGCCCAGGGAGTCGAGGGCGGCGACGTACGAGCCCTTCTCCTTGATCGCCGGGTCGTTCCACGGCAGCAGGGAGACGACCACGAGGATCGAGCCGAGGTAGAAGACGCCGATACGCCAGATGATGCTGTTGGTCGACTTGGTGACGGCCTGCTGCGGGTTCTCCGACTCGCCGGCGGCCAGGGTGGCGATCTCGCTGCCCATGAAGGAGAAGACGACGAGCAGGACGCCGGTGAGGATGGCGCCGGGACCGTGCGGCAGGAAGCCGCCGTGGTCGGTGAGGTTGCCGAAACTGGCCTTGTCGCTGTGCACGCCGGGCAGCACGCCGAAGATGGCGAGCGCGCCGACGACGATGAACGCGCCGATCGCGACGACCTTGATCCCGGCGAACCAGAACTCGAACTCGCCGTAGGAGCCGACGGAGACGAGGTTCGTGGCGGTGAGCACGACCATCACGATCAGGGCCCACCCCCACTGAGGGACGGCCGGGATCCAGCCTTCGAGGATCTTGGCGCCGGCGGTGGCCTCCACGGCCAGCACCACCACCCAGAAGAACCAGTACAGCCAGCCGATGGAGAACCCGGCCCAGCGGCCGAGGGCCCGGTCGGCGTGTGCCGAGAAGGAGCCGGAGGTCGGGTTGGCGGCCGACATCTCACCGAGCATGCGCATCACCAGCACCACGAGCGTGCCGACGAGTGCGTACGACAGAAGGATGCCGGGGCCTGCGGTGGCGATACCGGTACTGGAGCCGACGAAGAGTCCGGCGCCGATGACGCCGCCAATGGCGATCATCGACAGATGGCGGTTTTTGAGTCCTGCCTGAAGTCCGGAACCAGGGGTCATGGGCGGATTTCCTTTGCGCCTGTTGGGCTTCCCCGCACGAGCGGTGTACGAGTCGGTCCAGTGAATCGGAGGCGAACGAATTCGGAAACCTTTGATTCCGGATTGTTACTTGAGGTTCCCTTGAGGTTCTATGGTTTGAGCCACATTTTCCCTGGCCTGCACCCGAAGCTGCTGCCCTGGATCAGCCGTGTCACACTCGTCCCATGCGCGTGTATCTCGGCTCCGACCATGCGGGCTTCGAACTCAAGAACCACCTCGTCGAGTGGCTCAAGGAGGCGGGTCACGACCCCGTCGACTGCGGCCCCCACATCTACGACGCCCAGGACGACTACCCGCCCTTCTGCCTGCGGGCCGCGGAGAAGGCGGCCGCGGACCCCGAGGCCCTCGGCATCGTGATCGGCGGCTCGGGCAACGGCGAGCAGATCGCGGCGAACAAGGTCAAGGGTGTCCGTGCCGCGCTCGCCTGGAGCGAGGAGACCGCCTCGCTCGGCCGCCAGCACAACAACGCCAACGTGGTGGCCGTGGGCGCGCGTATGCACACGCAGGAGGAGGCGACGAAGTTCGTCGAGACCTTCCTCAACACCCCGTTCTCCGGTGACGAGCGCCACATCCGCCGCATCGACATGCTGTCGGCCTACGAGACGACGGGGGACCTGCCCCCGATCCCGGCCCACCACCCGCAGCAGGACTGACGCCGAACGGGGGCCCCGGCCCCCCGTTCGAGGTGGACAGGACGGGGTCCGGGGCGGAGCCCCGGGCGGCAGGAAAGGACACGGCCACCGTGCCAGAGGGGCACACGATCCACCGGCTCGCGCAGGACTACGCCGACCGCTTCTCCGGCACGCCCACCCGAGTCACCAGCCCCCAGGGCAAGTTCTCCGACGCCGCCGACCTGCTCACCGGAGCGGAGCTCACCCGCACCGAGGCCCACGGCAAGCACCTCTTCCTCGGCTTCCGCGAAGCCGAGTGGATCCATATCCACCTGGGTCTCTTCGGCAAGGTCGCCTTCGGCGCCGCCCCCGCGCCTCCGCCCACCGACACGGTCCGCCTGCGGCTGGCCAACGCCACCTCGTACGTCGACCTGCGCGGCCCCACCACCTGCGCACTGATCACGGACGACGAGAAGCACGCGATCCACGACCGCCTCGGCCCCGACCCGCTGCGCCCCGACGCCGACCCGGCCGCCGCCTACGCACGCGTCCGCCGCAGCCGTACGACGATCGCCGCCCTCCTCATGGACCAGAAGGTCGTCGCCGGCGTCGGCAACGTCTACCGCGCCGAGGTCCTCTTCCGGCACGGCATCGACCCGTACCGCGCTGGCCGGGACCTCGCCCCCGCCGAGTGGGACGCGATCTGGGCGGACCTGGTCGACCTCATGCGCGAGGGCGTCCGCAACAACCGCATCGACACCGTCCGCCCCGAGCACACCCCGGAGGCGATGGGCCGGCCGCCGCGCGTCGACGACCACGGCGGCGAGGTGTACGTCTACCGCCGGGCCACCCTGCCCTGCCACATCTGCGGCGACGGCATCCGCACCGCCGACCTCGCCGCCCGCAACCTCTTCTGGTGCCCCACCTGCCAGACGCGCTGACCCCGGCCCAGGAGGGGTCCGGTGGACCGAGCGCTAGAAGCCGTGCGGCAGCCAGGGCGCCACCGGTGAGCCGAACGCCACCGACGCCTCCGTCAGCGCTCCCTGCCGCAGCTCCCGCACCCGGCCGGCCGCCGCCAGCGACACGAGCGACGCACCGCCCAGGTAGGCCGAGCCCAACTCCCGTACCGACAGGGCCAGATCGGCCGCGTCCTGGGTACGCACGCAGGACGCCCCCTTCGCGTCGCCGGTCAGCCGCCAACGCCCGGTGTTCCAAGGGCAGAAGTCGTCCTCCACCTCGAACACGACGTCCACCGGCGCCTGGTACGTCCGCGCTTCCAAGGCCGCGCCCAGCTCCACCAGCCGGACGTGCAGCGAGTCCCGCACCACCAGCCGGCACCGGCGCAGGTCCGACACCAGGTGCTGCCAGCCCTCGTCCACCGGCCGCCGCCGCGCGTCGATCGTCGACGTCAGGTCGATGTCGAACAGGAACCGCCACAGGGAGGCGTGCACAGCGGCGTCGAGCGCCTCCAAGTGCTCCAGTACCACCACGCCCTTGGGCCCGGCCGGCTCCCAGTCCGGTTTGACCCGGAAACGGGCGAATCCCACGCACTCCCCGTCCCGCTCGGCCAGCACGCACTGCAGGGGCGACGCCCCGCTCCGCTCGCTCTCCGGGTCGAGTAGCCCGAGCCGCTCCCAGCCGGGCTGCCGCGCCAGCATCCCGGGCCGCAGCGGCACGTGCCGGGCGTACAGCGCCTCGGTCTCGGCGAGCACGTCGGCCGGAGCGGCGTACCGCAGCCGTACGTCATCGGTGCCCGGCGGCACCGACAGCCGTACCCGGGTGGTGTCGATCTCGGCGTTGGTGTGGAACGTCGCGGCGCCGTACCCGAACCGCCCGTAGATGGCCGGTTCGGAGGCCGTCAGCACCGCGAGCGGCCACCCCCACGCCCGTACGTCGTCCAGCTGCCGTCGCATCATCGACGTCAGCAACCCGCGCCGCCGGTGCGTCGCGGCCACCCCGACCATCGTGACCCCCGCGGCGGGCACCGAGGCGCCGCCCGGCACGGTCAGCCGGAAGCTGAAGGCCCCGGCCGTGCCGACGCACGCGTCCCCGTCCCAGACGCCGATCGAACGGTCGATCTCGATGAGCGAGAACCACAGCTCCCGCTCGTCCGCGGACTCCGGCACCCCACCGAACGCGCGGAGCAGATTGTCGTACCAGACATCCAGCTCGTCCCGCCGCAGCGCGCGCAGCTCGACCGCACGGTCCCTCGCAAGGTCAGTACCCATGAATCATGCGTACCAGGGCGTCGCGGGGCGAGCGAACGAATTTCTCCCTGGTGGCCGCGGGGCGGGCCGCGATGACGTTCACTGTGAGTTCGGCCTCGGACGGGGGACAAGTGGGACCTCCCGTGCCAAGCAGGTGGTCCGATGGATAGGGTCCCGAACTAATGGCAGCAGGACGAGAGCGGCGCGCGAAGGCCGAGACCTTCACGGCCCGGTGCAAGATGCAGTGGCACCGGGCCCGTGTCGGCCTGCGCAGAAGCGCCGTGGACTACTTCCGCGGCGACGGCTCCGACTGGATCGCGCTGGTCGGACTGCTGCTCACGATCCCCGTGCTGGCCTCCATCACCCTGGCCAACTCGGTGTGGTTCTCCCCGGCCGCGCTGGTGCTGCCGATCGTCGCGGGCGGCCTGCTGCTGCGCCCGGCGAGCCTGCTCGGCCTGTACGCGGCCGCGGCCACGGCACTCATCGTGGAGTCGGTCAAGCTGGGGCCGTACACCGAGGGACCCTCCCGGGTCACTCCGGGCATCGTCCTCGTGGTCGCCGCCTGCGGCTTCTTCGGGCTGCTCACCGCGCAGTTCCGCAGCCGGGTCGGTGTGCCGTGGCGGCGCGGCGGGACCATGCTGTTCGACCTGCGCGAGCGCATCCGGGTCCAGAGCAAGCTGCCGAAACTGCCGCAGGGCTGGCACCGGGAGATGGCGCTGCGGCCCGCGGGCGGGCAGTCCTTCTCGGGCGACTTCGTGGTCGCGGCCCGGACGAACGGGGGCCGCACGCTGGAGGTCGTCCTCACGGACGTGTCCGGCAAGGGCATGGACGCGGCCTCGCGTGCGCTGCTGCTGTCCGGGGCGTTCGGCGGGCTGCTGGGCTCACTGCCGCCGCACGCCTTCCTGCCGGCGGCGAACGGCTACCTCCTGCGCCAGGACTGGGACGAGGGCTTCGCGACCTCCATCCACCTGGTGCTGGACCTCGACTCCGGGGACTACGAGCTGTACTCGGCGGGCCATCCGCCGGGGTTGCAGCTGAGTGCCGGCAGCGGCCGCTGGGAGGAGAAGGCGGCCGAGGGCCCGCTGCTCGGTGTGTACGACGGCGCCCAGTTCGACTCCGTGAAGGGGTCGCTGCGGCCCGGAGACGTGTTGATGGTGTTCACGGACGGTCTGGTGGAGACCTCCGACCGGGACATCGTCGAGGGCATGGACCGGCTGACGGGCGAGGCGGACCGCTATGTCGCCGGCGGCTTCCACGGCGCCGCCTGGCACCTCATCGAGGCGGTCGCCAAGGACGTCAACGACGACCGGGCGCTGCTGCTGATCTGCCGCGAGGCCGCCCCCGCGGTGCGCTGAGCGACCTCCCCCGGGCGCCGGGGCACACTGGGAACGTGACCGAGACGCAACACCGGCTGACCCTGACCGAGATCGAGGCCCTCGCGCGCGCCGCCCACACCGGGCAGACGGACAAGGCGGGACGGCCGTACGCCGAGCATCTGCGGGCCGTCGCCGAGGGCGTGCGCGCCCGGGGTGGCGACGAGGAGCAGATCGCGGCGGCCTGGCTGCACGACTCCGTCGAGGACGACGCGTTGAGCGAGGACTGGCTGGAGCGGGCCGCGCTGAGCCGGCGTACGAAGGACATCGTGCTCGCCGTCACCAAGCGGGCGGGGGAGGAGCCGGAGGCGTACGCGCGGCGCATTCTGGACACTCCGGGCGCGCTGCTGGTGAAGGAGGCCGACCTGGCGCACAACGCGGACCCGGAGCGTCTCGCCGTACTCGACGAACCCCTTCGACGACGACTGACCGAGAAGTACGCACGGATGCGCGCACTTCTCGGTCTCGACGGCTGATCTAGGCGCCGGCGCCGACCTTCTCGCGCTCGCGTTCCTTCCGCTGGCGCTCGCGGGCCAGTTCGGCGGCGTCCTGCTTGAACGCCCACTCCATCTTCGGTTCCATCGCGAAGCGGAACACCCGCCGCACGGGCCGCGTGCACAGCAGCGTGACGGCCGCGGCGGCGAGCAGGGTGACCGCGATCTCGCCGAGCGGGCGGTGCAGGGCGGCGTGGTCGAACCAGCCGCGGTACTCGCCGTACTTGATGAGGAAGCCGTGCAGCAGGTAGCCGTACAGCGTGCCCGCGCCCAGCGCGGTGAACCACATCCTGCGGCCCGGCACCCAGGCGAAGAAGCAGGCCGTCAGCAGCAGCGAGCAGCCGAACATGGCGAGCACCATGACCGGCCCCGACCACCAGGGCGCGGCCAGCTCCTGCGCGGCGTCGCGGTGGTAGAACCACGCGGTGTTCATCCGGGGCACCGCCCACCAGCCGACGACCAGCGCGGTCGCGAAGACCGGCACCGCCGCGATCCGCACCCAGCGGCGGCGCACCAGCTGGAAGTGTTCCTGCTTCATGCACAGGCCGAGCACGAAGTACGGCAGGAACTGCAGCACGCGCTGGAGGTCCAGGTCGTCACCGATGTTCGGGGCGACGGACGCCAGCATGGCGATGCCGAGCGCGAGCGGCAGCGGCCAGCGCACCAGCTTCCAGATGGGCGTGGTCACCCGCCAGATGAACAGCGCGCACAGGAACCAGGTCAGATACCAGGGGTCGAGGAGGCTGATGTCCTGGTCGGGGGAGTGGTCGACGAACCGCTTGAAGAGCGGGTAGGCGGTCTCGAACAGGACGTACGGCACGGCGACGCCGGTGATCAGCCGCTTCACCCGGTCCGGGCGCATGTCGAAACTGCGCGAGAAGTAGCCGGAGATGATGATGAACGCCGGCATGTGGAAGGTGTACACGACGGTGTACACGCCCTCCAGGATGCGGCTGTCGCCCTTCAGTGGCTCCCACACGTGACCCATCGCGACCAGCACGATGGCGAGGTACTTGGCGTTGTCGAAGAACGCGTCGCGCTGTTTGCCCGGTCTTGATCTGTTCTGCGCACTCATCGGGGTACGCGGACTCGGCACTCCGTTCACCGGCGACTGTGCCGGAGGGAGCGGCCTGCGGTTCTGGCCGGGGGACGAGGCGGCGTCAAACATCTGAGGCACCCTAGCGTTGTCTGTGGGATTTCGTAAAACCCCCGGTGTCTTTCCTGGTTAAGGGCTTCGGGTACCCATTGATTTACAGAAGTTGACGTCCCTGTCTACGTGACGGTCAGCACAGCGCAGCCCGATGTTCACCCGTGATGTCCGGATTCATCCTGACTAATTGGTGCATAGGGTCGTCTCTGCGTCAACAATTCGAATTACCTGCGAACAAGGTATGTGGACACGGAAACGATGTTGTTCATATTCCTTGCGAGCCGCACGCGCGAGCGCCCTCGAATTGCTGTGCGGAAGATCGTCGGAGGCGGGCCCGTTCCCGACGATGCGTCACGCGTCGCATACGGGGGCCGGGTTGGTGGCACGATGGTTCTGGCGGGGGTGCGGGGATGTACCCCCGGGCCGGGAGAGCGGACCGACCTAGGGTGTGATCAGTGTGGCCATTTCACTGTCCGTGGTGCTGCTGTTGGCGATCATCCTGGTGGTCATGATCCGAGGAGGGAGCATCAAGGCCGGCCCCGCCATCGTCGCGGTGCTGTTCGGCTTCTTCCTCGCCTCGACCGGCATGGCTCCGTCCATCAACCGGTTCCTCAACTCGATAGCGGAAACGATCAACTCGATCAGCTTCTGACCGGCGGCACGGCGGAACAATCGAACAGCGGGGGGATGTACGGGGATGGCGCTGCGGGAGTCCGATCCGGCCGAGGTGGGCGGCTACCGGATCGAGGACCGTCTGGGCAGCGGCGGCATGGGCGTGGTCTACCTGGCGCGCTCCGCCTCCGGCCGCCGGCTCGCCGTCAAGGTCGTCCACGCCCAGTACGCCGACGACGACGAGTTCCGTATCCGCTTCAGCCGTGAGGTCGCCGCCGCCCGCCAGGTCAGCGGCGCCTTCACCGCCCCCGTCGTGGACGCGGACGCCGACGGGTCGCGCCCCTGGATGGCCACGCTCTACATACCGGGCGAGGACCTCGGCACCCACGTCCGCCGCCACGGCCCGCTGTCCGTGGACCGGCTGCGCGAACTCGCCGCCGGACTCGCCGAGGCGCTGCGCGACATCCACCGCGCCGGCGTCGTCCACCGGGACCTGAAACCGGCCAACGTGATGCTGGCCGAGGACGGTCCGCGCGTCATCGACTTCGGCATCTCGCGCGCCGCCGAGTTCGGCCCCTCCGACGTCCTGACCCAGACCGGCCGCGTGATGGGCACCCCGCCCTTCATGTCCCCGGAGCAGTTCTCCTCCCCGCACGACGTCGGCCCGGCCGCCGACATCTTCTCCCTCGGCGCGATCCTGGTGTACGCCGCCACCCGGCGCGGCCCGTTCGACAGCTCCAACCCCTGGGAGACGGCGACCCGGGTCGTCGAGGGCACCCCCGATCTCGACGGCGTACCCGAGGAGTTGCTCCCCTTCGTCCGGTTCTGTCTGGAAAAGCATCCCAAGTCCCGCCCCACCCCCGACGAGCTGCTGACCCTGCTGCGCGACGGCCGCCTGCCCGCGCCGGGACCGCGGTCCGCGTCCGGCGGCGCCGCGGGCCCGAAACGGCCGCGTGGGCGGCGCCGCCGGTGGTGGCTGGTCTCCGGTGCCGTGGCCGCCGTACTGGCCGTCGCCGGTACGACCTTCGCCGTCAGCCGCCAGGGCCACGGCACCCCGGACGACCTCCCGGCCGGCTGGCGGCCCTGGCACCAGCAGTCGAGGATTCCGTCCCCGCACGACCCGGACGCGCTTCCCAGCGGCTCCTTCAGCCGCTGCGTGGCCGCCGGCCCGTCCCTGGTGTGCGCCGGCGACAGCATTATGGCCACCCGCTTCGACCTGGCCCGCGGCCGCAACACCTGGGCCCTCCCCGTCGACTCCACGCCCGGCGGCAGCAGCGCGGGCAGCGGCGGCACGATCATCGGCACCCGCGGCGACACCGTGTACGTCTGGGGCGTCGACGACCGCACGGCCGCGACCGACCGTGACGCCACCCGGACCCGCTACTCGGTCCAGGCCCTGAGCGCCCGCACCGGCAAGGCGCTGTGGAAGACGGTCACCGGCGAGGGCGAGGTCCTCACCGGTGGCGAGGAGGGCTACGCCGTCCCCACGCCCCGGGGCGTCATCGCTGTGTACGGCGACAAGGGGCAGTCGTATGCTCTGCTGGGCGCCTCCGACGGCAAGATCCGCTGGAAGCACCCCATGCGGTACTCGGCGGCGAACGACAAGGGCGCCTGCCAGCTCGGCGGGGCCGCGGGACGCGTGTACATGCTCTGCGGGGCCTTCGGCAAGGACTACAGCCTCTCCGCCACGACCGTCACCGAGCTCGACCCGGCCACCGGCCGGTCCCGGTGGACGGTGACGGCCAAGGGCGCGCTGAGCGTCCTCGGCCAGGCCGGGGACCACCTCGTCCTGGCCGACGGCATGGGCACGCTGCGCACGCTGACCCTGGTCGACGTCCCCTCGCGCGTGGTGACCACCGTGCGGCTGTCCCGGCCCGAGGCCGCCGTCAGCGGCGCCTACCTGGAGCGCGGCGTCCTGTACTGCACCTTCACCAGCGGCAGCGTCCACGCGTTCTCGCCGCGCACCGGCCGCCTGCTGTGGCGGAGCAACTCCACCGTCGAGCAGCCCGGCCCGCCGACCGCCACGTCCACCCGCCTCTACCTGGCCTCCCCGACCGGCCGGCTGGCCGCCCTCGACCTGCGCACCGGCCGGGTCAGGGCCACCCGCCCCGGCCGCGACGACGGCGGCACCTCCGACTCCACCGGCCCGGCGAGCACCCCCCTGGTCCTGGTCGGGGACGCGCTCTACGTGCCGTACGGCATACGTTCCGTGTTCACGGTGAACATACGGCACCTGTGATCGGGTGACCGGGAGGAACTTTCCCCCCCGAGGTCGATCAGGAGCCCCAGTGAACGACATGGAATTCTCCGAAGGCGTGGAGACAGTCCTGCGTGACCTTCGGGCACAGTGCGCGGTGCAGCCGGACATACGGTGGGACGACGCGGGCGGGATCACGCTCTGGGCCCCGGACGGTTCAGGCCATGGCCTGACACCACACCCGGACGGCACCGCCGCGGAATTGCTCGTGCACCTGGCGGATCAGGTCCAGGACTGGGCGGTGGAGACACTGTGGTCCGAAGGCGCGTCGGCGGTCTGGCCGCAGTGCCCGACGCACCCGGACACGCATCCGCTGACGGCGACTCTCCGCACGGACGCGGCGGTGTGGGTATGCCCGAAGAGGGGAACGTCGGTGGCGCGCATCGGGGAACTGAAGACCCACTAGAGCGGATCACGGCTCCGGGAAACGATCAGGGCCAGGCGGAGGAATCATCCTCCGACCTGGCCCTGAGCCGTTCAGAGCGGGCGACGGGAATCGAACCCGCGTAGCTAGTTTGGAAGACTAGGGCTCTACCATTGAGCTACGCCCGCACAGCGCGCGCCGCAGGTTCGGCGACCGCGGCACAGAAGGCATCGTAGCGGGTCGTACGCCGTCGCCGCACACCCCTTTGGCCCGCCGCGCCACCGCGCACCCGGACGCTCGGAAATGCGGCGGCCGTACTGCCTGCGGGCATGTAGCCTACGTGTCGCACCAGACGGGGTGTGGCGCAGCTTGGTAGCGCGTCCGCTTTGGGAGCGGAAGGCCGTGGGTTCAAATCCCGCCACCCCGACCACCGACATCCGTGACTCGTCGTGATCGCCTTTTGGGGCGTTCAGCTGCTGCGGCTACTATGCAAGCTGCGCGCCCGTGTGTCCCGGCCCACTAGGCCTACGAACTCCTCCGGGCGGCGAAATCCGCCGGACCTGTCTGGCTCGGCAGTATCCAAGAAGTCAGCCACAAGGAGACCGAACCGTGAAGAGCGCCGTGGAGACCCTGAACCCGACCCGGGTTCGGCTCACTGTCGAGGTGCCCTTCGAGGAGCTCAAGGACAGCCTCGACGCGGCGTACAAGAAGATCAACCAGCAGGTCACGGTGAAGGGCTTCCGCAAGGGCAAGATTCCCGCCCGCGTCATCGACCAGCGGTTCGGCCGTGGCGCCGTGCTGGAAGAGGCCGTCAACGACGCGCTGCCGAAGTTCTACACCGAGGCGGTCAACGAGGCCGAGCTCAGCCCGCTGGGCCAGCCCGAGGTCGACATCACCGAGCTGAAGGACGGCGAGACGCTGAACTTCACCGCCGAGGTCGACATCCGCCCGGCCCTGGAGATCCCGGACTACTCCGGCATCGAGGTCGAGGTCGACGCCGTCGAGGTCACCGACGAGGACATCGAGAAGTCGGTCGAGCAGCTCCGCGAGCGCTTCGCCTCCACCGCCCCGGTCGAGCGGGCCGCCGAGGACGGCGACGTCGTCACCATCGACCTGCAGGCCAAGGTCGAGGGCGAGGTCCTCGAGGACGGCGTGGCCGAGGGTGTCTCCTACACCATCGGCTCCGGCGAGCTGCTGGACGGCATCGACGACGCCGTGACGGGCCTGGAGGCCGGTGGCGAGGCCACCTTCACCTCCGAGCTCAAGGGCGGCTCGGCGGCCGGCAAGGAGGCCGAGGTCACCGTCAAGGTCACCCAGGTCGCCGCCCGTGAACTGCCGGAGCTGGACGACGAGTTCGCGCAGCTCGCCTCCGAGTTCGACACCCTCGACGAGCTCAAGGCCGACAGCCGCAAGCGCCTCGCGAACATGAAGCAGTACGACCAGGCCACGCAGGCCCAGGAGCGTGTCCTGGACAAGCTGCTGGAGCTCGTCGAGGTGCCCGTCCCCGAGAAGCTCCTCGAGGACGAGATCAACACCCGCAAGCACAACCTGGAGCACCACCAGCTCGGCCAGATGGGCCTGACCCTCGACAAGTACCTGGAGATCCAGGGCAAGACCGCCGAGGAGTTCGACACCGAGACCCGCGAGGCCGCGGTCAAGGGCATCAAGACCCAGTTCGTCCTCGACGAGCTGGTCAAGCTGGAGAAGCTCAACGTCAACCAGGAGGAGCTCACCGAGCACCTCATGCGGCGTGCCGCCTCCTCCGGCATGTCCCCCGACCAGTTCGCCCAGGCCGTCGTCGAGGGCGGCCAGGTTCCGCTCCTGGTCGGCGAGGTCGCCCGCGGCAAGGCCCTGGCCGTCGTGGTCGAGGCCGCCACGGTGAAGGACACCAACGGCGAGATCGTCGACCTGGACGACGAGGACGAGGACGAGGCCGAGACGGTCGAGGCCGCCACGGAGACGGCCGAGGCCGCCGACGAGGAGAAGGCCGAGGGCTGACGCCCACGGCAGCTCTGACGCGCTCGTAGCACGGGCCCTGGGTACGTTGGTGACCCGGGGCCCGTTTGCCTACCCGGACGTCCGCACGGGCCCGTCCGGACGTCCGCACGGCGCTACGCCCCCGGCGAACACCCCCTTCTCCGGGATTCCCCGAGAGGACCCGCGCGTTAGGGTCCATGAATACGAGGGCAGGGGAGTCCCCTGAAAGCCCCCGGCAGGACGACGTGAGACGGCCCGGCGCCGTCGTAAGACGAGCAGGTGGATACGTGACGAATCTGATGCCCTCCGCCGCCGGCGAGCCTTCCATCGGTGGTGGCCTCGGCGACCAGGTCTACAACCGGCTGCTCGGCGAGCGGATCATCTTCCTCGGCCAGCAGGTTGACGACGACATCGCCAACAAGATCACCGCACAGCTGCTGCTTCTCGCCGCAGATCCGACCAAGGACGTCTACCTTTACATCAACAGCCCCGGTGGCTCGGTGACGGCCGGCATGGCGATCTACGACACCATGCAGTACATCCCGAACGACGTGGTCACGATCGCCATGGGCATGGCGGCCTCGATGGGCCAGTTCCTGCTCACCGGCGGTGCCGCCGGCAAGCGCTTCGCGCTGCCGCACGCGGACATCATGATGCACCAGGGCTCCGCGGGCCTCGGCGGTACGGTCTCGGACATCAAGATCCAGGCCGAGTACCTGATGCGCACCAAGAAGCGCATGTCCGAGCTGACCGCGCAGCACTCCGGGCAGACCGTCGAGACGATCATCCGCGACGGCGACCGCGACCGCTGGTTCACCCCGGAAGAGGCCAAGGAGTACGGCCTCATCGACGAGATCATCACGCATGCCTCCGGTGTTCCGGGAGGCGGCGGCACCGGTGCCTGACCGGCCCGGCCACGCCACGCACCGCCGAGTCTCCAGACCCCAGAACGCCACCAGGACGGTGAACAAGCACATGAGCAACTTCCCCGGCGCCGCCAGCGGCCTCTACGAGGGGCCGCGGCCCGACAGCCGTTATGTCATCCCGCGCTTCGTCGAGCGCACCTCCCAGGGCATCCGCGAGTACGACCCGTACGCGAAGCTCTTCGAGGAGCGCGTGATCTTCCTCGGCGTCCAGATCGACGACGCCTCCGCCAACGACGTCATGGCGCAGCTGCTGTGCCTGGAGTCGATGGACCCCGACCGGGACATCTCGATCTACATCAACAGCCCCGGTGGCGACATGACCGCCCTCACGGCGATCTACGACACCATGCAGTTCGTGAAGCCGGACATCCAGACGGTGTGCATGGGCCAGGCGGCCTCCGCCGCGGCCATCCTGCTCGCCGCCGGTACGCCGGGCAAGCGCATGGCGCTGCCGAACTCCCGCGTGCTGATCCACCAGCCGGCCGGTTCCACCGGCCGCGGCCAGCTCTCCGACCTGGAGATCATCGCCAACGAGTTCACCCGGATGCGTACGCAGCTGGAAGAGATGCTGGCGAAGCACACCAGCCGGCCGATCGAGAAGGTCCGCGAGGACATCGAGCGCGACAAGATCCTCACGGCCGAGGAAGCGCTGGAGTACGGCATCGTCGACCAGATCATCTCGACGCGGAAGATGAACAACGCCGACGTCCGCTGACGCGGAGCGAGCGTTCTCGCCGCCCTTGGCGTGGTGCACGTCAAAGTGAACCGTGCCAAGGGGGGCCCGTACGGGGGGCCCGGCAAGGTACCGTCGGACATAAGGCAGCACCAGGAGCCGCTGGATTCGAAAGCGTCCAGGCGTCTCCCAGGCGAAGGGGAAGCACACCGTGGCACGCATCGGTGACGGCGGCGATCTGCTCAAGTGCTCGTTCTGCGGCAAGAGCCAGAAGCAGGTCAAGAAGCTCATCGCAGGGCCCGGTGTGTACATCTGCGACGAGTGCATCGATCTCTGCAACGAGATCATCGAGGAGGAGCTCGCCGAGACGAGCGAGGTGCGCTGGGAGGAACTCCCGAAGCCCCGCGAGATCTACGAGTTCCTGGAGGGCTACGTCGTCGGCCAGGAGGCCGCGAAGAAGGCACTCTCCGTCGCGGTGTACAACCACTACAAGCGGGTCCAGGCGGGCGAGAACGGCGGCGCCCAAGGACGTGACGACGCCATCGAGTTGGCGAAGTCGAACATCCTGCTGCTCGGGCCGACGGGCTCGGGCAAGACGCTCCTCGCGCAGACCCTGGCCCGCATGCTGAACGTCCCGTTCGCGATCGCGGACGCGACGGCGCTGACGGAGGCGGGCTATGTCGGCGAGGACGTCGAGAACATCCTGCTGAAGCTGATCCAGGCGGCCGACTACGACGTCAAGAAGGCCGAGACCGGGATCATCTACATCGACGAGATCGACAAGGTCGCGAGGAAGAGTGAAAACCCTTCCATCACCCGCGACGTGTCGGGCGAGGGTGTCCAGCAGGCCCTGCTGAAGATCCTTGAGGGCACGACGGCCTCGGTGCCTCCGCAGGGCGGCCGCAAGCACCCCCACCAGGAGTTCATCCAGATCGACACGACGAACGTCCTGTTCATCGTGGGCGGTGCCTTCGCGGGCCTGGAGAAGATCATCGAGGCGCGGGCCGGCGCGAAGGGCATCGGCTTCGGCGCGACGATCCGCTCCAAGCGCGAGCTCGAATCCAAGGACGTCTTCGAGGACGTCATGCCGGAGGACCTGGTCAAGTTCGGCATGATCCCCGAGTTCATCGGCCGTCTCCCGGTGATCACCTCGGTCCACAACCTCGACCGCGAGGCCCTGCTCCAGATCCTCGTCGAGCCCCGCAACGCGCTGGTCAAGCAGTACCAGCGCCTCTTCGAACTCGACGGCGTGGAGCTGGACTTCGAGCGTGAGGCCCTGGAGGCCATCGCCGACCAGGCCATCCTCCGCCAGACCGGCGCGCGTGGTCTGCGCGCCATCATGGAGGAGGTCCTCATGTCGGTGATGTACGAGGTGCCGTCCCGCAAGGACGTGGCCCGCGTGGTCATCACGGCGGACGTGGTCCACTCGAACGTGAACCCGACGCTGATCCCCCGCGACGCCCGCGGCCGCGGCTCCGGCGAGCAGAAGACGGCCTGACGCCGCCCCCAAGTCCCAGAAATGCCCGGCACTTGCACAAGTGCCGGGCATTGCTCGTGTTCCGGCCCAGGATCTACGTGAAACTGCCGAAGTCGAAAAGGCTCCTGGCCGCGGCAAGTGCGGCCGCCGCGGCGGCAGTCGTCCCACGGGTGACGGCAACACCGGCCAGCGCCGACCGGGTCGACTGCATGAACTACGGGGGAAGCCATGGGTATCGGGTGGGCCCGAAGGTGCGGGAGATGTGCAGCAACCGCACGGGCCGCCTGCCGTCGCGCGTGAGGTCACGGGCGCTGAACGACTGACGGGGCGCCTCATCGAGTCGATGAGGCGCCCCGTCGGTGGATCCGGTGCCGATCAGGCCTTGACGCGCACGTCGTTGCGGAGCTTCGCGGCCAGTTCGGCCGCCTCGTCGATCGAGGTGCTCTTGCCCGCGGCGAGGCCGGCCATGTCGAACGAGATCACGTAGGCCAGCGTGCTGTGGTCACTCCACGCGCAGATCGGCATGGTGGTGGTCTTGCCCGACTGGTTGCTCTGCACGTTCTGGCACTTCATGACGCCGTTCGAGAAGCCGGCGGGCGTGACCTTCTCCGGGCTGCCGACGAGCTTGCCGTCCGAGGACGAGTCCTTCTCGGAGTCCTTCTTCATCTGGGCGAACATCCCGTCGAGGACCTTCTCGGGGTCGTCGATGGTGCCGTACACACCGGCGAAGCCGAGGCTCTTCATGGTCAGGCCCGAGCCCGCGCCGTACCCCGCACTCACGTCCTTGGGGTTCTTGACGCCCCACGACTGGGTGTCCTTGAGCTCGTCGTCGGTCATACCGTCGGTCGTGTTCTCCTTCGACTTCTTGTACGTCCCGTCGATCACCGAATCCGGCGTCGTCAGCTTGTGGGCGCCGTCGTCCTTGATGTCCGAGCCGCTCCCGCTTTTGCCGCCGAGGGCGACCGCCGCGACCACCGCGATCGCGGCCACGACCGCCACCCCGCCGATGATCAGACCCGTCTTCTTCTTGCCCCCGCCCGGAGCCGGCGGCTGCGGGACGGTGCCGTACGGCGGCTGCTGCGGGGCGCCGCCCTGCTGCGGGTAGCCGTACCCGGGCTGGGCGGGCGGAGCCTGCTGGGGGTAGCCGTAGCCGGGCTGCGCCGGAGGAGCCTGCTGGGGGTAGCCGTAGCCGGGCTGGGGAGCCTGCGGCTGCTGGCCGTAGGGGCCCGGCTGGCCGTACGGTCCGGGCTGCTGGGGCTGCCCGCCGTACGGGCCCGGCTGGTTGTGACTCATTACTGGGTTCCCCTCCAGAGCTTATGTGTTCCTGACATCCTGGCCCAGCCGCTGGAAGCACACCGCACCGGGGGCCGCACCGTTACACAACAAACGCGTTTCGGGACTGGGTCGTGACACCTCTAAACTGACCCCCGTGACCGAGAACGCTCATCAGCAGCCACCCGCGCCCGACACCGAACTGCCGACCCAGTACGCGCCGGCCGATGTAGAGCGGCCGCTGTACGAGCGCTGGGTGGAGCGGGGTTACTTCGAGGCGGACGCGAAGAGCGACAAGCCCGCGTACACCGTCGTCATCCCGCCGCCGAACGTCACGGGCAGCCTGCACCTCGGGCACGCCTTCGAGCACACCCTCATCGACGCCCTCACGCGCCGCAAGCGCATGCAGGGCTTCGAGACGCTGTGGCAGCCGGGCATGGACCACGCCGGCATCGCCACCCAGAACGTCGTCGAGCGCGAGCTCGGCAAGGAGGGCAAGTCCCGCCACGACCTCGGCCGCGAGGCCTTCGTCGAGCGCGTCTGGCAGTGGAAGGCCGAGTCCGGCGGCCAGATCAGCGGCCAGATGCGCCGCCTCGGCGACGGCGTCGCCTGGTCGCGCGAGCGCTTCACCATGGACGAGGGCCTCTCCCAGGCCGTCCAGACCATCTTCAAGCGCCTGTACGACGACGAGCTGATCTACCGCGCCGAGCGCATCATCAACTGGTGCCCGCGCTGTCTGACGGCGATCTCGGACATCGAGGTCGAGTACCAGGACGACGACGGCGAGCTCGTCTCCATGAAGTACGGCGAGGGTGACGAGACGATCGTCGTCGCCACCACCCGTGCCGAGACCATGCTCGGTGACACCGCCGTCGCCGTTCACCCCGAGGACGAGCGCTACAAGCACCTGATCGGCAAGCACATCAGGCTGCCGCTCACCGAGCGTTCCATCCCGGTCGTCGCCGACGAGCACGTCGACCCCGAGTTCGGCACCGGTGCCGTCAAGGTCACCCCGGCCCACGACCCGAACGACTTCGAGATCGGCCAGCGGCACGACCTGCCGTCCATCACCGTCATGGACGAGCACGCCGTCATCACCACCCCGGGCCCCTTCCAGGGCCTCGACCGCCTGGAGGCCCGCTCGGCGATCGTCGCCGCGCTGCGCGCCGAGGGCCGGATCGTCGCCGAGAAGCGGCCGTACGTCCACAGCGTCGGCCACTGCTCGCGCTGCAAGACCACCATCGAGCCGCGCCTTTCCATGCAGTGGTGGGTCAAGGTCGGCCCGCTCGCCAAGGCCGCCGGTGACGCGGTCCGCGAGGGCAAGGTCAAGATCCATCCGCAGGAGATGGAGAAGCGGTACTTCGACTGGGTCGACAACCTCCACGACTGGTGCATCTCGCGGCAGTTGTGGTGGGGCCACCGCATCCCGGTCTGGTACGGCCCCAACGGCGAGGTCGTCTGCGTCGGTCCCGACGACGAGGCCCCCACCGGCGAGGGCTGGCACCAGGACACCGACGTCCTCGACACCTGGTTCTCCTCCGGCCTGTGGCCCTTCTCCACGCTGGGCTGGCCCGAACAGACCGAGTCGCTCGCGAAGTTCTACCCGAACTCCGTCCTGGTCACCGGCTACGACATCCTCTTCTTCTGGGTCGCCCGGATGATGATGTTCGGCCTGTACGCGATGGACGGCACCCCGCCGTTCCACACCATCGCCCTGCACGGCATGGTCCGCGACCAGTTCGGCAAGAAGATGTCGAAGTCCTTCGGCAACGCGGTCAACCCGCTGGACTGGATGGACAAGTACGGTTCCGACGCGCTCCGGTTCACCCTCGCGCGCGGCGCCAACCCGGGCGTCGACGTCCCGATCGGCGAGGACTGGGTCCAGGGTTCGCGCAACTTCGCCAACAAGATCTGGAACGCCACCCGCTTCGCGCTGATGAACGGCGCGACGGTGGAGGGCCCGCTGCCGGACCCGGCGAAGATGTCGGCGACCGACCGCTGGATCCTGTCCCGCCTCAACTCCGTCATCACCGAAGTCGACGCGTTCTACGACGACTTCCAGTTCGCCAAGCTGTCCGACGCCCTCTTCCACTTCGCGTGGGACGAGGTCTTCGACTGGTACGTCGAGCTGTCCAAGACGACGTTCCAGGCGGGCGGCGAGCCGGCCGAGGTCTCGAAGCGCGTCCTGGGCGAGGTCCTCGACGTCACCCTCCGGCTGCTGCACCCGGTCGTCCCGTTCGTCACGGAGACCCTCTGGACCACCCTCACCGGTGGCGAGTCGGTCGTCATCGCCGAGTGGCCGGCCGACAGCGGCTTCCGTGACGCGGGCGCCGAGCGGGAGATCGAGACGCTCCAGTCCGTGATCACCGAGGTCCGCCGCTTCCGCGCCGACCAGGGCCTGCAGCCCGGCCAGCGCGTCCCGGCCCGCCTGACCCTCGACGGCACGGCGCTGGCTCCGCACGAGGCGGCCATCCGCCAGCTGCTGCGCCTGCAGCCGGAGGGCGAGGCCTTCACGGCCACGGCCACCCTGCCGGTCGCCGGTGCCGAGGTCGCCCTCGACCTCTCCGGCACGATCGACGTGGCCGCGGAGCGCAAGCGTCTGGCCAAGGACCTGGCCGCCGCCGAGAAGGAGAAGGCCCAGGCCACGGCCAAGCTCGGCAACGAGGCGTTCCTCGCGAAGGCCCCGGACCAGGTCGTCGACAAGATCCGCACCCGCCTGACCAAGGCCGACGAGGACATCACGCGAATCCAGGCCCAGCTGGACAGACTGCCCCAGGCCTAACCCTGAGTAGGCAGTGAAAGGCCCCCGGTGCTGACCAGCGCCGGGGGCCTTCGCCCACCTCCAGGGGCGCGGGGAACAGCGCGACAAGCCACGACGTACCCGCACCAGACCGACGACACCAGCTACCCCATACCGGCGCCGCGAAGCCCCCACCCGCTCCGTAGACTGGCCATGTGAGCGAAGCGCCCGGCACCAGTGACACGCCCGACCCCCTCGACGCCTTCGAAGAGATCATCGCCGAAGAGACCGACCGCGACCCCGACCTCGCGGTCATCGAGGCCGGCAGCCGCACCCTGCGCACGCAGGGCGGATCGTCGCAGGCGGACGTACCCGCACGGCCCGAGGACCGCGAGGTCGACAAGGCCCTGCGCGAGGTCGAGGCCGAGCTGGCCACCCGCTGGGGCGAGACGAAGCTGGAGCCGTCCGTCAGCCGTATCGCCGCCCTGATGGACGTGCTGGGGGAGCCGCAGCGCTCGTACCCCTCGATCCACATCACCGGGACGAACGGCAAGACGTCCACGGCGCGCATGATCGAGGCCCTCCTCGGCGCCTTCGAGCTGCGCACCGGCCGCTACACCTCCCCGCACGTCCAGTCGGTCACCGAGCGGATCAGCCTGGACGGCGCCCCGATCTCCGCCGAGCGCTTCATCGAGACGTACGAGGACATCAAGCCGTACATCGAGATGGTCGACGCCCAGCAGGAGTTCCGGCTCTCCTTCTTCGAGGTGCTCACCGGCATGGCGTACGCCGCGTTCGCGGACGCGCCCGTCGACGTGGCCGTCGTCGAGGTCGGCATGGGCGGCAGCTGGGACGCGACGAACGTGATCGACGGGGACGTCGCCGTCGTCACCCCCATCGACCTGGACCACACGGACCGGCTCGGCGAGACGCACGCCGAGATCGCCGGGGAGAAAGCCGGCATCGTCAAGCAGGACGCGACGGTCATCCTGGCCCAGCAGCCGGTGGACGCGGCGCAGGTGCTGCTGAAGAAGGCCGTCGAGGTCGACGCGACGGTGGCCCGCGAGGGTCTGGAGTTCGGCGTGGTCGCGCGGCAGGTCGCGGTCGGCGGGCAGCTGCTGACCCTGCGCGGTCTCGGCGGCGAGTACCCCGAGGTCTACCTCCCGCTGCACGGCGCCCACCAGGCGCACAACGCGGCCGTGGCGCTCGCCGCGGTGGAGGCGTTCTTCGGCGTGGGCGCGTTGCGTGCCGAGCCGCTGGACATCGACACGGTCCGCAAGGGCTTCGCCGCCGTCACCTCGCCGGGCCGCCTGGAGGTCGTGCGGCGCTCGCCCACGATCGTCCTGGACGCCGCGCACAACCCGGCGGGCGCGCGGGTCACCGCCGAGGCGATCGGCGAGGTCTTCGACTTCAGCCGGCTGATCGGCGTGGTCGGCGCGAGCGGCGACAAGAACGTCCGCGGCCTGCTGGAGGCCTTCGAACCGGTCTTCGCGGAGATCGTGGTCACGCAGAACTCCAGCCACCGCGCCATGGACGCCGACGAGCTGGCCGCGATCGCCGTCGAGGTGTTCGGCGAGGAGCGCGTGCAGGTCGAGCCGAGGCTGCCCGACGCCCTGGAGGCCGCGATCACGCTGGCCGAGGAGGAGGGCGAGTTCGCCGGCGGCGGCGTCCTGGTCACCGGCTCCGTCATCACGGTGGGCGAGGCCCGCCTGCTCCTGGGGAAGGGCTGATCCTCCCGTGCGTACGCTCTGTTCCTCGACCCTGATCGGCGAGTTCTTCGTCATCGGCTTCGCCGCTCTGGTGGCGATGAAGGACCCGGACCTGTCGACCTCCACGGTGTGGCTGGTCAGCGGGATCGCGATGTTCCTGTGCGTGGCGCTGTGCGGCGTGATCACGCGGCCCGGCGGGATCGCCCTCGGCTGGGCCCTGCAGATCGCGCTGATCGCCTCCGGCGTCTTCGTCCCGACGATGTACTTCATGGGCCTGGTGTTCGCGGCGCTGTGGTGGGCGTCGGTGCATTTCGGACGAAAGGTCGACGAGGCGAAGGCGCGTTTCGCGGCTCAGGCGGCCGCGCAGGGCGACTCCCCTACACCTGACGCTGCGTAACAGCCACCGGGACACGCCCTGTAGCCTCGTCGCACCGCACACATCTGCAAGAAGGAGCCCTCCGTGACTCAGCGCACCCTCGTCCTCCTCAAGCCCGACGCCGTCCGTCGTGGCCTGACCGGCGAGATCATCAGCCGCATCGAGCGCAAGGCCGGCTGGCAGATCACCGCGCTGGAGCTGCGCACGCTGGACCAGGACACCCTGGAGCAGCACTACGGCGAGCACAAGGGCAAGCCCTTCTACGAGCCGCTGGTGGAGTTCATGGCCTCCGGCCCGGTCGTCGCCCTGATCGTCGAGGGCGAGCGGGTCATCGAGGGTCTGCGCGCCCTGGCCGGCCCGACCGACCCGATCGCCGCCGCCCCCGGTTCCATCCGCGGCGACTACGGCGTCATCGTCCGCGAGAACCTGATCCACGCCTCCGACTCCGAGGAGTCCGCCGAGCGCGAGGTCAAGATCTTCTTCCCGGGTCGCGCCTGACCCTCCGGGGGTTCGGCGGTCGCGAACTTTTCGTCAAATTTTCTGAGGGTACGTCAGTCGTAGCAATTCTGTGACCTGCGGCGGAGGTGCGTTTTCGGCCACCGCTCGGCATATGCGTGGCGATCGGGGGAACGAGTGCCCCCGATGGCCCGTCTCCACAAGCGAGGCGGTACGCCATCTGCTGACAATGGCGAAGACCCTCGCGCAGTGTTCGTGAAGGCGCGTCTACGATGGAAGCCTTCACGTCACAGCACCCACTTCGCCGACCTGAAATGCCCTCAAAAGCTCCCGGGAAGGCCAGACGAATCCTGATGGGGAACTCAATGTCGTTCATCGGCCGTGACATGGCTGTCGACCTCGGGACCGCCAACACGCTGGTGTACGTCAGGGGTCGCGGGATCGTACTCAACGAACCGTCCGTCGTCGCGATCAACACGAACACCGGTGGCATCCTGGCGGTCGGCGCCGAAGCCAAGAAGATGATCGGGCGGACCCCCGGCAACATCGTTGCCGTGCGCCCGCTGAAGGACGGCGTCATCGCCGACTTCGAGATCACCGAGCGCATGCTCCGCTACTTCATCCTGAAGATCCACAAGCGGCGTTACCTCGCCCGGCCGCGCGTCGTCGTCTGCGTGCCGTCCGGCATCACCGGCGTCGAGCGCCGCGCCGTCATCGAGGCCTCGTCACAGGCCGGCGCCCGCCAGGTGCACATCATCGAGGAGCCCATGGCCGCCGCCATCGGCTCCGGCCTGCCGGTCCACGAGGCCACGGGCAACATGGTCGTGGACATCGGCGGCGGCACCACGGAGGTCGCGGTCATCTCGCTCGGCGGCATCGTCACCGCCCAGTCCATCCGCGTCGCGGGCGACGAGCTGGACAACGCGATCATCCAGCACATCAAGAAGGAGTACAGCCTCCTTCTCGGTGAGCGGACCGCCGAACAGATCAAGATCACCATCGGCTCGGCGTACGACCTCGACGCCGACGAGCACACCGAGATCCGCGGCCGGGACCTCGTCTCCGGGCTGCCCAAGACCGTCGTCATCTCCGCCGCCGAGGTGCGCAAGGCGATCGAGGAGCCCGTCAACGCCATCGTCGACGCCGTGAAGACCACGCTCGACAAATGTCCGCCGGAGCTGTCCGGCGACATCATGGACCGAGGGATCGTGCTCACCGGTGGCGGCGCGCTGCTGCGCGGACTCGACGAAAGGCTGCGCCGCGAGACCGGCATGCCGATCCACATCGCCGAGGACCCGCTGGACAGCGTGGCGTTGGGTTCCGGCAAGTGTGTCGAGGAGTTCGAGGCGCTCCAGCAGGTTCTGGACGCCCAGCCGCGCAGATGAAGTAACTCTTCGATTCCGCCGTACGAGATGATCTCCTCTCGTACGGCGGATCGTTGATATAGAGGCATAAGCTCCCACAAACGGGCCCCCAGGGTTTGCGCTTCGGGCTGGCGCTCTCGGGGGCCACCCGAATTCCAATGAGGAAGGGCACGGCCGCCGCACGTGAGGGACACGAAAGAGAGCCGGCTGCTCCTGGTGCTGCTGATCGCCATCGCGTTCGCGCTGATCACGGTGGACATCCGAGGCGGCCAGAACTCCCCGGTCGACGGTGCCCGACAGGCCGCCGCCGCGGTCTTCGGCCCGATCGAGAACGGGGTGTCGTCGGCGGTCGATCCCGTCGGCAACGCCGTGTCGGCCGTCCGTAATTCGGGCGAGCGGCACGACCGGCTCGCCCGGCTGGAGAAGGAGAACGCGGCCCTCAAGGCGAAGCTCGGCAGCGACGACCGCAACCGCAGCCGCCTCAAGCAACTCGACAAGATGCTGAAGGTGGCGGGCGAGGGGCAGTACGGCATCAAGGGTGCCGAGGTCATCGCCATAGGGTCGGCGCAGGGCTTCTCCTGGACCATCACCATCGACGTCGGCGCCAACGACGGCATCCGGCGCGACATGACCGTCCTCAACGGCGACGGCCTGGTCGGCCGCGTCACCACCGTCGGAGCCGACGCCTCCACCGTGCTGCTCGCCAACGACCCCGACTTCACCGTCGGCACCCGCATGGAGGGCAGTGACGAACTCGGCTTCGCCTCCGGGCAGGGCGACCGCCCGCTGCGCGTCGAACTCCTCAACGGCAAGGCGGAGGTGAAGAAGGGCGACCGGCTCGTCACCTTCGGCTCGCAGGCCGACAGACCGTTCGTGCCCGGCGTGCCGGTCGGTGTCGTCTCCCGTATCGACCCCTCCGGCGGCGGCCTGACCCGCACCCTCTACGTCACGCCGTTCGTCGGCTTCACCAAACTCGACATCGTCGGCGTGGTCGTCCAGGCCCCGAAGAAGGACCCCCGCGACGAGGTGCTGCCGGCCAAGCCCAAGCCGACCCCCACCCCGACCGTGACCGTCACGGTCACCCCGTCCGCCGACGCGACCGCCACCGACGAGCCGCAGCAGTAGGAGCTGAATCCCCATGCGTGTCAACCGGATCCTGCTCTCCTCCACGCTGGTGGTCGTCGCCCTGGTGATCCAGGTGAGCGTCCTCGCCCGCCTGCATCTGCCGGGCGCCGTCCCCGACCTGATGCTGCTCACCGTCCTCGGCCTGGCCATGGTCTACGGCCATGTCGGCGGCGCCCTCGTCGGTTTCGGCGCGGGCCTGCTCGCCGACCTCGCCCCGCCCGCGGACCACGCGGCCGGCCGCTACGCCCTGGTGCTGTGCGTCATCGGCTATCTGGCCGGCCTCATCAAGCCGGAGAACGGCCGCATCAAGTCGGCCACCGGCCCGATGCTCGTCGTGGTCGCCGCCGCCATCGGCTCGACCCTGCTCTACGCCGGCGTCGGCGCCCTCGTCGGCGACACCGCCGCCCGGCACGTCGGCCTCGGCGGCCTGCTGATCTCGGCCGCCCTGTACGACCTGCTGCTCGCCCCGTTCGTCGTCCCCGGCATCATGGCGCTGGCCCGCCGCGCGGAGAACGACCCGCTCGCCGAGGCCGGTTCCGCCACCAAGGCCACCGACATCTCCTCCGGCTGGCTCTCCTCCGGCACCGGTCTCAGGATCGGCGGCCAGCGCGGGGGCCTGGGCGGCCTGAAGACCAAGGCCCGCACCCGCACCACGCGCGTCGGCCGTATCAAGGGGGTCAAGCGGCTGTGAGGACAGGGGAGTTCGCGGGCGGCGCGCACAGCTTCGTCGGACATGACACAGACACACACTGAGAGGGGGAGGCAGCAGCAGTGACCAACATTCCCGAGACCGGACGGACCCCACGGGTCCAGATCAGACTGGTCGTCATCCAGATCCTCGTCCTCTCCCTGCTCGGCACCCTCGGCGGCCGCCTGTGGTACCTGCAGATCCGTGAGGGCGCCGAGTACCAGAAGGAGGCCTCCGGCAACCACGTCCAGCAGGTCGTCGACCCGGCCGTACGGGGCTCGATCCTGGACGCGCGCGGCGTGGCCCTCGCCGACAACGAGACCCGTCTGGTGGTCTCCGCCTCGCGCACGGACCTGCTGAAGCAGAAGGACGACGGCAAGGCGGTCCTCACCAAGCTCGCCGGGGTCCTCGGCATGGACCCCCGGGAGGTCCGCCAGAAGGTCCGGCTGTGCGACGCCAAGACCCCGCAGCCCTGCTGGAACGGCTCGCCGTACCAGCCGATCCCGATCACCGACGAGGCCACCGCCAAGCAGGCCCTGCAGATCCGCGAGCGTTCCGAGGACTTCCCCGGCATCACCGCCGAGCCGGAGGCCGTGCGCCGCTACGCGGGCCCCGGCAAGTCCAACACCGCCCAGGTCCTCGGCTACCTCTCGCCGGTCACCGACAACGAGATCCAGCAGGCCAAGGACACCGACTCGCCCTACCTGCGCTCCGACATGGTCGGCCGCAGCGGCCTGGAGCGGCAGTACGACAAGGAGCTGCGCGGCAAGGCGGGCGTCACCCGCTACGAGGTCGACAACCTCGGCCGTGTCATCGGCAAGGCCAAGTCGGATGCCGCGGAGCCGGGTTCCAACCTGGTCACCAGCATCGACTCCCGCGTCCAGCGGGTCGCCGAGTACGAGCTGAACGTGGCGATGAAGAAGGCCCGCCAGCAGTTCGACAAGATCACCGGCGAGAACTACAAGGCCGACTCCGGCGCCGTCGTCGTGATGGAGGCCAAGACCGGCCGGATCGTCGCGATGGCGTCCGCGCCGACGTACGACCCGAACGTCTGGGTCGGCGGCATCTCGGCCAAGGACTACAAGGCGCTCACCGGCAAGAACTCCGACTACCCGCTGCTCAACAGGGCCATACAGGGTCAGGCGGCGCCCGGTTCGACGTTCAAGGTGGTCTCCACGGCCGCCGCGGTCCAGGCCGGCTACGGGTGGGACGGCGGCTATCCGTGCACCAGTTCGTACTCGGTGGGCGGCCAGGTCTTCAAGAACTTCGAGGGCGAGAGCTTCGGCCCGATCTCGCTGGGCAAGGCCCTGGAGGTCTCCTGCGACACCGTCTTCTACGGACTCGCCGACCGGGAGTGGAAGAAGGACGGCGGCATCAACCCGAAGAAGGGCGAGCCCAAGGACTGGTTCTTCAAGACCGCCCACCAGTTCGGCCTCGGCAAGGAGACCGGCGTCGACCTGCCCAACGAGGTCACCGGCCGCATCCCCGACCGCCAGTGGAAGCTCGACTACTGGAAGGCCAACAAGGACGCCTGGTGCAAGAGCGGCAAGAAGGACGGCTCGTACGTCGAGAAGATCGCGTACGAGAACTGCCTCGAAGGCAACAAGATGCGCGAGGGTGACGAGATCAACTACTCCATCGGCCAGGGCGACACCCTCGTCACGCCGATCCAGGAGGCCGCGATCTACGGCGCCGTCGCCAACGGCGGCACCATGTACCACCCGACCATCGGCAAGGCGGTCATCAGCCCCGACGGCAAGTCCGTGCGGGAGATCAAGCCCAGGAAGAACGGCAGGCTGCCGGTCAGCCAGGCCACCCTCAAGGGCATGAACGAGGCCTTCGCGGGCGTCATCACCCGCGGTACCGCCGCCTGGAAGTTCGGCGGCTGGCCGCAGGACAAGATCGAGCTGCACGCCAAGACCGGTACCGCCGAGGTCTACGGCAAGCAGACCACGTCCTGGCTGGCCACCTACACCAAGGACTACACGGTCATCATGACCATCGCCCAGGCCGGTACGGGTTCCGGCGCCTCCGGTGAGGCCGTGCGCAACATCTACAGCGCGATGTACGGCGTCCAGCCGGACGGCTCCGTCAACCGGAAGAAGGCGCTGCTGCCCTCGCCGGAGAAGAAGCTGCCGAAGGTCCGCACGGACGGCACGATCGCCGCCCCGAAGGTCAAGGGCGACCCGGCCAAGGACGTGCAGGCAAGCCCCTCCGGCTCGCCGTCCCCGGACGCCTCGCAGCCCGCGGCGACCACCGCCTCGCCCGAGACGAACAACCGCACCACCCGCAGGCGGGCCCGCCGCAGGGGTAGCCGGAGGATGCTCCCATGACCGGCGCGAACAGCTTCTCCGTCCGCGGGTACGGCCCCCAGCGCGCAGGCTGGACGCGCCTGTTCGCCCGTGACTCGCTGGCCCGGCGCCTGGACTGGCCGATGCTGCTGGCGGCCCTCGCGCTGTCCATGATCGGCGCCCTGCTGGTGTTCTCCGCGACCCGCAACCGCACCGAGATCAACCAGGGCGACCCGTACTACTTCCTGATCCGGCACGTCATGAACACCGGCATCGGGCTCGCCCTGATGATCGGCACGGTCTGGCTCGGCCACCGCGCCCTGCGCAACGCCGTGCCGATCCTCTACGGCCTGTCGGTCTTCGGCATCCTGCTGGTGCTGACGCCGCTGGGCTCCACCGTCAACGGCGCCCACTCCTGGATCGTGCTCGGCGGCGGCTTCTCGCTCCAGCCCTCGGAGTTCGTGAAGATCACGATCATCCTGGGCATGGCGATGCTGCTCGCTGCCCGGGTCGACGCGGGCGACAAGAAGTACCCGGACCAGCGCACGGTCCTGCAGGCCCTGGGCCTGGCCGCCGTACCGATCATGGTCGTGCTGCTCATGCCCGACCTCGGCTCGGTCATGGTCATGGTGATCATCGTCCTCGGCGTGCTGCTCGCCTCCGGCGCCTCCAACCGGTGGGTCTTCGGCCTGCTCGGCGCGGGCGCGCTCGGCGCCATCGCCGTCTGGCAGCTGCACATCCTGGACGAGTACCAGATCAACCGGTTCGCGGCCTTCGCCAACCCGGACCTGGACCCGGCCGGCGTCGGCTACAACACCAACCAGGCCCGCATCGCGATCGGCTCCGGCGGACTCATGGGCGCGGGCCTGTTCCACGGCTCCCAGACCACCGGCCAGTTCGTCCCCGAGCAGCAGACGGACTTCGTCTTCACGGTCGCGGGCGAGGAACTCGGCTTCGCGGGCGCCGGCCTGATCATCCTGCTCCTCGGCGTCGTCCTGTGGCGCGCCTGCCGCATCGCCCGCGAGACCACCGAGCTGTACGGCACGATCGTGGCCGCCGGCATCGTCGCCTGGTTCGCCTTCCAGGCCTTCGAGAACATCGGCATGACCCTCGGCATCATGCCGGTCACCGGTCTGCCGCTGCCCTTCGTCTCGTACGGCGGCTCGTCGATGTTCGCTGTGTGGGTGGCGGTGGGGCTGTTGCAGTCCATTCGTGTGCAGCGACCGATGTCGGCGTAGGGGAGGCCGCGTTGTCCGAGGGGGAGTCCCACGCGGGGACGGGGTCCGCCGAGGAGGAGGACCACGCGAGAGTGGCCCTGTGCCCCGTCACCCCGGAGCTGGCCCACGGGCTCGTCGGCATCGCCGAGCTGGATCTGACCGGTCCCGGGACCGCCGGGCAGGCGCTCGGCGAGCTGGGCTGGCGGACCCTCGACGACGCCCTGGAGGACCCGGCGTACGAGACCGCGCCGGACATCCCGGAGTGCGACCTCATATCGCCGCTCGGACACTTCACCTACCTCGACGGCTACGTCGCGATGCCGTTCTCGTACCTCTACACGATCGGCGGCGAGCTGCTCCCCGACGACTACTGGGGCGCCCTGCCCGGCTGGCGCAGTGAGCCGGGGGCCTGGCGCACGGAGTTCGACGCGCACGCGGAGTCGGTGGTCCGGCTCATGACCGACCGGCTGGGCCCCGCGCACCACGACATCCGCCGGCCGAAGTACGGCGCCCGGTACGTCACCTGGGCCGTGGGGCCCAACGTGCTGGTGATCACCCAGCGGCGGGAGCCGATCTCGTACCACCAGTTCGAGCACGCCGAGGTCGTCGTCTGCCCTCGTACGGTCGAAGGCGGCCATCTTCCCGGCGGCCCCGCCCTCCGGGAACTCGTCACCACCTGACCTTCACCTTCACTTTCCCGTTCACCGGGGTTTTCTCGCCATTCACTTCGATGGTGCACTGCCGTCCGGGCCCGCATACCACTAGATTCGGTTCATGGCGGAGACGAAGCGCGAGATCGAGCGCAAGTACGAATCCGACGACAGTGGCCTGCCCGACCTCACCGGCGTCGGCGGGGTGGCGAACGTCCTCGACAAGGGCGTCGTGGAACTGGACGCCACCTACCACGACACCGCCGACGAACGCCTCGCCCGGTCCTCGATCACCCTGCGCCGCCGCACCGGAGGCTCCGACGCCGGCTGGCACCTGAAGTTCCCGGTCTCCACCGGCGTCCGCGACGAGATCCAGGCCCCGCTCTCCGACACCCTCCCCGAGGAGCTCGCCGCGCTGGTGCGCTCCCGCGTCCGCGACGCCGAGCTGATCCCCGTGGTCCGGCTGCGCTCCGCCCGCGACCTGCGCCACCTCGTCGACGCCGACGGCACGCTGCTCGCCGAGGTCAGCGTGGACGCCGTACGGGCCGAGCGGCTCACCGAGGGCGGCGGCACCGCCCAGTGGACCGAGATCGAGGTCGAGCTCGCCGACGGCGTCGAGACGACCCTGCTCGACAAGGTCGAGAAGCGGCTGCGCAAGGCGGGCGTACGACCGTCGGACTCACCGTCCAAGCTGGCCAGGGCCCTGGCCGAGACCGCCCCCGCCAAAAAGAAGGCCCGCCGCGGGCCGAAGAGACCGAAAGCCCCGGTCACCGCCGGTGACCACGTCCTCGCCTACGTGCGTGCCCAGCGCGACGCGATCGTCGAACTCGACCCGGCCGTACGCCAGGGCGTGGAGGACTCCGTGCACAAGATGCGGGTCGCCACCCGCCGGATGCGCAGCACCTTCCGCTCCTTCCGCAAGGTCCTCGACCGCACCGTCACCGACCGGCTCGGCGTCGAGCTGAAGTGGCTGGCGGCCGAGCTCGGCCTGGACCGCGACCGCGAGGTGCTCACCGAGCGCCTGACGGCCGCCCTCGACGAGGTGCCCGCCGAACTGGTCTCCGGCCCCGTCCACGAGCGGATCCAGCTCTGGGCGAACGCCAGCCACCGGGGAGCGCGCAGCCGTCTCATCGGCGTCCTGGACTCCCGGCGGTACCTGACCCTCCTCGACGACCTGGACGCCGTGGTCGCCGCCCCGCCGCTGCTGGAGGCGGCCGCCGGCAAACCGGAGAAGGTGATCGCCAAGGCCGTGCGCAAGGACTTCGCGAAGGTCTCCGACCTGGTCGAGCAGGGCATGGAGGTGCCGCCCGGCCACAACCGCGACCTGGCCCTGCACGACGCCCGCAAGAAGGCCAAGCGGACCCGCTACGCCGCCGAGACCGCCACCCCCGCCCTCGGCGACCCGGCCGCCGCCCTGGCCAGGTCCATGAAGTCCCTGCAGAGCCTGCTCGGCGACCACCAGGACAGCGTCATGGCCCGCCAGACGCTGCGCGAGCTGTCCGCCGTCGCGCACGCGGCAGGGGAGAGCGCGTTCACGTACGGCCTGTTGTACGGCCGCGAGGAGCGGCGGGCGGCGGCGGTGGAGGAGGAGCTGCCGGGCGTGTGGCGGGAGATCAAGGGCGGGGCGCCCGTCTGACCCCGTCCGACAAGGTCGGGCGTACGGGGGAGGCCGCCGAGCGGGTTACGCTTGATGGTCACCCCTGTCAGCTCACGAAGGTTCGTTGAGATGCCTGCCGAAACCGCCGAGGCCGCGGAGTCTGCTGAGTCTGTGTTTCCGCAGCTCGAAGCCCTGCTCCCACATGTGCAGAAGCCGATCCAGTACGTCGGCGGCGAGCTCAACTCCACGGTCAAGCCGTGGGAGTCCTGCGACGTCCGCTGGGCGCTGATGTACCCGGACGCGTACGAGGTCGGTCTGCCCAACCAGGGCGTCATGATCCTCTACGAGGTACTGAACGAGCAGGAGGGCGTCCTCGCCGAGCGCACCTACAGCGTGTGGCCGGACCTCGAGGCGCTGATGCGTGAGCACCGCGTCCCGCAGTTCACGGTGGACAGCCACCGCCCGGTGAAGGCCTTCGACGTGTTCGGCCTGTCCTTCTCCACGGAGCTCGGCTACACGAACATGCTCACGGCGCTGGACCTGGCGGGCATCCCCCTGGAGTCCAAGGACCGCACGGTCGACGACCCGATCGTCCTCGCCGGCGGCCACGCGGCCTTCAACCCCGAGCCGATCGCGGACTTCATCGACGCGGCGATCATCGGCGACGGCGAGCAGGCCGTGCTGGACATGACGAAGATCATCCGCGAGTGGAAGGCGGAGGGCCGCCCCGGCGGCCGCGAGGAGGTCCTCTTCCGCCTGGCGAAGACGGGCGGCGTCTACATCCCGGCGTTCTACGACGTCGAGTACCTCCCCGACGGCCGTATCGGCCGCGTGGTCCCCAACAAGTCCGGCGTCCCGTGGCGCGTGTCCAAGCACACGGTCATGGACCTGGACGAGTGGCCCTACCCCAAGCAGCCTCTCGTCCCGCTGGCCGAGACGGTCCACGAGCGCATGTCGGTCGAGATCTTCCGCGGCTGCACGCGCGGCTGCCGCTTCTGCCAGGCGGGCATGATCACCCGCCCGGTGCGCGAGCGCTCGATCACCGGCATCGGCGACATGGTCGACAAGGGCCTGAAGGCGACGGGCTTCGAGGAGGTCGGCCTCCTGTCCCTGTCCTCCGCGGACCACTCGGAGATCGGCGACATCGCCAAGGGTCTGGCCGACCGGTACACCGAGGACAAGATCGGCCTGTCCCTCCCCTCCACCCGCGTCGACGCCTTCAACATCGACCTGGCGAACGAGCTGACGCGCAACGGCCGCCGCTCGGGCCTCACCTTCGCCCCGGAGGGCGGCTCGGAGCGCATCCGCAAGGTCATCAACAAGATGGTCTCGGAAGATGACCTCATCCGTACGGTCTCCACGGCCTATGGCAACGGCTGGCGCCAGGTGAAGCTGTACTTCATGTGCGGCCTGCCGACGGAGACCGACGACGACGTCCTCCAGATCGCCGACATGGCGACGAAGGTCATCGCCAAGGGCCGCGAGGTCTCCCGCTCCAACGACATCCGCTGCACGGTCTCGATCGGCGGCTTCGTCCCCAAGCCCCACACTCCCTTCCAGTGGGCCCCGCAGCTCTCCGCCGAGGAGACGGACGCCCGCCTGGAGAAGCTCCGCGACAAGATCCGCGGCGACAAGAAGTACGGCCGCTCGATCGGCTTCCGCTACCACGACGGCAAGCCCGGCATCGTCGAGGGCCTGCTCTCCCGCGGCGACCGCCGCATCGGCGCCGTCATCCGCGCCGTCTACGAGGACGGCGGCCGCTTCGACGGCTGGCGCGAGCACTTCTCGTACGACCGCTGGATGGCCTGCGCCGACAAGGCCCTCGCCCCCTTCGGCGTCGACGTCGACTGGTACACCACCCGCGAGCGCACCTACGAGGAAGTCCTCCCCTGGGACCACCTCGACTCCGGCCTCGACAAGGACTGGCTCTGGGAGGACTGGCAGGACGCCCTCGACGAGACCGAGGTCGAGGACTGCCGGTGGACGCCGTGCTTTGACTGTGGGGTG
The DNA here is from genome assembly GCF_053611585.1 of Streptomyces sp. NPDC054794. Classification (NCBI taxonomy): domain Bacteria; kingdom Bacillati; phylum Actinomycetota; class Actinomycetes; order Kitasatosporales; family Streptomycetaceae; genus Streptomyces; species Streptomyces sp. NPDC054794. The sequence goes on along the minus strand of NZ_JBSHAQ010000023.1, from coordinate 30,668 downwards.
TGTCCGCAGATGGATACGTCCATCCAAATCGGCCCGACGGGCAAGAAGTTGCTGCCGCTGACGGTCAAGAACGCTGGTCCGACGCCGACTTCGAGTGGTCACGCGCACTGAGGTGGGCGAGGCACTCGATCGGGTGGTTGAGGCGCTGGCGGGGGTGAGCGAGGACGAAGTGGCTGCTGTGATGGCGGCAGTCGGCCCTTCGAGCCCTCGCCGGTCGGCGCCCTCGGTGTCCTCTCGGACGCCGCCGCCTGGTCCTGTAGGGGACCCGCACATCGTCTCCGAGGTGGAGTGGGTCTGAGGCTCGTTGCATGCCCGTAGCCTCCGTTCACTTAACTGCCCCTGGCTGTCGCGAAAACCGTCGTCCTGCTCGATGTCCAGATGGATCGGCCCCCGAAGAACGGGGCTGGGTCGGTACGGCGGGGGGTCGGTGACCAGGCTGGGGTGGTCGAGTCGGCGTACCAGTTCGGTCAGGGCGATCTGGGTTTCCAGGCGGGCCAGTGGGCCGCCGAAGCACAGATGGGTGCCGCTGCCGAAGCCGAGGTGTTGGTTGTCACGCCGGTCGGGGTCGAAGCGGTCGGGATCGTGGAAGCGGTTCGGATCGCGGCTGCCCGAGGCCAGCATGAGCATGATCTGCGAACCCTTGGGGATGACGGTGTCGCCGACGGCGATGTCGCTGTACGCCGCCCGCCAGGGAATGATCTGCACGGGGGGCTCGTAGCGCAGCAACTCCTCGACCAGCGGGACGATCAAACCCGGTTCGTCGCGCAGTCGCCGCAGCACCTGCGGGTGGCGCAGCAGTGTCAGCATGCCGTTGGTGATGAGGTTGACGGCGGTCTCGTGGCCGGCGATCAGCAGCAGTTTGGCGGTGGCGACGATTTCGGTGTCGGCCATCCGACCGTCGGGCCCGTCATCGTTGGCCAGCCGCGACAGCAGATCGTCGCCCGGCCGGCCGTGGCGCTGTTCCACCAGCTCGCCGAGACACTGGCGCAGGTCCTTGCGGGCCTGTACGCCCTTGTCCAGTTTCTCCCTCGGGTCGGACTTGGGGTCGTAGTCGACCGAGTTCATGATGTCGTTCACCCAGAGGTGGAACCTCGGCTCGTCCTCGCGCGGCACGCCGAGCAAGTGACAGATCACGGCTACGGGGAGCGGGAAGGCGAAATCGTCGACGACGTCGATCCGCTCCTTGCCCGCCAAGTCGTCGATCAGGCTGCCGACGGTGGTGGTCAGGAAGCCTTCGAACCCGGTCACCAGCCCCGGGGTGTGCGGGGGGCCGAAGTGACGCATCGCCGTACGCCGCAGGCGATCGTGCTCGGGCGGGTCCATGTGGATGAACGACGACGCGGCCCCTCCCTCGACCGTGGGCGGACGCGACAGATTGCGTACGTCGGAGCTCAGATGCGGGTCATTCAGTACGTGCGTGATCTCGCGGTAGGTGCTGATGACGTAGCTGCCGTCCTGCTGCCGGGCCACCGGTGTCTCGCGCAACTCGGCATACAGCGGGTACGGGTCGGCCCGGGACGAGTAGTCGAAGATCCGCTGCAGCGTGCCGGACGTCTCGGTCGTGGTCAGCCGGCCTTCCTCCTGCCGATGCCGGCGCACGGCCGTGACGCGGCGCCCACCCGGGTCCTGGCCTGTGACGATCACGGTGGCGCCCTGCGCGAACAGGGCGGGGCCGGGGAAGTCGACGGGCACCGGTTTCATGTCGGCCGGCCGGTCCGGCGTGGGGCAGGGGGGCGGGAAAGGTGCGCCCGTCTCGATCAATCGTCGGTAGTGGTCCAGCCACCGGGCGCTGTTGAAGCTCACGGCGGCCGTGACGCGGCCCCGATAGCCGTACGCGGTGACGAAACGGTGGTCGTCCAGCGATCCATGGGTGACGACCACCTCGTCGGCAAAGGTCGGTACGCCGACGGACTTGATGTTGACGCCGAACTGGATCGACCAGAACACCGGGATGGACAGGTAGGGCCGGCGGTCCGCACGGCTGTTGACCATGTTGTGCGCCGCGACCTCGGCCTGCTCCACAGCATTCGCCCAGTGCTCCAGCGAGATCAGCCGGTTTTCGTAGACGGGGTTCGGGCAACGTGCCACGTCTCCCGCGGCGAAGACGTCGTCGGTGGCGCGGCCATTGCTGTCGAGGGCGCGGCAGCCCGTGTCGCAGGTGATTCCCCACACGCCCGCCGCCAGTCCCGACTCCCGCAGCCACTCGGTGTTGCGGATGCTCCCGAGTGCCACCACCGCCACATCGGCGTCGATCGTGCTGCCGTCGCCGAAGTGAGCGCGGCGGAACCGTCCCCGCGCGTCGCCCTCAAGCCGGGTGACCTTGACACCGCAGCGCAGATCGACACCGTGAGCGCGCTGCATGTCCGCCGCGACGTCACCGATCACGGCACCCAGCGCCCCGGCCAGCGGGGCCGCCCCGAGTTCGGCGACGGTCACCGGGATGTCCCGCTCGCGGCAGACGGAGGCGATCTCGGAGCCGGTGAATCCCGCACCGATCACGAGAACGCGGGACGGCCCCGCGGCGAGAGCTCGCTGCAGGCCCTCGGCGTGCTCGCGAGTCCGTACGACGAACACTCCGTCCAGGGCCGCCTCGCTCCCGACGAACCACGGCCGGGCCCGCACCCCGGTGGAGATCAGCACCCGGTCGAAGGGAACCTCGCGTCCGTCGGCGAGACGCACGTGGTGCGTCGCGCGGTCCAGCCCGCTGGCGGGCACGCCCAGCAGCCACTGCGCATCGATGTCACGACGGCGGGGCAAAGCGGTGTCCCCGGCCGGCACCCAGCCGGTCAGTACCTGCTTGGACAGGGGCGGCCGGTCGTAGGGCTCACCGAGCTCGTCGCCGATCATGGTCAGCGATCCGGTGAAGCCCTCGTCGCGCAGGGCCTCCGCGGCCCGCAGTCCGGCCAGTGACGCCCCTACGATCACGATGCGGCCGTCGCTCTTGAACGCTCGCGGATTGTCGGCGCTGGTCATGATGTCGACGCCTCAGCCGGTACGTTCCGTCCCTCCAGCTGGTCGACCAGGATCGCCTGGACCGGGCAGGCCGCCGCGGCGCGTAGCATCTGGTCGCGCCGGGCGTCGTCGGGGTTCGGGTCGTACATGAGCGCTTCCTCGCCGTGCATCCGGAACGCCTCCGGAGCCAGGAACGCGCACTGCGCACACTCCGGCGTTGCGGCTGCATTTTGGTTACGTAAGCGGCGCTCTTTGGGATTGCCGTTTTGAGGAAATCGTGTGACACGGGGCGTCGGATCGGGAGCAACGGTCGCGAGTGAGCGCCCTGCCAGACTTCGGCCCCTGACCAACTTGGCTGGTCAGGGGCCCTTTACCCGGAGTCAGTGAATCGGCTCTTGGCCGATGCTGTGCCGGTCGGCGAGGATCATCGCCACATCGTCCGCCAGATCGCCCCAGGTGTGGCGGATCAACGCCTGGTGCAGCTGTTCCAGGAAATCCTGTGGGGAGGTGTCGGCGCGTATCCCTTCCATGGTCTCCGGCAGAGCGAAGAACGCGCCGTCGCTGTCGCGGGCCTCGATGACGCCGTCGGTGTAGAGCAACAGACGGTCACCCGGGGTGAACGGGTAGCTGTCAGGCTTGTCGGGGAGGTCACTGGCGAGGTCTTCGAGGCCGAGCGGTGGCAAGGGTGAGGGCGGCATCAGAGGTGTTGTCCTGCCGTGGCGCAGCAGTAGCGGAGGCGGGTGCCCACGGTTGATCAGCTGCACCACGGGTTCGTTCGGCACCTGCGCGATGAGCGCCGTGATGAATCCTTCCAGCAGAGCTTCCTCCGTGTATGCACCGGGCACGGCGGCTTCCCGTCGTAGCGCGGCCGTGCAGTGGTTCATGACCTCCACGAGCTCGTCCTCGTAGTGCACGGCTTCCCGGAAGGCGCCCAGCACCACTCCCACGGCTCGCACCGCGGACAGCCCCTTGCCCCGCACGTCCCCCACGATCATCCGGACGCCGTACGGAGTCTGCACGGCCTCGTACAAGTCGCCGCCCACCCGTGCACCGGTTCCTGCCGCCAGGCACAGGCTGCCCACCGACAGTGGCCCCAGTCGCGATGGCACAGGTCGCAGCACGACCTCCTGGGCCGCCACGGCGATGCGGCGGACCTGGTCGAGTTCCCTCTGCCTGCGGGCCTGCACGGCGCTGCTGGTGATGAAACTGGCCGCGGAGACGAGGCCCAGAGCCAGGAAATTGGTGTAGACCTGCTGGGTGCCCCAGGCATTGTTATAGGTCGCGGTGGTCACGCTGATCACCAGTGTGAAAGCCGCCGCCGCGGTGGTTCCCCTGGGTCCCATGGTCACTGCCGCCAGCGCCGGGACGGCGGTGAGGAGAGGGCCGGTGTAGATGAAGTGCGCGGGCGTGAGCTCGATGACCAGCACGGCCAGGGCGATCAAGAAGGGTACGCACTGCATCAGCGTGAAGAGGGCCCGGCCACGACTGCCCGCTCCTGGCCGAGGGGGTGAGCGCAAGAACCACTGCATGCACCAAGCCTGCCTCGCTGAAGGCCATGGCTCCACTCTGCTGCCGACTACCCTGGGTGACCCGAAGAGTCGCCCGGCTCGATTCTTTTGTTGTGCTTCAGCCCTCAGCGGCAGCAACTTCCTGCCTGCCGGGCCGATTTGAATGTGGGAACGCCGGCCCGACACCGGTTGCGAGTGGTCACGCGCAGGCTCATACGAGACTGTGTGGCCTTTGAGACCCTTCCCGTCCGGGAGGGGCTCTCGGCGTGGTGGCGTTCGGGGCCGTGGATCCGGCGCTGTGAGGTCCTCGACGGAGCCGAACCTCAACTTTCCAAGAGGCTGTCGGCGTCCTGCGTGGAGGCCGCGAACGCCTCGGGGCCCTGCTCCGCCGCCGCCGGGTCCATCCACATGACCTGCCAGCCGTGGCCGTCGAGGTCGAAGAAGCTGCGTGAGTACATGAAGCCGTAGTCCTCGGCGTCATCTGCCTTGGAGCCGCCCGCCGCGAGCGCGGCGGCACTGACCGTATCGACCTCGTCGCGGGACGACACGCTGAAGGAGTACAGCGCCAGCGTGTGCGTGGTGGGATCGGCCATCGGCAGTTTCGAGAACTCCGCGAACTTCTCGCGGGTGAGCAGCATGACGAAGGCGTGCTCGCCGACCAGCATGCAGGCGGCGGTCTCGTCGGTGAACATCGGGTTGAAGCTGAACCCGAGCTCGGCGAAGAACGCCTTGCTGAGTTCGAGGTCCGCTACGGGGATGTTCACGAACAGCATGCGGCCGGGGTGTGCGGGATTGGACATGGTGGGTCTCCAGTCGGTGGCTCGATGGCGTACGTACTGGTTGACCGGTCCGGTCGGCGGAACTCATCGGTGGATCCCGGCCGGGTCGCAGTCGCAGCGTGGAGCGCTGGTCCGGCGCCGGCGGGGGTGAGCGGGGACGAGGTGACCCTGTGAATCAGCGGCGCGGCCGAAGTGAAGCGTGCGGGCTGGATTGTTGAGTCCAACCCTGATAAATCACCTTGTCATGACCATGAACACGATTGAACTGCACAGTATCAATCGTTGGGAGGCGTCCTTCCTGCGCGAGGAGGTGGACGGCTACTTCACCCACGGTGTCGAGTGCACGCCGGGCGCGACGGTACTCGACGTGGGCGCCAACATCGGTGTGTTCTCGGCGGCCGTCTATGAGCGGCTGGACGGGGACGTGCGGATCTACGCCTTCGAGCCGGTGCCGCCCCTCCACGCGACACTCGAACGCAATGCTCGCGAGTTCTTCAACGGACGTCTGACCGCGCTCCCTTACGGCTTGGCGTCCCGTGACGACGAGCTCGATTTCAGCTACGTTCCGGCCGCCACGATCTTCTCGTCCTCCTCGCGGGATCAGGGGAACATCGAGGCCGAGCGGCGGCGGGTCACCGCCAGCGTTGTCGAGATGATCCGCCAAGGCGGCCTGGGGCCGGTCCTGCGCCGCGTACCCGCGCCCGTCCTCACTCTTCTCGTCAGCCGCAAGCTCCGGGTGATGCGGCGGCTTGAGACGCACCGGGTGAAGGTCAGGCCCCTGTCATCAGTGCTCGACGAGCAGGGCATCGACCACGTCGACCTGCTCAAGGTCGACGTGGAAGGCGCCGAACTCGATGTGCTCAGCGGCATCGAGGAACGGCATTGGCCGCTGGTCCGCCAGGCCGTCGTCGAGGTGGAGCGCTGGCAGCAGAACCGCGACACGGTCTGTGAGGTCCTCCTCACACACGGCTTCACGGTCAGCACCGAGCAGGACCCGGTGCAGCAGGCCGGCGACATCGGCATGGTGTTCGCGGTCAGGCCTTGACCGCGCGCGGGGGGAGCAGCGGCAGGAGGTCAGCCCACGGCACACACCCCCGAGCCAACCCGATGACCACCATGTCCAACAGGTAGGTTGACCATGGCCGTTCAGAACACAGCGGCTGACTTGGGGGACTTCAGGGGGACTTGGGTACGAATCCGACGTGCGCGCCGACAACGCTTGGACGCAGACATCATCCGCGCCCTGCAGATCCCCGTTCCAAGGTTCGCGCAGGAACGGGCACGACAGCTGATCCAGCAAAGGAAGTGGGAGGAAGCGATCACCGAGATCAGGGAAGCGACGGGCTACGACCGTCGGGACGCCAGATGCGTCAATCTCGCCCTCATGTACGGATGCAGGGTCCCCACCCCCTGCCGCCTTCCTTGGGCCCGGAGGCGACCGGCCCAGAATGTCTCCGACAGCCACAGTTGACATCAACAGCACCGGAGGCGATCACCGTTCGGGGGAGGTTGCCGTATCGAACACCTAGCTGTCCCGGCCGTCTTCGAAGACGAAGAGCGGTTTGGCGCCGTGAGCGGGTGTTTCGGCGAACGCGATGGCTTCCGTGAAGCGTTCGAGCGGGAACGGCCGGCCTTGGGGAATGCTCAGCACTTCGTCGGCGACGAGGCTGCGAACCTCGGACAGCGCGCGCAGCGCATCCGTGGGTGAGGCAGTGCCGAACCAGCGGTTCAGCCAGAAGCCACGGACCACTTTGGTCTCGTAGATGAGCGAGCGCGCCGCCACTGGAATCGTCAGCGCCGCCGGGTCGGTCTGCCGGTGGGTGGAGAGCGCGCCGTAGACCACGACCTCTCCTCCCGGAGCCAATGCCTGGGACACCTGGGCACCTACCTGGCCCGCGACACAGTCGACGGCCTTGCGCACGCCGACCGGTCCCGCAATCTCGGTCACACGCCGCACCAGGTCCTCGTCCTCCGTGCAAATGACCTCGTCGCCACCAAGCGCCTTGATCTCCTCAACGGCATCGCGCCGCCGCACCACATTGATCGTGCGAATGCCCAGATGCCTGGCCAGCTGAATGACGAGCCGCCCGACGGTGGAGCCCGCCGCCGTCTGCAACAGCCATTCTCCCGGCTGTACGTCGAGTTCGCGTGTCACCAGGAGCAGCGCGGTCAACGGGTTGACGGCGAGTTGACAGGCGCTGGAGTCGCTCAGCCGGTCGGGGACCGGAAGAAGCCTGTGCGCATCGGCAACGAGGTATTCCTGCCAGGTGCCGGCCACACGCGGCCCGGGTACGGCCGGGACGGCAACGGTCACCACGCGCTCGCCGATCTTCAATCCCTCGGTGTCCGGACCCAGGGCCTCGATACGGCCCACGCATTCCATGTGCCCCCCGACAGTGGGGAATTCGGGGGAGAAACCGTAGCGACCACGCAACACGTGCAGATCGCTGGCGTGAATCGGAGTCGCCTTCACACGGATCAACGCCTGGCCGGCTCCTGCCGTGGGAACGGGCCGGGATTCCAGCCGCAGGACATCGTTCGGCTCACCGACCTCTCCGGCTACGAGCGCGCGCATGGATTGCGGCATGAGCGACCTTTCGTCTCCCGGCACCCCCCACGAACTCGGCGGACGTTCTGAGCAGGAACGACGCCACCTTCGGTGGGTCTCGACGCCGTATGTGCCGCTCACCTCGCCCGATCGCCCGATCGGCAGATTCATCGAGCGCCAGGTGTCCCCCTGCACTCATCCCAGCTTGCGCTCCTTCGCGAGCGCTGTCATGTCCGGAGTCTCGTGCCCTCGCCCGTGGGAACACACGGCAGGTCCCGGTCACCCGTCATGCGCTGGGAGCCCGATGAGCCCGATGAGCCCGCGGGATCGGGATAGGGGACAGGGCCGACAGATCCTTCGGGACTGGTCATCGCCGGTGGACTTCTGTCGGCCTGCGGTGCCGAGAGCCCTGACGTGACGTACAAAGCCTGGACCGAGGGCGGCAACCTGAAATCCGTCAGGCACGACTACGTCGACGGCCTCAACGGCGCGGTGAGCATTCCGGCCGAGGTGCGCGGAGCCGACTGGAACACACGGCAGGCCGGCCGGTGACCTGCTCCGCCCAGCGGTAGTGGGGCCCGGCCGTAGCTACCGGACCACGTCGAGCTCGGCGTACATGCCGGAGGCGTAGTGGCCGGGGAAGTTGCACAGCAGCTCGTAGCGGCCCGGCCGCAGCGTCATCGTGGTCCAGCCTGTCGTACGGGGGAGGATTCCGTCCCCCTTGCCCGCACCGCAGGTCCGCGAGGCCTCTCCGAGGCTGCCCGTCTCGGAAGTCCGCCCGTTGGCGCCCACGGCCCGTTCTCCCACGATCCGACCCGCCGGCAGCGGCAGCACGACGACTTCGTGCGTCAGTGCTCCCGCGTTGACCACCCGCAGTGTCACCTTCCCGGCCGGAGCCGTCGCCGGGGTGGCGACGAGGCGCATCATGCCCATGCCGTGCAGGCCCGGGCGGCCGCCCGTCATGCGTCCCATGTCCTCCACGGTCACACGGACCACGCTGCCGGTCGGCGTCGGTGCGCCGCATCGCGTGCCCTGCACCGTCCAGGACGCGGGTGCCGTGGCGCGGAAGGCCCCCGTGGCGGCGAAGAAGGCCGTCGTGGCGATGCCCAGCACCAACGCCGCGGCTGCGGCGAAGACCGCCGGCCACATTCCCGGGCGGGCCGCACTCACCGGTGCTCCCGAAGCAGCGCGAGACGCCGTTCGTACTCGTCGTCGTCGATCTCCCCGCGGGCGAACCGCTCGGCGAGCACGTCCTCGGCTCGGCGGCTTCCCCATCGGGGTTCGCCGTTCAACGGGTGCGGGCCGGAGTCCTGGTGGTGACGGGCACCGGCGAGGTAGCGCACGAGCGCGATGACTCCAGCGATGATCAGAGCCCAGAACAGCACCATGAACACGGCCATGGCGAACCAGCCGCCCCAGCCCCATCCGCCGTCGTACCACATCATGCCGATCACTCCCCTCGGCCGATGGCTCGGTGAGTTCCAGGATGGTCGGCAGGGGCGCGGCGGAGTAGGGCCATCGTTCCCCGCGAGGGGGCCGGACGGCCCAACGACCGCACCCACCCGAGAGACGTCCGTGCGGAGCGCGCGCCGCAGGCCACGCCGCGTTCGCCGTCTCCGCCGTCCATTCGATGTTCGTCGTGCCGGTGATCGCGGTCGCCTTCTGGGAGTGGACGGCGCTGGCGATCACGTTCACGTGCGCGGTGGTCGCCGGCGGCGTGCGGGAGGCCGCCGAGGCGACCGCGTCAGCCGGCCGGGTCGCGTCTCCGGTGAGCGTCTGACCGCCCTGCGCCCAACGGGGTGTGTGTACGTAGTCGCGCTCGGTCGGTTGCGGTCGCGGTGCCGCGGGATTGCGGTGATCCTGTCAGGGAGACGCGGCTGGCTTCGCACGGCCACTGTGCGTCGCTGACCGCGCTGTACAGGAAGGCGACGACCATGACAGCGATGCCCGACAAGGCACAGCAGGGGCACGGGGCGCCCGGCGGCGCCAAGTTGATCGACACTCCGTCCTTGGCCGCCGGGGCCATGATGATGCTCAGCGGACCGCTCAGCATTCTCATGGGCGTATCAGGCATCGCGCAGGACAGCCTGTTCGCCTCCTCGTCCCAGTACGCCTACCGGTTCGGCCTGACCGCCTGGGGCGTGATCCACCTCGTCGTCGGACTGGCGCTCGTCATCGCCGGTCTGGGCGTACTGATGAACCAGGCCTGGGGCCGCGGAGCCGGCGCGGCGGTGGCGGGGATCAGCCTGATCACCCAGTTCATGTTCGTTCCGTACTACCCGGTGTGGGCCATCTCGGTGATGACCCTCGACCTGCTGATCCTGTTCGCGCTGACGAGGTACCACATCGAGACCAGCGGCGGCCGGTGAACGTCATTTGCCGACCGTCGAGGCGGCCGGAGGCCGTGTGCCCCGGCCCTGGTCGCGGTACGGGGCCAGGAACGTGGTCAGCGCCGCGAGCAGCTCCTGGGGAGCCTCCTCGGCCACCCAGTGGCCGGAACCGGGAATGACGGCGCTGCGCACGCCGTGCGCGACGAGTTTCATCGTGCCGGCGACATTCCCACCGAGGCTCCCCGCGCCGCCGATCGCGAGGACGGGCAGGGTCAGCGGGTGTTTCCTGCGCTGCAGGTCCTGCGCGCTGGTGGTGTCGAGCGCCCGGTACCACCCGAAGCTGCCGCGCAGGGCGTCGTGCCCGGAGGCGAGGACCCGGACGTAGTGGTCGACGGCGTAGACGGGGAGTTTGCGTACGGCCTTGGTGGCGAACTGCCAGCCGAAGTAGATGCCTTCGCGTCCCCGGACGAGTTCTTCGTTCACGTCGGCGAGCCGGTTGAAGGGGATGTGCCACAGCCGGTTGTTGACCTGCGCGGAGCCGATCATGGGCGGCGACGGGGTCACGCCCGGGAGGATCGCCTCGGCGACGGCCAGGCGGTCGACGCGCTCCGGGTGATCCGCGGCCAGCGCGTAGGCGATGGGCATCCCGGTGTCGTGGCCGACCACGGCGAACCGCTGGTGGCCGAGCGCGTCCAGCAGAGCGACCATGTCGCGCGCCAGGGTCCCGGTGTCGTACCCGGACCTGGGCTTGTCCGTCAGCCCGATGCCGCGCTGGTCGACCGCGATGACCGTGAAGTGCTTGGCCAGCGCCGGCATCACCAGGCGCCAGGCGTACCAGGTCTCGGGCCAGCCGTGGATCAGGAGCAGCGGCGGCCCCTCGCCTCCGACGACCGCGTGCTGGCGCAGTCCATTGGCTTGGACGAAACGGTCGGTGAACGTCTTGGCGAAGCCGGCCGGCAGGTGCGGCGCCTGCCCGACGGAGCCGAGGTCCCGCGGCGTGGGTATGGGCGTGGCCTCGGGTTGCGGGGCCCCGCCGTGCGGCAGGGTGGCGGCGGCCAGTGCGGCGCTTCCCAGGCCGAGCCCCAGCGCACCCGCACCGGCCGTGCGCAGCACATGGCGCCGGGGCAGTCGGGTGGTGGCTTCGTCTTCGAAGTCGCCGTTCCCGGATGCCTGAGACATGAGGCTCCCTTTCCGCGTCCGACGGGCGTACGTCCGCCCAGCCCATGCTGGGTCGCACCCCTTGCTCCCGCAATCGGAGCCGGCGGTCTCCGGCGGGCCTGTACGCGGGGTGGCCCGGTCGCCGTCCGCGCGCGCGGGCCGGGCGATGCGTGGTGAGACTGGGAAGGGCAACAAGGAGGCAGGAATGAGCCGGATGGTGCTTTGTGTCCGCTTCACGCTGCGCGAGGGTGCCGGTGAAGCGTTCGACTCCGGCAAGTACCCCTCCGGGTCCGCGTAGCGGTTCGTCAGGCCACCACCCCAAGGAGGAGGGCGGATTCATGAGCGTGAGCGACATCGACGTGAACGACATCGACATGAAGGTGGAAGTACTCGTCCTACCGGTGTCGGACGTCGACCGGGCGAAGGAGTTCTACGGCCGCCTCGGGTGGCGGCTGGACCGTACCCCGCCCGGAGTCGTGCAGTTCACCCCGCACGGCTCCGCGTGCTCGGTCCAGTTCGGCACGCGCCTGACCTCGGCCGCGCCGGGTTCGGGCAAGGGGTATCTGATCGTCTCCGACATCGAGGCCGCGCGCGGCGCGCTGGTCGCCGCCGGTGTCGAGGTGAGCGCGGTCTTTCATCCCGGGCCGGACGGTCCGGTCGAGGGCCTCGACCCGGAGCGACGCAGCTACTTCTCGCGCGCCACGTTCGTCGACCCCGACGGCAACACCTGGCTGCTGCAGGAGGTCACGGCCCGCCTCCCCGGACGCGTCGATCCCGGGCCGACGTCCTACGGCTCCGTGCCCGATCTCGCGAGTGCGATGCGACGCGCGTCCGCCGCCCACGGTGAACACGAGAAGCGCATCGGCCAGGAGGATCCCAACTGGCCCGACTGGTACGCCCAGTTCATGGTCAACGAGCAGACCGGCGCCGAACCGCCCGAGTAGGGCCGGTACAGGGAGGAACCATGGCCGAGACCTACGATCCCCGCCGTACGGCCGTTCTGCTGATCGACCCCTACAACGACTTCATCTCGGAGGGCGGCAAGGTCTGGCCGCGGCTGGAGCCCGTGGCCGGCGAGGTCGGTCTGCTGGACCATCTGCGCTCCGTGATCGCCTCGGCCCGTGCGACCGGTGTGCGCGTGGTGTTCGTGCCGCACCGTCGCTGGGAGCCGGGTGACTACGACACGTGGGACCACCCGACCCCCTCGCAGCGGAAGATCCAGCAGTTGCACCACTTCGCCAGGGGCTCCTGGGGCGGGGAGTTCCACCCCGACTTCCAGCCGCGGCAGGGCGAGTTCGTCGCTCTGGAACACTGGGGGTCGAGCGGGTTCGCCAACACGGACCTGGACATGTGGCTCAAGCAGCACGGCATCACCCACGTGGTTCTCGTCGGCGTGCTGGCCAACACCTGCGTCGAGGCCACCGCCCGGTTCGCCATGGAGCTCGGCTACCACGTGACGCTGGTCCGCGACGCCACCGCGGCGCTCGGTCCCGAGATGATGCACGCCGCCCACGAACTCAACGGCCCCACCTTCGCTCAGGCCATCGTCACCACGGACCGACTCGTCGCCGCGTTCGACGCATCCCGGCCGTGAACGGCGGCTCACCCGAAGGGAAGGCCGACGAGCGCGGAATCAGTGGCCGGCGACGGCGAGTTCGTAGTCGCCGACGAGGTCGCCCAGGAGGGTTCCCGCGGTGAGGTCACTGGGGACGTGGCCCGCCATGTAGAGGCGGGAGTAGAGGACTTCGTCCTGCATCCACCGGTAGTCCTCGGCCCGGTGCGGGGTGAGGGCGCTGAGGAAGGTGACCGCGGCGGCGGCCCGGGTGGCGTGGCGGGAGGGGTAGGAGTACGGGCCCTTGGCGCCGGGCTTGATGTGCTTCTCCGGGCGCAGGCTCGGGTCCAGGACGAACGGGGCCGGCTGCTTGTCGCGGGTGGCGACCTGGTCGCTGATGGTCTTGGCCAGCTTCAGGGCCGCCTTGAGCTCCGTCTTCTCCGCCGTGCCCCGCTGGACGGGGACAAGTTCGCGCTGGTCGTGGAGGTAGAGCTTCCAGATGTCCTTCTTGCCGTTGAGCTCCAGCCAGGTGGCGGCCCTCTTCCCGGCGGCCGTACGGGACTTGGCGAGTTGCTGGACCTGGTGGAGTTCGGCGGTGCGCTCGGCGGCGGTGGGCGGTGCGGGGACCCGCCGCGCGGCCCAGGCGGCGAAGGCCTTGTCGTCACGGGCGGTGCCGTGCGCCTTCTTCCACTGGGCGAAGAGGGCATCGGCCTTCTGGCGCTGGGCGGCGGCCTGCCTGCCGATCGGCGCGAGGTCGGCGTCCGGGAAGAGGCGCGGGGGCGGGTTCCGCTTGATGCGGTCGGTCGCCGAGAGCTTCGCCTTGCCCGAGGAGGCCGCCGGAACCAGGTGCGGTCGCAGCAGGCCGAAGGCGGCGGCCGCCACGGCGAGCAGCGCGATCACGGCGTACGGCCATTTGATGCCGCGCAGGGGAGTCATACGACGGGGATCCTCTCGATGAGCGGAGCGGGAGCGGGAGCGGGAACGGGAGCGGGAGCGGGAGCGGGAACGGCTTCGGTGAGCGGGGCCGGCGGGGCCTCGGTGGTGAAGTGGGTGCGGGCGAGGCGGCGCACGTCGTTGTCCGGCAGTCCCGGGGTGAGCAGGGCCCGGCCGACGATGTACTTGCTGAGCGACACGGGCCGGGCACCGAGGCGCAGCAGCAGCCGGTCGGCCGGTGCCGGTCGGGCGGTGCCCTTCGTCTCGACGAGGACGTGTCCGGGATCGAGGGCGGCGGTGCGGTCGCCCCGGTGGCAGGTGAGGAGGCCGTCGAGCGTGACGCGGCTGCCGTGGTCCAGGTCCGCGAGGGCCGCGCGGACGTAGCGGACCTCGGCCGCGGGGGTCAGTGCGGCGGCGAGGACGGGGATGTCCGCCCGCCGCAGTACGTCGTCGACGAATTCGGCCGCGCAGACGTCCAATTGGCCGTAGGCCTGGGCGGGGGCCCGGAGGGCGTGTTTGACGGTGGCGCCGCGGCCGTCCTTCGTCTTCACCTCGACGCGGCACAGACCGTCCTCCGCGTACAGGCGCGTACGGACCTTCCAGCGCCGGCGGCGGCCCTGGACGTGGGCGTGCCAGGCGCCGAGCCGCTCGGTGTCGAAGTAGGTGCTGAGGTAGCTCGTCGTACGGCGGCCGGCCAGGTCGAGGACGTGGTGGCTGCCGGCGAGCCGGTCCACGAGGAGGCGCGCGCGGTCGAGGGGGAGCAGGTACTTGCGGTCGGTACGGTGCTGGAGTGCCGCGGCCGCGTCGACCTCGGCGAGCGTGGCACCGCGCAGCGCGGACAGGCCGAGGTCGGCCGCGAGGACGGAGGCGGCGGTCATGAGACGGTCACCTGCTCACGCGGCTCGGCGTCCTGGGCGGGGGCTGCCTCTCCCCCCTCGCCGGGTACGGCGGGGTAGCGGGCGGAGACCCGGGTGGTCTCACGGACGTAGTCGACCTCGTCGATCACCACCGACAGCGGGGCCCGGCCGAAGCGGAACGCGACGTCCTGGGCGATCAGGGAGGGGTCGTCGTAGACGCGGTCCAGGGTCAGTCTCACCGTGCGGGTCGGCGGCTGGTGGGCGCGGGAGTCGTCCACCAGCAGGACGGCCACCAGCACGACCGCGACCAACGCGATGACGAGCCAGTTCTCGCGCCGCGGCAGGCCGGTGCACAGGGCGATGACCAGGGCCACGAACGTGTAGGCGACGTCGCGCAGGGTGAACGCCGCGCTGCGCAGCCGGACGAGGGAGAGTATGCCGAACAAGCCGAAGCCGACCCCGGTCGGGAACTTGCCGGCGCTGATCGTGCTCATCGCCGCGAACAGGCCGACATTCAGCGCGGCCAGGACCAGCGGCATCGCCGGTGCGCTGGGACGGCGCCGGTAGAGCAGCCCGACCAGGATCAGCAGGGCCAAGATGTCGAGGCCACCGCGCGTGATCAGATCCAGGGGTGCGATGTGGTCGGTGATGCCCTTGGCGGCGAGCACCCGTGCGTCCATGACTGTCCCTTTCCGCCCCGGCGCATCGGACGGCGGACCGGTCGCGGCCCGCGGTGGCCGCGACGTGAAGGACGGTAGGGATTTCACATGAACAGACCATGAAGCCTTCCGGGCCCCCGGAGCCGGGCCCGTGGGCGGGTTAGCCTGGCCGCCATGCACTACCTGGTCGTCGATGACGAGACCCGCCTCACGGACCTCGTCGTCCGCTACCTCACCGAGTCCGGACACACCGCCGAAGGCCGCTACGACGGCCCCTCCGGCCTGGCCGCCGCCCGTGATCCCCGCCTGGACGGGGTCCTCCTGGACGTGATGCTGCCGGGCATGGACGGGGTCGAGGTGTGCCGCACCCTGCGCGGCGAGGGCGTCGACGTCCCGGTGATCCTGCTCACCGCGCGCGGAGCGATCAGCGAGCGGGTGGCCGGGCTGGACGCCGGCGCCGACGACTACGTGGTCAAGCCGTTCGCCATGGAGGAACTGCAGGCCCGGCTGCGGGCGATATCCCGGCGCCGCCCCGACAGCTCCGGCCGTCTGGAGGTCGGCGACCTCGTCCTCGACCCCGAGCGGCAGCGGGCCTGGCGGGCGGACACGGAGCTCGACCTGTCCCGGCGCGAGTTCGACGTGCTGCGGGTGCTGATGGAGAACGCGGGCCGGGTCGTGACCCGGCTGCAGCTGCTCGACGAGGTGTGGGACGGCGAGACCGACCTGCGCAGCAACGCCATCGACGTCCACGTCTCCAAGGTGCGGGCCAAGGTCGACCGCGCCTTCGACCGTACGACGATCACGACCCTGCGCGGACGCGGATACCGCCTGGAGACCGCCCCGTGACCCTGGCGGGCGCGGGCGGGCCGCGGGCCTGGTTCGGGCGGCTGCCCGTCGTCACCCGCCTCGTCCTGGCCGTCGCCGTCACCATGTCCCTCGTCCTGACCGGGACCGCCGGGTTGGTCTACTGGCGGGTCCAGACCGCACTCGACCGGCAGCTGCACGACGATCTGGCCGCCTACCAGCAGAGCCTCGACCGGGCTCTGCGCGCCCGTACCGCGCTGCCCCCGGGCCCCAGCGGCAGCCTCTACCAGGTCCTCGACGTGCACGGCCGCGTCCTCGGCGCCAGTGATGCCGCGGGCCGCCGGGCACTGCTCACTGACGCCGAACTCGACGCGGCCGCCCGGGGACACGCGGTACGGCGGGACATCGGCTCCCTGCTGCCGATCACTCCGGACACCTTGCGGCTGCAGGCCGAGCGCGTCACGGCCGGCGGTGCACCACGGATCGTCGTCGCCGCCGTCCGCCGGGGGCATCGCGACGAGGCCCTGCGCGAACTGCTCGCGCAGCTCGCCCTCGCCTCCGGACTGACCCTGATCGCCGCCTCGTACGTCGGCTACCGCACCGCACGCGCCGCCCTGCGCCCCGTCGAGCGCTACCGCACCGCGGCGGCCACCCTCGCCGACGGCGCCCAGAACCTGCGCCTGGACGTGCCCGCCGACCGCGACGACGAGATCACCCGCCTCGGCCACACCCTCAACCGCATGCTCGACCGCCTGGAGGCATCCGCCGTCCGCGAGCGCCGGTTCGTCGCGGACGCCAGCCACGAGCTGCGCACCCCGCTGTCCCTGCTGCGGGCCGAGGTCGACGTCGCGCTGCACCGCCCCCGCCCGGCCGAGGAGCTCACCGAGACCCTGCGCTCCGTGGACGCCGAGGTTCAGCGCCTGATCGACCTCTCCAACGCCCTGCTGGACCTGGAGGAGCTCGGCAGCGCCGACCACATCACCCGGGCCCCCGTACGCCTCACCGACCTCGTCGACACCGCCGTCGCCGCGCAGGCGCGCACCGCCGAGCGGGCCGGGCGCGCCCTGACCGTGGACGCGGCGGACACCACCGTCGACGTCGACGCCCGATGGCTCGTGCCTGCCCTCGGCAACCTCGTCGACAACGCCCTGCGCCACGGCCACGGGACCGTCCGCCTCACGGCCGCCGTCCACGAGGGCAGGCTGCGGCTGCGCGTCACGGACGAGGGGCCGGGCTTCCCGCCGCAGTTCCTGCCCCGGGCGTTCGACCGCTTCGCCCGCGCCGAGGCGAGCCGCACGAGCGAGGGGTCCGGGCTGGGGCTCGCCTTCGTACAGGCGGTGGCGACCGCGCACGGCGGCACCGCGCACGCCGAGAACGCGCGGCACGGGACCGCCGTCACGCTCGACCTGCCCTGCTGACCCCTGCCCCGCAGACCGGGTGCGCGGGCCTCTTCGCCCGGCACCGGCGACGTACGGTGGACACATGGACCCGCCCCTCCCGGGCCCGCTGGCCCACCTGGCCCCGCTGCTCGGCCATTACGGCTACTGGGCCGTCGGCGTCGTGGTCCTCGTCGAGGACTTCGGTGTTCCCGCCCCCGGCGAGACGATCCTGATCGCCGCGGGGATCTACGCCGGGGCCGGGCGGCTGAACATCGTCGCGGTCGCGACGCTCGCGTTCGCCGCGGCCGTCGTGGGGGACAACATCGGCTACCTGATCGGACGGTCGGGCGGGCGCACCTTCGTGCACCGCTGGGGTCGGCACGTGTTCCTCACCCCGGAGCGCTTCCAGAAGGCCGAGGAGTTCTTCACCGGCCACGGCGGCAAGGTCGTCACCGTCGCCCGCTTCGTCGAGGGCCTGCGCCAGGCCAACGGCATCGTCGCCGGCACCAGCGGCATGGCCTGGCGCCGCTTCCTCGCCTTCAACGCGCTGGGCGCCGCGCTGTGGGTCGGTCTGTGGGCGACCCTGGCCTACGCGGCCGGCACCCACATCACGACCCTCTACGACGAGATCACCCGCTACCAGCTCTACGCGCTCATCGCCCTCGGCGTCCTGGCCGCCGCGCTGGTGGGCCGGCATCTGCTGAGGCGGCGTCACCAGGTCCGTCCCAGCCGCCAGGACGGCGACTAACCGCCGCAGGGGCCGTCCGTGACCGTGCCGGTGTCGTCGGCGGTGTCCGGGACGGTGGCGCAGGCCTGCCTGCCGGTGGCCGAGTCGGTCACGGTCACCTGTCCGCTCGTGCCGAAGGAGGCCGCCACATTCACCCGGTACACGCCCTGGGAGGTCACCACCATCGAGTCCAGTGGCGCGTCGCGCGGCGAGGTACTGCACGGCGCCGGAGCGTACGTGGCCGCGCCGCCGGACGCCGATTCGCCCGGGTACGTGAAGGTGGGTTCCGGGGCGGCGGTGGCGCAGTTCCGGGCGGTGTCCAGAGCCTCGCCGATGATCTCGCGGCCGGCCGCTCGCAGCCCGCCGCTCGTCTGCCGGTCCTCGGAGTGGCGGACCAGCAGCCCTAGCCCACCCACCAGGCACAGGGTCAGGCCGAGACCGAACAGCCAGCCCGTCGGGCGGTGCCCGGCATCGCGCTCCCGCCGCCCCAGGGCGGCCGCCACGGCGGCCGTGACGACGACCACCCCGCCGACCCCGAGCAGGGCCACGGCGGGCCCGGTCGACACGAGCCCCACGTGCTCCCCGTCACGTGGCATCCACTGGGCGACCAGCACCGTACGACCTCCGTTCCGGTCGGCTGGCGGCCACCAGGACGACGGTGATGCTGATCAGCAGGGACCAGGCGCCGAACTTCTCCACGCCGACGGGCTGCCAGCCGTGGAGCTGGTACGGGTAGCGCCAGGCGCCCACGTAGGTGGCGAGGTTCTCCGCCACCCACAGGAAGAAGCCGATCAGGACGAACGACAACGCCAGCGGCATCTGTCGGCGTACCCCGCGCACCGTGAACCGCGCGGAGGTGCCCGCGGTGACGGCCACCAGCAGTCCGGCCAAGGGCCAGCGCGCATCGGGCAGCCAGTGATGACTGAAGAAGTTGAGGTAGACCGCGGCGGCCACCGCCGCGGTCGCCCTGGGCCGGTAGCGGATCAGTTCGAGGTCGAAGAGGTGCCAGGCCCGGCAGATGTAGCTGCCCACGGCCGCGTAGAGGAACCCTCCGTACAGCGGGACACCGGCGAACTTCAGCACGGCCGGCTCCGGGTAGCTCCATGAGCCGAGGGCCACCTTCACCAGCTCGAAGGCCAGCCCGATGACGTGGCAGACGGTGATGACGGCGATGTCCCGCCCGCTCTCCCAGCCACGCACCCAGAACAGGAGGGTGAGCAGCACGCCGTAGACGACGAGCAGGTCGTAGCGGGCCACCGGAAGTCCGGGCAGCAGGGTGGACACCGCCACGCCGGACAGCAGCGCGATGGCGAAAGCGCAGGCCCTGGTCTGCGTCCAGGCGAACACGAGCAGTTGGCGAACCGACGAGGCCAGGGGGCCGGCGAGGTATGCGCTGAAGCTCAACATGGTGCACGGGAGGACGAACATGCGTGCTGAGACGGTTCCGGCTCCCCTTCGCATGGGTCATCGTGGCCCGGCCGTGCTCGGTTCAGCCCTCGTCGGCGTGCGGGCCGTAGAGCGCGGCGATGGTCTCGGACGTCGCCCACCGGCTGTACGTGGGGGACTGGGGCCAGCCCTCGGGCGAGTCCTGCCACTGCTCCTGGCGTCCGTACGGCAGCAGGTCGATCAACGCGAAGGAATGACTGAGCTGTTCGGTGCCGCGGCCGTTGGTGTGCCAGGTCCGGTAGACCGTGTCCCCGTCGCGGAGGAACACGTTGACCGCGAATCCCCCGTCGGGCGGTGCGCCGACGTCGGCCCCGAACGGGCTGTCGGCGGTCGAGTACCACGTCATCCGGTTGCCGACCCGCTGCTTGTAGGCGAGCGCCTCCTTGATGGGGCCCTGGGTGACGACGACGAAGCGGGCGTCGTAGTTGTCCAGGAACTCCAGGCGCGTGTACTGCGAGGTGAACCCCGTGCAGCCCGGGCACTGCCATTCCTTGCCGGCGAACCACATGTGGTTGTAGACGATCAGCTGGCTCTTGCCCTCGAAGATGTCCGCCAGCCGAACGGGGCCGTCCTCGCCCTCAAGGGTGTAGTCGGGCATCTCGACCATCGGCAGGCGACGGCGCTCGGCCGCGATGGAGTCCAGCTCCCGTGTCGCGGCCTTCTCCCTGGCCCGCAGTGCCTCAAGTCGGCGCTCCCAGGTCGCGGCGTCGACGACGGGTGGTAGTGCGGAAGTGGTCATGATGCCCTCACAGAGCTCGTCGCGGTCTTCGCTTGCACGGAGGTGGACCGCTCCGGGCTCCGGAACTCATCGGTCGCCGGCCGACGAGTTCCGGTGCCCGGGCCCTTCTCTCTGTAGGATGTACGTGCTGCGCGAGTCCGGGTCGTGGAAGAAGAAATAGAGTTCGAGGGCCTTCTCGTCGTCGCGCCGCAGCTCGAACGTCCAGGTGTAGGTCTTGGGAATCCGGGGGCTTTCCCCCGTCGGGGCGGGCGGATCGTCCGGCTCCGGCGCGCGCGTGGCCACCGCGGTGCGTGAGGTGAGCTTCAGCCGGACGTGCTGGCCGTCGTTCCACCCGGTCCGCTTGTCGGTCAGCTCCCAGGTCCCCCTGCCCGACAGCCGCCACCGGTCGTCGAAGTCCCATTCCAGGCCGTCCAGGAGACGGATGTCGGCCTTCCCGTCGGGCCGGAGGACGACGTGCGTCCGGTCGTAGCCGAGCCAAGAGCCCGCTACTTCCGCCGGCTTCGCGTCATGCAGTGCGGGCACGTCGTCGTACATATGGGGATTGCATCCCGTGAGTGCGAGCAGACAGGCGACGAACACCGCGTGCCGTCCTCTGGCGAGGCCGGACAACTGGGGCAGCACGGCCTTCCCCCCTTCCCCCACAGCAGCGCCGAAGACGAGCGGACGCAACCGCTCGCCGATCAAGGTCCCGTCATGCTGGCATCATTTCTGAACGCGTTCAACTCCTGTGCGGCGGGCAACACCCCGTCGACCTCAGGTGAACCGTGCGTCACCGACGTCGATGGAGACCATCGTCTGTTCCAGGATCGGGCGGTTGTCCGCGTCGCTCCGGTAGGCCCGGCGCCTGGTGGGGAGCCGGATCCCGTCCGCCTCGACGATGTCATGGACGTACTGCGCCGCGGCGAACCCGCCCGCGACG
Organism: Streptomyces sp. NPDC054794; assembly: GCF_053611585.1. NCBI lineage: Bacteria > Bacillati > Actinomycetota > Actinomycetes > Kitasatosporales > Streptomycetaceae > Streptomyces > Streptomyces sp. NPDC054794. The sequence continues at coordinate 9,378 of NZ_JBSHAQ010000023.1, read as the reverse complement.
TCGACGTGGTAGTCGTGCCGCCGCAGCAGATGGTCGAACCCGAAGTAGAAGTCCTGGTGGGTGCTGTGGCTGGCGATACCGGGCGGGAAGGTGGCGCGCAGGCCACGCCAGAGTTCGTCGCCCTCCCGCCAGGGGGCGATCTCGGTGACGTCGAAGCCGGGCATCGCGAGCAGGAAGGGCGTCGTGAGGTACGTCCACAGCGCGTACCCGTTGAAGTAGGCGCGGTCCAGCGGGTCCCAGGGGGTGCTGAGGTCATGGCCGGTGAACGAATCGCGCGGTGCGTCGCGTTCGGCCACCACGTGCCCGTCGAGCTTTTCGACGGCGACGCGGTCGGGCCTGAAGTCGGACCGCTGGTCGGGCGCACCGAACGGCAGCACCGAGGCGTGCTCCTCGTGCAGCCAGACGGTCATCTCCCGCGGCGTGGGGTCCTGCGGCATGCCTTTGATCGTGAACAGGTCGCCGCCGCTGACGATGGTGGCGCGGACCATGGTGAGCGCGTTCCAGCGGTCGAGGCCGCCATGGGCGTCGAGGACCGCTGAGAGCAGCGCGTTCATGTCGGTCTCCTGCTCGGTCGGGGCGCCCCACTCATCGTTCACCGTTTTGCGGACGTCCGCTCGACGGCGGAGCGGGCCGGAACCCGCCACGGGTCGTGGCGCGCCGGATGTGACGTTCCGAGCCCCTTCTCTGTCGCGCACGGAGACCGAGAAGAGGAACATCGGAGTGACGGAGGCGAGGTGGTGGCTGTAGTGGCTATGGGGACGCCGTCGATGCTGTTCAGCGAGAGTCCGGAGGATCCGTTCGCCCTCGGGCACGGAGCCACGGCCGTACTCGATGATCAGGGCACCGTGGTCGGCTGGAGCGCACGGGCCCAGGAACTGCTGGGCTATTCGGCCAAGGAAGTGATCGGACGGGCGTGGCGGGAGTTCCTGGTCGACACCCGTGACCTGCCGGTCGCGCGCTCCGTCGTCGTGAACGCCGTGAGGGCGGGGGGCTGGTTCGGGGTCCTGCCCGTGCGGCACCGCGACGGGCGGCGGGTGGAGATGGGCTTCCGGGCCCGTGCGATCACTCGGGACGGGGACGGCCAGGAGTGGATGCTGGTCGGAGCCCCCGCCGCGGAGGTCATCGCCTGGCAGCGGGACCGTGCGCTGCTGGATGGCCTGTACCGCCGGTCCCCGGTCGGTCTGGTCACCTATGGCCCGGACCGGAAAGTGCTTCGGGTCAACCGTGCCATCGCCAAGGCGAGCGGCGTCCCGGTCGATGCGCCGGTGGGCCATCACCCCCGGGACTTCATGGTGCAGGACGACGCGGCGCGGGCCGACGAGCGAGTACGGCACGTCCTGGAGACCGGAGAGCCGCTGATCTTCACGGAGCAGTCCGCGCGAGCCGCCCACGAACCCGGTCGCGAACGGATCGTGTCCGTCTCCGCGTTCCGGATGGAGGACCCCGCGGGCCGGGTGCTCGGCGTCGCCGAGACGATCGAGGACGTGACCGACCGCCACCGGGCGCAGCGCAGGCTCGCCCTGCTGAACGAGGCGAGCGCCCGGGTCGGAAACTCACTGGATGTGATCCGGACCGCCCGGGAACTGGCCGAGGTGGCCGTCGACGGCCTGGCCGACATCTGCTGCGTGGACCTCATGAAGCCGGTCACCCTGGGCGACGAACCGCCCCCCGGTGTGACGGGTCCGCTGTTGCGCGTGGCCCTCTCGCCCCCGGATCCCCGGATACCGTTCCACGAAGGCGAGGTGGTCCCGATCCTGCCGCAATCCGCGCAGGCGCGGTGCCTGGACGAGCGGCGCACGATTCTCGACCGGCAGCTCACCCTCCGCCCCGAGTGGTACGTCATGGACCGGCGACGGATCGAGGTCGCCTCGGGTCTCGGCGTTCATTCGCTGATCGCGGTGCCTCTGGTGGCGCGCGGCCTGATCCTGGGCGTGGTGAGCCTGTGGCGATCACGCCATTCGGAACCCTTCGAGGACGACGATGCCGCGGTGGCCCAGGAGATCTCCTCGCGCGCGGCCGTCTGCATCGACAACGCGCGCCGCTTCACCCAGCAGCAGAACGCCGCGCTGACCCTCCAGCGCAGTCTGCTGCCGAGCGCGGCGACCGACCTGCCGGCCGTCGAGGTGGCCTGCCGGTACCTCCCGGCCAGCGGTGAACCGGGCATCGGCGGTGACTGGTTCGACGTGATCCCGCTGTCGGGAGCCCGGGTCGCCCTCGTCGTGGGGGACGTGGTCGGCCACGGGATCCACGCCGCGGCCTCGATGGGCCGCCTGCGGGCCGCCGTGCGCACCCTGGCCAGCCTCGACCTCGAACCCGACGAGGTGATGGCCCGGCTGGACGATCTGGTCAGCCTGCTGGCCGCCGAGGTGGAGGCGAACGCCCACGGCAACGGGTCGGCGGACGAGCAGGTGCTCGGGGCCACCTGCCTCTACGCGGTCTACGACCCGGTGTCCCGGCACTGCTCCCTGGCCCGCGCCGGCCACCCGGCACCCCTGTTGTCCACACCGGACGGCGAGGTGACCGTGCTCGACCCGCCCGCGGGGCCGCCGCTCGGCCTGGGCGGACTGCCGTTCGAGACGTACGACCTCGATCTTCCCGAGGGCAGCCTGCTCGCGCTCTACACCAACGGCCTCCTGGAGGCGCGCAGCGGCGACATCGACGCCGCGCTGGAGAGCCTGCGCACATGTCTCTCCGCCGTCGGTGATCCGCTGGACCACACCTGCCACGCCGTGATCGAAGCGCTGCTGCCGGTCGGCCACGTCCCCGCCGACGACATCGCGCTGCTCATCGCCCGGACCCGGGTGCTGCCGCCGGAGAACGTCGCCTCGTGGGAGCTGCCCCTGGAGGCGACCTCCGCCGCCCGGGCGAGGGAGCTGACCACGGCGAAACTGACCGAATGGGGGCTGGAGGAGCTGGCCTTCACCACCGAGCTGGTCGCCAGCGAGCTCGTCACCAACACCTACCGGTACGCGGAGGGCCCCGTCACGTTGCGCCTGATCCGTACGCAGACCCTGATCTGCGAGGTGTCCGACACCAGCCACACCTCCCCGCACCTCAGGCGGGCGCACAGCACGGACGAGGGCGGACGCGGGCTCTTCCTGGTCGCGCAGCTCACCGAGCGGTGGGGCACCCGCTACACCCACGACGGCAAGACCGTCTGGACGGAGCAGCCGCTGCCGCCCACGGCCGGCGACGCACAGCCGCCGGAGGCCGACTGACCGCCCACCGCGGACCGGATCCGGCGGAAACAGGCTGGTCACGACGCGGGGGTCGGGCGATCATCCCTCGTCGACGGCCGCCGGGGGAGAGGCACCGTGCTTGCGGGGCCGCGTCCGCGGGGGAGGGGCCAGTGGGAGAGGACCGACCTGGTACGGGAGTACCGTGGGCGCTCCCAGATGGCCGCCGCGTTCCTCACCCGCATCGCCGGAGACACGGTCGAGGTCCGCCGGAACGGGCGTTCCGCGGTACGGAGTTCCGCGCTCGGCCGCCGCGCTCAGCCCGTCGCCGTGCTCGCGGTCAGCGCCTCGCGGAGCCAGGAGTCCGCGGCGCCCAGGGTCGGGCCGGGGACCAACTCGCCCGCCAGCTGCCAATACCGGGACATCACCGGGTGGTCCGTCGCGGCGAGTCCGGCGGTGAGGGTGCGGCGGAAGGCGGGGGTGTCCCGGGCGGCACTGGCGCGGGCGTGGGCGGCCACATAGCAGTCCAGGGCCTCGCCGGGGCCGGGGGAGCGGTCGGCCCGTAGAGCGCGTTCCACCAGGTCGTAGGCCTCGTACAGGCCGTCGTAGAGCAGGTCGGGGTGCGCGGCCGTGGCGGGTCGGTGGGTCGCCAGGCAGCCGTCCGTGGCGGCCGTCGCCAGGGCGTGCAGCCGGGCGAAGGCGACGACCTGGTCCGGCGTCGGGTCCGCGGGAGGCTGGGGTATGGCCGCCTCGGCGACCGCGGAGCGCAGGCGGGCGGACAGGCGCACGGGAAGCAGCCGGCGCCAGTAGTGCGCGAGCGCGGCCGTGCTGGGCGGGACGCTCACCGCCCCGATCAGCTCCAGACGTTCCGCCACCTGCTCGGGACCACCTTCCTGTACGGCCCGCAGCGCGGCCTCGCGCCAGCGCAGCGCGGCGAGTTGGGTGCCGACGTCGTCCAACTGCCGTGTCACCAAGGCCTCCAGGGAGTCGTCCCCGCAGTCCAGAACCCGGCCGATCTCGGGCACGGGCACACCGAGCGAGCGCAGCGCGCGGATCGTGCGCAGCCGGGCCGAGGCCTCGGGGCCGTAACGGCGGTGGCCACCGGAGCTGCGCGTGGCCTCGGGCAGCAGCCCCTGGTCGGAGTAGAAGCGGACCGTCTTGACCGTGGTCTTCGCGTGCGCGGCGAGCTCGCCGATGCTCATGCCGTCCGGGTCCGTGGGCAAGGGTTGAACCTCCCTCAGGGGGAGTTCCTAGGTTACCCGCGACGACCCCGCCCCTGGAGGTGCTGATGACTGTATTCGTGCTGGTCTCCGGTCCGTTCACCGACGAGCGCGTCTGGAGCGAGGTGACCGGACCGCTGCGGGAGTCCGGCGCCGAGGCGTACCCGGTGACCCTGAGCCGGTGGCCCGGGGCCGACCTTCGGACGCATGTCGACGACGTGGTCCGGCTGATCGACTCCCTGGAGCCCGGGCCGGACGCAAAGGTGGTGCTGGTCGGCCACGACTACGCGATCCACCCGGTGCTGGGCGCGGCCGACCGCAGGCCGGAGCGGATCGCCCGCATCGTGTACCTGGACGCCGGACTGCCGCAGGACGGCGACCCGGCGCTGGCCCTGGTGCCCGACCCGACGGTGGGCGAACTCCTGCGCGCGGACGGCGACTCCGGGCGGGAACCGGCATCGGCGACGGCGACGGCGACAGCGACGGCACCGGCCCCGGTCCCCGTCCCGGCTCCAAAGGAGTGGCAGCGCTGGGGCAGCACGGAGGGACTGTCGGCGGAGCGACTGCGGCAGCTGACCGCTCTCGCCGCCCCGCAGCCCGCGCGCACGCTGACGCGACCGCTGCGGCTGACGGGCGCCGCGGCGGACGTGCCCACCACCGGAATCCTGTGCACGGCGGGCGGCGTCACCTTCGAGACGGTGCAGGCCCTGGTGCGCACCGGCCCGCCGCAGTTCCGCAGGCTGGCCGACCCACGGGTGGGCTTCTTCGAACTGGCCACCGGACACTGGCCGATGCTCTCCCGGCCGCGGGAGCTGGCCGAGGTGCTGCTCCGCGCGGCCGCGGGCGTGGGCCGGCGGCTGACGGCACCCGAGGGCGAGTGGGACCCGTTCCGCGAGCCCTTCCTGCTCGACGTCCCGGAGCTGCCGCGGGTGCGCGACGGGCGCCTGGACCTGCACCTGCCGGATCCGCCGCGCGGGCCACGGCCCGCCGTGCTGTTCGTGCACGGCGGCCCGGTGCCGCGCGACCTCGACGCCACGCCGCGCGAGTGGCCGTTCTACGTCGGCTACGCCCGCTACGCGGCGAGCCTGGGCGTGGTGGGCGCCGTCGTGGACCACCGCCTGCACGGCATCGCCGACTACGCGCGGGCCGCGGGGGACGTGGCCGCGGCCGTGGAACTGCTGCGCGCCGACCCCCGCGTCGACCCCGGGCGCATCGCCGTGTGGGCCTTCTCCGGCGGGGGGCTGCTCGCCGCCGACTGGATCACCGCCCCGCCCCGGTGGCTGCGCTGCCTGGCCCTCACCTACCCGATCCTGGCTCCGCTGCCGGGCTGGGGCGCGGTCGGCGCCCGTTTCCACCCGGTCGACGCGCTGCCGGCCGACGGCGGTGCGCTGCCGCCCCTGGTGCTGACCCGGGCCGGCCTGGAGACGCCGCGGATCGCCGCCACGGTCGAGTCGTTCCTGGACAGGGCGGCGCGGACGAAGGCCCCGGTCGAGGTCATCGACGTACCGCACGGCGTCCACGGCTTCGAGATCCACGACCGGACGGACGAGTCCCGCGAGGCCGTGACCCGTGCGATGCGCACGGTGCTCGGGCACCTGGGGGTCACACCCGCGTAGACGGCATGCGAAGGGCACGTACCCACGGCAGGCTGGGAAAGGAGGGGGCGGGCCCGGCGAGCGAGGGAGAACCCTCATGGGGCAGCAGTCGACGCGGGCGGCGACGAACGTGGCGGCCGAGAGACCCGCCGCGGGCGGCGGCGTGTTCCTGTCCTTCGCGCCGTGGATCATCTTCGGCGTCGTCGCGAGCCCCAGCACCTGGAAGTACGCGGCGCTGGCCGCGCTGGTCGCCGTGATCGGCCTGTCCGGGAGGGACATGCTCCGGGGCCGGTTCTACGTCCTCGACATGGTCGGCATCGTGTTCTTCGCCGTGATCTCGGTCCTCGCGCTCGCGCTGGACCGGTCGCGACTCGTCTGGCTCGAAACGTATGCGCAGGTCATCTCCAACGGGATCGTGGCCCTCGTCGCGCTGGGATCGCTGGCCGTCGATCCCTTCACCGCGCAGTACGCCCGGCGGACGACCGACCCGGGCGTGTGGGACTCGCCCGTCTTCAAGCACATCAACCAGGTGCTGACCGCCGCCTGGGGAGCGGTCTTCGCGCTCATGGCCGTCTCGGCCTGGCTGGCCGTCCGCGTCCCCTCCCTGGACGACTGGTTCAACTGGGTCATTCCCGTGGTGCTGCTGGTCGCCGTCGTGAAGTTCACGGAGCGCTATCCGGAGGCCTACAAGCAACGGGCCCTCGCCACCTGACCGACCGCACGGATCCGTCCTTTCCACGGAGACAGGGCATCCGTACGAGGGGCTGCGGCGTCTACGCGGGTATGGATTTCGAAAAGGCGCCCGAACCGCGGCGACCGGAGCCCGAGGGGTGCCTGGTCGTCGCGGTGCGCATCCCCGTACGCATCGTCGTGCTCGTGCTGGTCGTGCCGGTGCGGATGCTGTGGGACGCGCTCGTCGCCGGCGGCCGACTGCTGCGGGACACCGTGCTCAGGCCCCTCGGCCGGGCGCTGCAGTGGGTGGCCAAGGCCCTGTTCGTCTGGCCGTTCGTCGCCCTGTGGCGGTACGTCCTCGTGCCCGTCGGCCGGGCGCTCGCCTGGCTCGCCCACGTCCTCCTCGTCGTCCCGGCACTGTGGTTCCACCGGTACGTACTGACTCCGGTGGGGCAGGCCCTCGCCCGGGCGGCGCGTGGGATCGGCGCCGCGATCGCCTGGGTGGCGCGCGGTGTCGGGGCCGGGCTCGCCTGGATCAACGCGCGCCTGCTGACCCCGGTCGGGCGCGTCCTGCTGTGGCTGCTCACGGGCATCGGGGCGGTGTGCGCGGCCATCGGCCTAGGGGTCTACACCGCCGCCGCCTGGCTGGTGCGGTACCTGCTCGTCGTCCCCGCCCTGTGGCTGTACGAGTGGTTCCTCGCGCCGGTCGGACGGGCGATCGCCTGGTGCGCCCAGGGCCTCGTGTGGCTGCTGGGTCTGCTCGTCACCGGCATCGGCATGGCCCTGTACTGGACCACCCGGATCCTGGTGGTGCTGCCCGCCCTCGCCCTGTGGCGCTGGGTGCTGGTGCCCGTCGGCCGGGTCCTCGCCGTCGTCGGACGCGAGATCGCCGAGGCGCTCGGGCACGCGTGGCGCATCGCCGGGCGGATCTCGCTCGCCGTCGGCCGGTTCCTCGGCACCCTCTTCCGATGGATTTTCGTGGACCCGGTGCGCTGGGTGTACCGGACGGTCCTCACCCCGGTCGGCCACGTCGTACGGGACGTCGTGCTGCGCCCGGCCGCCGAGGCCGCGTGCGCCGTGGGCCGAACCGCTCGGCAGGCCCTGACCACCGCCCGGGAGACGGTCCGACAGGCACGCGCCGACTTCCGCCGGATGCTGTTCGGCGAGCAGCGGCAGCCGCAGGCCGTGGCCCGACGGGAACCGCCGGGCCGTGACACACGTACTCTTGGTAGCAGTACGACCGCTCTCACGAAGGACTGAACGACACTGGGCAAGCGACAGCCCGAAGGCCCGCCGCCCGCACCCGCGGTGCAGCGCATCCGACTGCGCTACACCAAGCGCGGCCGCCTCCGGTTCACCAGCCACCGTGACTTCCAGCGCGCCTTCGAGCGTGCGTTGCGCCGTGCCGAGGTACCGATGGCGTACTCGGCAGGTTTCACGCCGCATCCGAAGGTGTCGTACGCCAATGCCGCACCCACCGGCACGGGCAGTGAGGCGGAATACCTGGAGATCGCACTCGCCGAGGCCCGCGATCCGCAAGCCCTGCGGAGCCTCCTCGACGAGTCACTGCCCGCCGGGCTCGACATCGTCGACGCGGTCGAGGCACACACGTCGGGCCTCGCCGACCGGCTGACCGCTTCCGTCTGGGAGTTGCGGCTGGACGGCGTCGACCCGGCCGGCGCCGAGCGCGCGGTCGAGGCCTTCACCCGGGCCGAGACCGTGGAAGTACAGCGCATGACCAAGAACGGCGTCCGCACCTTCGACGCCCGTTCCGCCGTGGTGACCCTGGAGAGCCGGGCCAGCACGGAAACGCAAGGTTCGCAGGCTGATAGGCCGAGCGACCAGCCCTGTGCGATACTGCGGCTGGTTGTTCGGCACGTGACGCCTGCCGTACGACCCGACGACGTCCTGTCCGGTCTCCGCGCCGTGGCCGACCTGGCGCCGCCGGTCCCCGCAGCGGTGACCAGGCTGGCGCAGGGGCTGTTCGATGCAGAGACCGGCACGGTGACCGACCCGCTCGCGCCCGACCGCGAGGCAGCAGCGACCGAGCCCCACCCGGCCGCCCTGACTGCCGCCGCGACGGCGCCGGTGCCGGAAGGTTCCGCGTAAGGACGGACGTCGAAAGCGCCGCCCTCGTACTCGGGAGCCACCTGGGTCGGGCAGCGCCACCGACCAGAAGACTTTCGCCAGGCCGTAAGCGACAAGGCGTACGGAACCGGCGAGACAGGACACAGAGAGCTCCCGTGCGGCGCCCGCGCCCCGGACGGCGGCCATCGCGCATCGCGCGGGCCGCGGACGTCAACGGTGGTCGATCCTTGTGATCGACGCCGGACCAGGCGCGGCGCCCGGGAGCCTGACGGGAGAAACGCCCGCATGCTCGAACCGACCGAGCCCACCGAGGGCTCCGAACTGAACACCCCCAGCGACACCCTGCCCCCGCGCAGGCGTCGCCGTGCCGCGTCGCGCCCGGCGGGTCCCCCCGCCGCCGCCGAGAACGCGGCCGAGGTCACCACGCCGGCCATACCGGCCGCCGACCTCACGCAGGAGCCGGCCGCCGCCCAGGCGCCGGAGACCGAGAAGATCACCGAGCCGGTCGAGGCCGAGGTCGTCGAGGCGCCCGTCGCTGTGGAGGAGGCCGCGCCGCGTACGCGTCGTCGTGCCACCCGCCGCGCGTCCGCGCCCGCCGGAACGCCCGCGGCCGCGGAGGCCGCCGAG
>NZ_JBSHAQ010000022.1:0-152996 GCF_053611585.1 Streptomyces sp. NPDC054794 | reverse complement strand
GGAGTCGACGTGGCAGTGTCGGCACCGGCCGCCCTCGCGTCAGCCCTGGGCTCGTGCCCGCCGCGCGCGTTCCGTGAGGCGGACCATGCGGGCGTGGGCGGACTCCAGCTCCTCGATGTCGTCGACCGCCGGGCCCTCCTCCGCGGTGAGTTCCGTCCACAGGGCGATCAGTTCGTGGCCCAGGTTCAGTCCCTGCTCGGGGTCACGGACGGCGCGCCAGGCGGTGGCCGCGCTCTGGACGTTGCCGTAGGCGGCCTCCGTGTCCCGGGTGCGGCGGCGCAGGCGGGCCAGGTCGAGGGAGAGGTGGAAGGAGCGGAGCGGGTCGCCGGCCAGGTAGGCGATGTAGGCGGTCAGTTCGCGCAGCCCGAGCACCTCGGGGTGGCCGGGGCCCAGCAGGGCGGTGGCCTCGGCGACGGTGCGCTCCGCCAGTTCGGCCGCGGTGTCGATCCGCCCCGACTTCACCGCCTCGTTGATCCGCGTCATCGGCTCCCCGAGCAACGCGGCCCCCTCTTCGGTCACGGTCGCGGGCCCGTCCCCCAGTACCGCCTCGGCGACGGCGTCGAAACCCCGGGCAGGCGTGGGCCTGGGCTCGGGCTCGGTCTCCGCGACGAAGTCGGTGACAGGGGTACGGCGGGGAGTCGGGGTCGGGGCGGGTATGGCTTCGGGTGCGGGAACCGGGGCAAGCGCGGGCTTGGGGGCTGAGGGGGCTTCGGGCGTGGCGGCCGAGGAGGCTCCGGCCGTGACGGCCGAAGGGCCTCCGGCCAAGGAAGCTGTGGAGGTCGCAGGGAGTTCGGCCGGGGCGGGCGCGAGCGGCCGGGGCTCGGTGTCGAGGTGCGGCGCGGGGGCGCGATACGGCCCGGCGTCGAGACCCGGTCCGGCGATCGGCTGCGGCGCGGCGATGAAAGTCGGCCCGCCGACGGAATCCGACCCGGCACGGAACGCCGACCCGGCAACGGGATCCGCCCCGGCGCCGGAACTCGGCGCCGCGATCGGCGCCGGCAAAGCCATCGGTCCCGGCAAGGCCATGGGCCCCGGCAAAGCCATCGGCGCCTGCGCCGCGGTGTGCCCCGGTGCGGTGTCCATGGTCGGCGGCGGTCCGAACACCCCCGTGGGTGCCTGGACCGTCCCGGGAACCACGTCCGCCACGACGCTCGGCAAGAGGCCGGGCGCCGATTCCGCGACCGGCGTCGGCTCCGGCACGGCCCTCAGCGGGAACGTGGGAGCGACGTCGCGCACCGGCTCGGCGACCGCGGAAAGGAGATGGGTGGGCTTGTCCCGCCCGCCGGCCTCCCGCGCGCCTCCGCTCACGGACTCCCCCGGCTCCCCCTGCCCGAGCGACGGAGTCGCCGGAACCGCAACGGGCTCCCCCGTGAACCGGCTTGAGCCGTCCGCGTCGATCTGGAGGGCGACCACGTATCCAATGCGGTCGTCGTGGACCGTTGCGAGGACAGGATGGCCACTGGTGAGAACGAGGCGATGGAGGTGGTTCAGGACGGCATGCTGGATCTCCTCGCCGGGCGCCGCCACGACGGCCACGCCGCCGATCGACGCGCCCGAACCCGAGACCCGGACCTCGACCGGTGCCGCCGGGCACGCAGCCCCCTGTTGTTCCCGCTTCTCGCGGCTGAGTCGAGACATCGGTCCCCTCACTCCCCGGCGTCACGATCCGGTCGTACACGTGCGTACTGTCGAGTCTCTCCGCTCGCTACGGTTCCCACGTAACCGCGACGTCACAGACTCGCACCAGGAAGGAGCGCCGGCATGCAGCCACGCGGTCGGCAGAGGCCGGACCCTGAACCGGATCCGCGTCCGGGGCCGGAGATCTGGATCCGCGGACCGGTCGCCGAGCGGGAGCGAGAGGCGGGGTGGGGCTCCCTCGCCCCGTCCGCCCAGGTCCCCGTCTCCGTCCGGCACTACTCCTGGGTCGGTACCCACGGCGGCGCGGGCACCAGTACCCTCGCCGCGGTGTACGGCGGCCAGGACTGCGGACGCGACTGGCCGGGCCCCGGCGCCCCGCCCTCGGTGCTGCTCGTCGCCCGTACGCACGCGGCCGGGCTGACCTGCGCCGTGTACGCCGTGGAGGCGTTCCGCCGGGGTGGCGCACCGCTCGGCCTGGATCTGGACGCCGTCGTCCTGGTCGCGGACGCGCCGGGTCGGCTGCCGAAGCCGCTCGACCGGCAGGTCAGGGCGATCGAGTCGGTCGTCGACGTGTACCGCGTGCCGTGGGTGGAGGACTGGCGCCTCGGGGATCTCAGCGGCGGGGCGCCCCGCGGGACCGACGCGCTGCTGCGGCTGACGGGGGCCGGGCGCGCGGCTGGGCGACGTCCGTTCTGAGAAGCCGTGGCGGCCTCGGCCCTCTCCCCAGATTTTATTGCGTATGCATATAATGCACACGCTTGCATTCGAGGTTCGCGTACGCCAATCCGTCTGGGGGACCACATGACCCGCCGTTTCCTGTTCGTCCTGGGCAGCGCCCGCACCGATGGCAACTCCGAGCTGCTGGCCCGGAAGGCCGCCGAACAGCTGCCCGCGGACGTGGAGCAGCAGTGGATCAGCCTGGCCGAGCACCCCCTCCCCGACTTCGTGGACCTGCGGCACGACAGCGACCACGTCCGGCCGCCCTCGAACAGCGCCACCGGCCTGTACCTGGACGCCACGCTCGCGGCCACGGACATAGTGATCGTCTCGCCGCTGTACTGGTACTCGGTGTCCGCCCTCACCAAGCGCTACCTGGACCACTGGTCCGGCTGGCTGCGCACCCCCGGAGCCGATTTCAAGGCGACCCTGGCGGGGCGCACGCTGTGGGGCGTCACCGCGCTCGCCCACGAGGAGCCGGAGGTGGCCGACCCGCTGATCGGCACGCTCAACCACTCGGCCGCTTACCTGCGGATGCGCTTCGGCGGGGTGCTGCTGGGCAACGGCAGCGCGCCCGGGGACGTCCTGCGGGACGCGGAGGCACTGGCGCACGCGAAGACCTTCTTCGCCAGGGAGGCGCCGCTCGCGCGGTTCCCGTACGACGCCGAGGCGCCCGCCGTCTGAGTCCTACGCGGTGACGTCCCTCGTCGTGAAGCGCGCCCAGGCCGCCGAGCCGAACACCCCGGCGTACAAAGCCTGCAGGCCGAGGTTCTTGACGAGGTTGTCCCAGTAGACGGGCTCGCGCATCAGGTCGGCGAAGGACAGCCAGTAGTGGGAGAAGAAGTACGGCTGGAGCGCGTGCAGCTGGGGTATCTGGTCGAGGATCTGGATGGTGATCAGCAGGCCCACCGTGGTCGCCATCGCCGCGATCCCGCTGTTGGTCAGGGTCGATATGAACAGGCCGAGGGCGGCGATTCCGGTCAGTGACGCGGCGACGACCAGGGCGATCAGCAGCGCTCTGCCGAGGCCGTCGGCGAAGCTGATCCGGGTGCCGGAGATGGTCGTCAACTCACCCAGCGGGAAGAGCAGCGCACCCATGATCAACGCGGCGACGGCGACGACGAGGGTGGCCACGAGGCAGAAGGCCATCACCGTCGCGTACTTGGTGAGCAGCAGGCGGCTGCGGCCGGCGGGGGCGACCAGCAGATAGCGCAGGGTCCCCGCGTTGGCCTCGCCCGCGATCGCGTCGCCCGCGACGACGCCGATCGCCATGGGCAGGAAGAACGGCAGCGTGGCCGCGAGCGCCGTGAACACCAGGAACAGACCGTTGTTGGTGATCTGCGCGATGAAGGCCGGTCCCGCGCCGCCGCCCCCGCCGGCCGAAGACCCGTCCCGTGTCTCGATCTTCACCGCGATCCCGACCAGCACCGGTACCGCCGCCAGCACGCCCAGCAGGGCGAGCGTGCGCCAGCGCCGGAACGTGGTGACCAGCTCGTTGCGCAGCAGACCGAAGGTCCACAGCGGGCTCGGGGCGCGCACGGCCTCGAGCGCGGCCCCCGCCGGCAGCTGGGCCCCGGCCTGTCGCATCGGGGTCTCAGCCCGCGACATCGAAACCCTCCCCGGTCAGTGCCACGAACGCGTCCTCCAGCGAGGCCCGTTCGACCACGAAGCCGCGGACCCGGACGCCCGCCGTCACCAACGCGGCGTTCAGTTCGGCGAGTTCAGCCTCGGGCGGCTCCGCGGTCACCCGGTCCTCGGCCACCACGACGTCGGCGACTCCCTGTTCCTTCAGCACCCGGGCCGCGTCCCCGGTGTCCGGCGTGGTCACGACCAGCCGGCCGCGCGCCCCCGCCGCCAGGTCGGCCACCGCGCCCTGCGTGATGAGCCGCCCCTGTGCCATGACCGCCGCGTGCGTGCACACCTGCTCGATCTCGTCGAGGAGGTGGGAGGAGAGGAAGACGGTCGTGCCGTCGGAGGCCAGCTCCCGCACCAGCGACCGGATTTCGCGCATGCCCTGCGGGTCGAGCCCGTTGGTCGGCTCGTCGAGGACGAGCAGTCTGCGCGGCTGGAGCAGCGCGGCCGCCAGCCCCAGGCGCTGCTTCATGCCCAGGGAGTAGGCCTTCGCCTTCTTGCCCGCGGCGGCCGTCAGCCCCACCCGGTCCAGTGCCGCCGCGACACGGGCGCGCCGGGTGCGCGGGTCGGCGGTCGGGTCGGCGGCGTCGTACCGCAGGAGGTTGTCCCTGCCGGACAGGAAGCCGTACAGCGCGGGTCCCTCGATGAGCGCGCCGACGTGCGGCAGCACGGCGCGGGAGGCGCGCGGCATGGGGCAGCCGAGCAGCCGCGCCGTGCCCGAGGTGGGTTCGATGAGGCCCATCAGCATGCGGATGGTGGTGGTCTTGCCCGAGCCGTTCGGACCGAGGAAGCCGAAGACGCTGCCCGCCGGGACGGTCAGGTCGAGACCGTCGACGGCGAGCTGTCCGCCGCGGTAGCGCTTGGTCAGGCCGCGGGTCTGGATGACGCCGTGCTCCGCGTCGCCCGCGCCCGGATCCGGCTCCGTGGCGGACACTTCGTCCATCGGCTCCCTCGATTCGTCGTGCGCCAGGGGTACCTACTTCGCCGCGTTCGCCGCCTCGACCAGGGCGTTCTTGGTCACGGCACCGACGTACACCTTGCCGTCGTCCGTGATCAGGGCGTTGATCAGGCGGGTGGAGAAGACCGTGCCCTTGCCGAACTTGCCGCTCACCTTGTCGCCGAGCGAGCCGAGGAAGCCGCCCAGGTCACCGCCGCCGGCGCCGGCGCCGGACGGTATGCCGCCCTCGGAGCCGGTGTCGAAGGTGGCGATCGAGTTCCAGCCCTTGCCGAGGACCTTGAAGCCGTCGCTGCCGTCGGTGCCCTTGCCGAAGTCCTTGCCGAAGCTCTCGCCGAGCCCCGTGCCGAGGTCGTCGCCGGCCTTCGGGAGGCCCTTGTCCGACCCGGGCGCCTTCGAGGCGTCGCCCTCCTCGGTGACCTTGGCACCCTTGGGCGGGGTGAAGTCGAAGGTCGAGGCGGCCGGCTTGGCGAAGGTGACCTGCGTGAAGCCCGTGTCGAACACGGCGGCGCCGCCGGCGGCCGGGGTGAGCGTGAACTTCAGCGGCATGCCCGTCTTCGCGTCCACGGCGATGCTGATCGCGCCGACCGTGGTGCCGGACTGCTTGGGCTTGATCAGCAGCTTGTAGGCGTCCCGGCCGGCGACGTGCGCGGTGCCGTCGACGGTCACGGACGTGGTGTCGTCGACCGACTTCAGTGCCTCGTCGGCGAAGTCCTTGGGCGTGGCCGGCGGCTCCTCGCCGCGGTGGTCCTTGCCCGCCTCCTCCGCCTTGCCGTGGTAGACCTCGTTGGACTTGCTGTCGTAGCCCCAGACGTCCTTGCCGTTGTGGATGAGGCTGTATTCGGCGGCGCTCTCGATCAGCGAGAGCTTCTGCCGGTCCGGGCCGTCCGTGGCGACACGCAGGGTGTGGGAGCCGGAGACGAGCTCGGTGAGCTTGGCGGTCGGGTCCGCGGACGAGCCGTCACCCGACCGGGTGGCGCCCGAGACCAGGCCGCTCTCCAGGCCGCCGAGGTTGGGCAGACCCAGGTCCGTGTTGATCCGCACGGTGCCGGACAGCTGCTCCACGTCCGACTGGGCGATCTTCTCGATGAGCTGCTGCGCGGTGATCTTCGGCAGGTCGGGGTCGCCGGAGTCGGCGAGCGCCGGGACCAGCCCGATGGTCGCAGCCGCCAGCCCCACCACCGCGACCGGCACGGCGTACCGAGCGGCCTTGCGCCGCCCGGTGGGAAGCTCGTCGGCCTCCGGCGCGCCCGTGTTGTCGTCGGATTCGTACGGTGCCATGTGTGCCTTACCTCCGTCGTCGGCGGCGGCTGTGCTCACGCTCTGTCCCACCCTGAGCCGCCATTCTCACCCGAATCGGTGAGGAGTGGTGATTTCCGTGGTTTCCATCTGACCAAATCGGCCGTGAGGAAGCGTCAGACTGCGGAGCCAACTCCGTGTACGCCTGCGGTATGACACGAGGAGGAGGCGCCTCCCCCGACCCGTAGGGGTACGGGTCGTACGGGGAGGCGCCGCCGGGTGCCGGAGACCGGCGTGCGGGCTCAGTGCTGCACGAAGACGTAGTCCGCCTGGTAGGGCACGGCGGCGATGGTGCCCGGCGCGCAGGAGCCGGTCGGGGCGACTCCGCCGACCGTGTTCAGCCGGAGGATCTCGGTGGTGCCGGCGAGCAGCCCGTGGTGCTTTCCGGACCGGGTGGCCTTGAGGTCCAGCTCGGGGATGTTGCCGGCCCCGTTGGGCGTCTTGGTGATCACGGCGCCGGTGACGGCGCTCCCGTCCGGCGCGACCCACTGCGGGGTACCGGAGTTGGGCTTCACGAAGGAGTGCCGGATGTGGCCGCCGAGCAGGGCGCTGACGTCGCGCTGCCCGAAGGCGTAGCCGCCGCCCTCGGCGGGCTTGCACTCGTAGATCTGCTTGCCCTTGACCACGGAGGCCTGGAAGCCGCCGAGCGTGTGCCGGAAGTCCATGGCGGTGGTGACCTTGTGGAGCTGTCCGCGGACGGCTCCGCCCGGGAATTCGGCGGTGTGCAGGTTGGCGTAAAACGCGCCGGGGTCGTTCGTGAGCTGCTTGAGCAGGGCGGCGTCGGTCACCCGGACGCTCCCGGACACGGAGTACCGGCCCTTGTGCCCCTCTTTCAGCACCTTGCCGAAGTCGATCTTGACGCCGCCGTTGGTGCCCTTGGCGCCCTGGTGGATGTGCAGGTCGGTCGGCCTGCCGGTGCCGCGCCAGGCCACGGCGACGGACACCTTGTCCCCCTTGACCTTGATGAACTCCAGCGCCGCGCCGTCCCTGTCCCCCACGGCGGGGCCGCCCTTGACCGGGACCTCGTTGGCGCCGCGGAGGCTCGCGACGAGGACGGTCGCTTCCTTGCCGGTACTGCCGGTGTTCTCGGTGGCGGAGGCCGGCGCCACCGCGCCGGCGACACCGGCGCACGCGGCGATCGTGACGGCGGTGGCGACGAGACCCTTGCGGCGCGCGAAGAAGGATCGGTTCATACCCATGATTCGGTTTTCTCCCCGTATGCGACTGACGCCCCCTGCGTCAGCTTCTGGGCATGAGCACGAAGGGATCCTAGATTAGACTCAGTCCATGAATGTGACCTGGGTCACAAAAGAGAGAAAGGCTGGTCAAGCGGCCACGGCGACGAGATATGGGCCGAGCGACACTCACCCGGCCCCGTGGCGAGCGGCCTCACGCGGCCCGGTGCACCACCGCGTCGCAGAGTTCCATCAGCGCGGCCTTCGCGTCGCACTCCGGCAGCGGCGCCAGCGCCGCCCGCGCGTCCTCCGCGTACCGCACCGTGTCCCGCCGGGCCTGCTCCAGCGCGGGGTGGACGCGGAGCGCGGCCAGCGCCTCCGCGTGCCGCGCGTCGTCGGTGAGGTCGGAGGCGAGAAGCTCGCACAGCGCGAGGTCCTCGGCCAGCCCCAGCCGCGCGGCCCGCTCCCGCAGCCGCAGCACGGGCAGGGTCGCGACACCCTCGCGCAGGTCCGTCCCCGGCGTCTTCCCGGACTCGTGCGAGTCGCTGGCGATGTCGAGCACGTCGTCCGCCAGCTGGAAGGCCACACCGAGCCGTTCGCCGTACTGGGTGAGGACGTCGACCACCGTCTCGTCGGCCCCGGACATCATGGCGCCGAACCGGCACGACACGGCCACCAGGGAGCCCGTCTTGCCGCCCAGCACGTCCAGGTAGTGCTCGACCGGATCCCGACCGTCCGTCGGTCCCGCGGTCTCCAGGATCTGCCCGGTGACGAGCCGCTCGAACGCGAGGGCCTGGACCCGGACCGCCTCGGGGCCGAGGTCGGCGAGGATCTGGGAGGCGCGGGCGAAGAGGAAGTCACCCGTGAGGACGGCGACCGAGTTGCCCCAGCGGGTGTTCGCGCTGTCCACGCCGCGGCGCACCAGCGCCTCGTCCATCACGTCGTCGTGGTACAGCGTCGCGAGGTGGGTCAGCTCGACGACGACGGCCGAGGGCACGATGCCCGGCGCGTACGGGTCACCGAACTGGGCCGCGAGCATCACGAGCAGCGGCCGGAACCGCTTCCCGCCGGCCCGCACCAGGTGCTGCGCGGCCTCCGTGATGAACGGGACCTCACTCTTGGTGGCTTCGAGCAAACCCTCCTCGACAGCCGCCAATCCGGCCTGGACATCGGCTTCCAGAGCCTGGTCCCGCACGCTCAGCCCGAACGGCCCGACGACGGTCACGAGGGGTCTCCTGTCTGCTGGTGTCTGCTGGCGGTTACGCGGTTTGTCGATAGGTCGCTGCCATCACTCAAGTCAGCGTATCCGGTCAGGTTTCGATCACCGATAGCGCCCACCCGTCCAGCCCGGGCGCTATCGGAGCACGACCGGTATGTTTTCGATCAGTCGATATGACCAAATATTTATCGACTCCAGAGGATGCAGCACTCTTTGTCCGTCTGCTTACCCATTCGTCCGAATGGCGGCCCTCGCGCCCGAGCCGCTCACGGCGGCCGCCGGGGCCCGCTCCGGCGGCGACCATCAGGACAACGACGGGCCCCGCCCGGCGGGTTCCACCATCCGGAGCGCCTCACCCCCTTCACGCCCCCGCCCACCCTCCGCTCCGCCCGTCGGCCCGTCCGCCGGCCCACCCCACCCACCGGCTCACCCACCGGAGCAAACGGCGACACCGTCCGCCGTCCGGCCCAACCCGAGTGACCGCAGGTGCGGCGCGCCTGTGATACGAGCCACTTCCGGTATCGGACAAAACGACCTACAAGGGGTGGTGGGCCCATTCCGCCGAACGCGGGAAAAGGACTCTTTCGTCGCCCTCGCGAAACCCCCTTCCGACCCGCATGTCCGCTTTGCCGTGAATATTATTCCAGCCTTATTCCGTGAATTGGGTCACTCCACCCCATCGGACCACCAGAGCCCCCTTTGACCCATTTCGCCTTGCCGCGTCGGCCAGTTGAGGCTTGGCAACCGCAAAGGATCAAGCACCCCATACGCCTCAGACCAAGGTCAATCGGTGCGTTATGTGATTCCGAGTCTTGTTCCCGACATGTGCTCTCGCATAGCTTCCGGGCTGTCGGGCGGAACGCCGAATCCTGCCGCCGCCCTACGCACCCATCGACGAACTCATTCGCCGTAGGCAGGAGCGGGGGAACCCAGGTAAGTCGCCGGACCGGTCGGCACATGTCGCACCGGAACGGCGGGGTGAAGTCAGTGCCACCTCACGGTGGTACGGCCGGGCACCTCCCCGCCCGAACCCGACAGCTCACCTCGTAGGCGACGGAGAGGAACTTCGCCATGTCTGCTGCCGCTCAGCACACCAGCACCCGCTCGTCCCGCCTCGTCCGCAAGCTCGCCCTCGTCGGCACCGGTGTCACGGTGCTCGCCGTCCCGCTCGTCGGCGCGACCGCCGCCTCGGCCGCCCCGACGGCCACCACCCCCTCCACCACACTCGCCGGGTACCCGAACAACCTCGACGGCTGGATCCGCGAGTCCCTCGCGATCATGGCGGAGAAGCACATTCCGGGCTCGTACAACGGGATCCACCGCAACATCATGCGCGAGTCGTCCGGCAACCCGCGGGCCATCAACCTGTGGGACTCCAACGCGGCCAAGGGCATCCCGTCCAAGGGCCTGCTGCAGGTCATCGACCCGACGTTCAACACGTACCACGTGGCCGGCACGTCGTTCGACATCTACGACCCGATCGCGAACATCACCGCCGCCTGCAACTACGCGGCCGCGCGGTACGGCTCGATGGACAACGTCAACAGCGCGTACTGACGCGTCCACCCGAAGCGGTAGAGCTAAGCGAAGAGTCTTTCGAGGACGACGGCGATGCCGTCGTCCTCGTTCGACTTCGTGATCTCGTCGGCCACCGCCTTGAGTTCGGGATGGGCGTTGGCCATCGCCACGCCGTGAGCCGCCCAGCGGAACATGGGGATGTCATTGGGCATGTCCCCGAAGGCGATGGCCCGTTCGGCGCTCAGGTCGAGGTGTTCGGCGGCCAGCGCCAGGCCGGTCGCCTTGGTGATGCCGCAGGGCTGGAGCTCCACGGTCCCGGGCCCCGACATGGTGACCGTGGCCAGCGAGCCCACCACCGCGCGCGCCGTCCGCGCCAACTCGTCGTCGGACAGGGTGTGATGGCGCAGCAGGACCTTGCTGATCGGCGCGCACCACAGGTCGTCGCGCCGCCCGACCCGCACGGCCGGCAGGGTCGGGTGGGGCATCAGATACCCGGGCTCGATGAGCGTGAGCCCGTCCACCCCGTCCTGGTCGACGGCCGCGTACACCTGGCCCACCTCGGCCTCGATCTTGCCGAGCGCGGTCTCCGCAAGCTCCCGGTCCAGGGTGACCGACCACAGCAGCCGGCCCGCGCCGGCGTCGTACAACTGCGCGCCCTGTCCGCACACCGCGAGCCCCGTGCTGCCGAGGTCGTCGAGCAGTGGCCGTACGCGCGGCGCCGGGCGCCCCGTCACGACGAGGTGCCGCGCGCCGGCCTCCGTCGCCCGCGCGAGCGCGGCACGGGACCGGTCGGAGAGGGTGTCGTCGCCGCGGAGCAGCGTCCCGTCCAGGTCGGTGGCGATGAGTGCATAAGCAGGGGGTACGGCCATGATCAGAGAATACGGACACCACGCCCCTGAGACTCACGGTGTGTTTCGGCCCCAAGTGAGGCCCGGTGACTCCGAGATGGCGGTGTGCGAGGGGCCCGGACTGTGGTTCGAGGGCGCCGGTCGCGAGAACGCCCTGGACGACGAGACCGCGGCCCCGCCCGCACCGCCTGCGCTCAGCCGTGCGCCGCGGCCAGGTGTTTCGCCAGCCGGCCGGAGGCGAACTCCGTGCCGCAGACGAAGCGCATCACCGGGCCGTAGGACGCGGCGGCCGGAAGACCGGTGAAGTAGAGGCCGGGGACCGAGGAGACATGGCCGGCGCCGAGTTTCGGGGCACCGCGGCTGACGGCGAGCCGGGTGCGCAGTTCGTGGCCGAGGAAGTCCATCGCCGCGATGTCGACGCGGTAGCCGGTGGCCGCGATGACGTGGTCGGCGGCCAGCTGGCTGGTGGCGCCGGCGTGGGTGCGGACCGTGAGGACCGGGGCGCCGTCGGGGGCGTCCACGCCGAGCACGCTCTCGACCTCCTCGACCCGCACCTTGTCCTGGAAGCGGTCGCGCAGCCACCAGGCGCCGAGCGGGCCGAGGACGCGGCGGACCAGGTAGTGGCGGACCTGGGCCGGGAAATAGCGGTAGGGGTGGGGGTAGTAGCTGAGCGCCCACAGGGACCAGGCGCGGCCGAAGGGGGACTCGGGGCGCAGCCTCGGCTGGTTCCACGGCGGGGCGCCGAAGGCCACCCTGCCCCGGCCGCGCGAGACCACCTGGACCTGCGCGCCCGCCTCCGCGGCCAGCGCCGCCGTCTCCAGCGCGGACTGTCCGGCGCCGACGACGATCAGCTCCTTGCCGGAGAACCGGGTGAGGTCGTGGTGCTGGGAGCTGTGGGACACCGGGCCCGTGGCCGAGGGTCCGTCCGCCGCGGCGCCGGCCAGTTCCACCGGGAGGTGGGCCAGGCCGGACAGGCCCGTCGCGACGACGACCGCGCGGGCGGCGAACAACTCGCCGGAGTCCAGCTTGAGTTCGAATCCGCCGCCGGTGCGGCGGTCCACCGAGACGACCCGCACCCGTTCCAGGTCGGGCAGCAGCTTCTGCTGGAACCACTCGCCGTAGGCGATGAAGGTCTCCACGGAGATCAGGTCCTCGTCCGTCACCAGGCGGCGGACGCCGGCCGCGTCGCAGTAGTCGGCGAGGGTGTGCCCGGGCTGCGGTGCGTCGATGGTGGAGGCCGCCGGGGTCGACTTCAGGATCATGCCCGCGGGCATGTGGTCGCGCCAGCTCACCATGGGATCGCCGAAGACACGTACCGGAATGCCGCGCCCTCGCAGGTGCGCGGCGGTGGACAGGCCGAAGGGTCCGGCGCCGATGACTGCTACCGGTTCGATCACGAAGTCCCTCCCCAGGACGGATGTGCCTACTTCGTGGAGGTACTGCTGCCGCGGCGGTTGGTGCGCCACAGCTGATACAGATGCTTCGCGCCCGGTCGCACGAAGCGCGCCAGCATCGTGAGGAACGGCAGCGGGTCGTCACCCGCCAGCCAGGCCAGCTCCGTCCCGCTCGCCCGGGCCGGCGCGTGCGGCGTCGTATAGCCGCTGCGGCGGTAGGCGAGGAGGGCGGGGAGGTCGATGTTCTCCACGACGTACCGGTGGCCGGCCCGCTGTTCCCCCTCCGGAACGGTCCGTCCGGTCAGATCCAGATGCATGGCGCGTACGACGTCCACCGCCGACTCGTTCTCGAAGAGCCGGAACTGGGCGCCCACGCGCGGGTTGAAGTCGAGGAGTTTGTACCGGCCGTCGCGGCGGTCGAAGCGCAGGTCGAGGTCGACGATGCCGCTGAAGCCGATCTGTTTGACGAAACGCGCGGCGAGGTCCGCGAGTTCCGGGTTGTCGACGACGTACGCGTTCGCCGTCATCCCCGCGTGCGGCGGCCACGAGCGCACCTTGACGCCCGTGAACATGGCGAGCGGGGTGGAGTCCGCGCCGAAGTAGGCGTGGACGATCCAGTCCTCGGCCTGCTCCCTCGGCAGGTACTCCTGCAGGATGACGCCGGGCTGCTCGCCCCAGTCGCGGGCGAGGGTGAGCAGTCCCTCGCGGGTGGCGATCCTCGTGGTCCCGTTGACGGCGGGCTGTTTCCGCCGCACGAACGCCTCCCGGTTCTTGGCCACGACCGGGAAGCAGGCCTTCTCGGCGAAGGCGGCGATGTCGTCGTACGACTGCGGGAAGGCCGAGGTCGGACTCGGGATGCCGTGTTCCACGCAGAGCTCGTGCAGCCCCTGCTTGCTGGCCAGACGGCGCGGCAGGCCCGGCTCCAATCGCGGGAAGAGGAACCGGGTCCCCAGCGCGTCCTGGTGCTCGGCGATCAGGACGGCGGCCTCTTCATCGGTAGGGACGAGGACGGTGGGGCGGCCGATGCGGCGGCCGATCCGGAGCAGCCCCTCGACGAGGTACTCCGGCTCCTCGGCCCCGCTCGTCGGCCACACGAACGCGCGTTTGAGATAGCGGGAGGAGGCCGCGGGTGTGTAGCGGTCCTCCGTGATCGCGCACATGGGGACGCCCAGACGGCCCAGGCTGCGGATCGCTCCGACGCCACCGTGGTGCAGCGGGTAGTCGCCGAACTTCACGATCAGGCCCGGCACATCACGGTCGGCCGCGAAAGGCACACTGACGGCATTTCCGGCCACGGGTCCCCCCACGTGTCCCCCCACGGACCGGACTCACCCCGGCCGTGTCCCCCAAAGGACGCTAAGCCGGAATTAGACCCTCCGACAAGGCCTATTCGGACATTGCGAACTCTTTAGACACTGCCCAAGACACGCAACTCGGCCGTAACGTGTGGCGCGACCACATGGAATGTTGGGCCGTGCACGGCTCGGATGAGAGTGAGGCAGTACCCCATGCCCCCCTTCGATGTTCCCGAGGGCGACCCCTTCGGGCCGCACAACCTTCCCTATGGCGTGTTCTCGCTCCCCGGCTCACCGGAGCGGAGGGTCGGCGTCCGGCTCGGCGACCACGTGCTCGACGCGGGCGCCGCGGCCGCCGCGCTCGGCTCGCCGTACGCCTCCCTGCTCGCCCGCCCCACCCTCAACCCGCTGTTGGCGGCGGGCCGCACGGCCTGGTCGGACGTGCGGCGGGCGCTGACCGCGTGGGTCACGGTGCCCTCGCACCGCGAGACGATCGAGCCGTTGTTCCACCCCCTGGCCTCAGTGACCCTGCACCTGCCGTTCGAGGTCGCCGACTACGTCGACTTCTACGCCTCCGAGAACCACGCCCGGAACGTGGGCCAGATCTTCCGCCCGGACGCCGAGGACTCGCTGACCCCCAACTGGAAGCACCTGCCGATCGGTTACCACGGCCGCTCGGGCACGATCGTGGTCTCGGACACGGAGGTCGTACGGCCGTCCGGGCAGCGCAAGGGCCCCGGCGACCCGGCACCCGTGTTCGGCCCGTCCGTCCGGCTGGACATCGAGGCCGAGGTCGGCTTCGTGGTCGGCGTGCCGTCCGAGATGGGCACGCCGGTGGCGCTGGGCGACTTCCGGGAGCACGTGTTCGGGCTGTGCCTGCTGAACGACTGGTCGGCGCGGGACGTCCAGGCCTGGGAGTACGTCCCCCTCGGCCCGTTCCTCGGCAAGTCCTTCGCCACGTCCGTGTCGGCGTGGATCACCCCGCTGGAGGCACTGGAGGAGGCGCGGGTGACACCGCCGGAGCGGACCCACGCGCTGCTGCCGTACCTGGACGACACCGGCTCCGGCGTCGAGCCCGGCGGGTACGACCTGCGGATCTCCGTCGCGATCAACGGTCACGTCGTGTCCGAGCCGCCGTTCTCCACCATGTACTGGACCGCCGCGCAGCAGCTCGCGCACATGACCGTGAACGGGGCCTCGCTGCGCACCGGGGACCTGTACGGGTCGGGGACCGTGAGCGGGCCGACCGAGCGCGAGCGCGGTTCGCTGCTGGAGCTGACCTGGAACGGGCGGGACCCCCTCGAACTGCCGGACGGGAAGCGGGCGTTCCTGGAGGACGGCGACGTGGTGACGCTGTCCGCGTGGGCGCCGGGGCCGGACGGGGCCCGGGTCGGACTGGGCGAGGTGACCGGGCGGATCGTGGCCGGCTGACCCGGCGCTCGTGACAAGCACCGGCCACTTGTAGCAAGCAGTTGACACAAGTCCGCCGGGGACCGCATCTTGTACTCACTGCTTGATACAAGCGGTGAGTACAAGATGCTTCTTTGTCCGGGGGTTTGTCATGGATGCGCACGATTCACCTTCACTTCTGCCTTCGACGGCGTCCCGCGCGCCCCTCGACCGGTACGCCCGCTGGGGCGGCCTGCTGGTCGGGGCACTCGCGGCGCGCGTGCTGTCCCCGCTCGACGACGGGGACGGGATCCTGTACGCCATTCCGGCGTTCGGGCTGTGCGCGGTGGCCGGAGTGCTGGTCGGGGACGCGCTGACCGCCCCGGCCCGGGGCGCCGTCCGCACGGCCGGCCTCACACCGCGCCGGGTCCGTGACTACGTACCGCCCCGGATGACCTGGCTGTTGATCGCGCTCGCGGGTGCGCTGGTGGTGCTGCTGGGCGTGGCCGCCGCGGTGGCCTCGCCGGACGACCTCGGACGGGCGGGCCGCTCCCTCACCCTGACCTGCCGAGGCGTGACCCAGTCGTACGGCCCCTGGCCCGGGCTGCACTACGGCCTGCCGATGCTCGCCTCCCTCGCCGTCGCCACCGGCGCCTGCGGCTTGTCCCTGCGGCGGATCGCCACCCGGCCCGGCGACGACGCGTCCCGCCGCGACCGCGCCCTCGCGATCGTCGCGGCCTGGGGGCTCGTGGTCTCGTCCTCCCTGCTGGGGGCGGCCTCGACGGCGTCCGGCGCACTGCTGAACATGACCTGCGACGGGACGGTGGGGACCGTGGCCAACGCGGTGCTGTGGCCGCTGGCCCTGGTCGCGCTGGTCACCGTGCCGTGGACGCTCTTCACCGTGTGCTCGCCCCGGGCCACCTGGTGGCAGCGCGCGGTCCGCCGTTCCGAGCGGCGCGCCCCCCAGGGAGACCGCCAGGGAGCCCGCCGGTGAGCGGCCCTGCCGTGCGGGTCGACACGGACAGCCCCGTCCCGCCGTACGAGCAGATCCGCGCCCAGCTCGCGGCACTGATCACCACCGGGCGCCTGCCGGAGGGCGAGCGTCTGCCGACGGTACGGCAGCTGGCGTCGGACCTGGGCCTGGCCGCGGGCACGGTCGCCCGGGCCTACCGCGAGCTGGAATCGGCCTCCCTGATCCGCACCCGGCGCGGCGCGGGCACGCGGGTGGCTCCCCTGCCGACTCCGGTACGGCGCCCGGATCCGGCCGAACTGACGGCACTGGCACAACGGTTCGTGACGGAGGCGCGGGCGCTGGGGGCGGACGCGGGGGAGGTGCTGGGGGCGGTGCGCCAGGTGTTGGAGGAGTAACCAGGTGTTGGAGGAGTCGGGGGAGTAGGAGGAGTCAGGGGAGTAATCGGAGGAACAAGGGGAGGGCGGGGGCGGACCCGAGGGGCGGGATGGAGCGGCCGGTGCGATCGGGAAAGCGCGAGGGATCGGCGGAGCGGCGGTGGAGCGGATGCGGATGTGGAGCCGGTTCTCCGCCGATTCCTGACTCCCGCGGCCCGACACCGTCATACTGACGGGACACAGCACCACGAGCCGCAGAACCCGGTGGACGACCGCCGCAGCACCGCACGCGCGACTGGGCGGCGCACCACCCGCCGTAGCACCACCGCACCACCCCCGTGCACCTCGCATGTCCCGCACACCCCCGCATGTCCCGCACGTCCCGCACCAAAGAGCGCCCCTCCCCCACCTCCGACCAGGAACCGGAGCCCCCGGCATGACCGTCTGCCTGCTCCTGCTGAGCGTCGTCGCTCTGTTGGCCGCCGTCCCGGCGCCGCGTGCGCTGACCCGGGCCGTGTGGCCCGAGCGGGAACCCGTGGTCGGGCTGTGGGTGTGGCAGTGCCTGGTCGCCACCGTGCTGCTGTGCTGCCTGGCCGCGCTGGTCCTGGGCGCCGCGGCCGTCTTCCACACCGTGCGCGACCATGTCTTCGCCCCGGCGCCGCCCGCCGTCACCGCCGCCTACGACCTCTCCGCCGCGCCGGTCTGGGCCGTCGCCCTGACCGTGCTGCTGGCCGGCGGCGCCGCGTGGACGACGGCGATGCTCGCCCGTGAGCTCGCCGAGGCGCGCCGCCGCCGCGGACAGACCCGCGCGCACCTGCGCGAACGCGCCCCCGACCTGCCCGCGGGCCTGCCTGCCGCGCGCGGTCCCATGCTGGTGCTGGAGGACGAGTACCCGGACGCCTGGTGGATGCCGGGCCACCCGCCGCAGCTGGTCGTGACCACCGGTGCGCTGCACCGCCTGACCGAACTCCAGCTGGACGCCGTCCTCACCCACGAGCGCGGTCACGCCCGCGCCCACCACGACTGGCTGCTGCACCTCTCCACGGCGTTGGCCACGGGCTTCCCGCGCATCCCCCTCTTCGCCCACTTCTGCGACCAGACCCACCGGCTGGTCGAACTGGCCGCCGACGACGAGGCCTCCCGCCGCTGCGGTCACCTCACGACCGCCCTGGCGCTGATCGAGCTGAACCAGCACCGCGGAGTCCTCTCCTGCGCCTCAAGCCGCCGCCTGCTCGGCGAACGCGTCGACCGCCTCCTGGAGCCCCCGCCGAGGCTGCTGCGCAGGCAGCGCGCCCTGACGACGACGGTGGCCGCGCTGGTCCCGCTCCTGCCGCTGCTGATCACCTTCGCCCCGGGGCTGACGGCGCTGTCCTGACCCCCCGGGGGCGGGGTGCCGCCCCCGTGAGCGAGCGGGCTATATCCAGTCGTCGGGCTCCGGCTCCGCGTCCAGCTCGGGCCAGTCGTCGTCCGGAGCCTGGGCGCCCGCCGGGGCCGGGGCGGCCGCGTTCGGTGCCTGGGCGGCCGTGTCCTGGGTCGGGGCGTCCAGGGAGTTCAGCACCCCCAGCACGCCCTCGCCGTACGTCGCCAGCTTCTTCTCGCCGACCCCGCTGATCGTGCCCAGTTCCCGCACCGACCCGGGCCACGTCGTGACGATCTCCCGGAGCGTGGCGTCGTGGAAGATGACGTACGCCGGGACGCCCTGCTCGCGGGCCTGTTCGGCGCGCCAGGCGCGCAGCGCCTCGAAGGCGGGGAGCAGGGCGTCGGGCAGCTCGGCCGCGGCGGCCTTGGGCTTGCGCTCGCCCCGGCCGGACGAGCCGGAGGAGGACGACGCCGCCCGAGCCGGCTTCTTCGGCTCCTTGCGCAGCGGCACCTCCCGGTCCCGCCGCAGCACCGCGCCGCTCGCCTCGGTGAGCACCAGCGTGCCGTACTCCCCCTCGACCGCGAGCAGCCCCTGTGCCAGCAACTGCCGGACGACGCCCCGCCATTCGCCCTCGGCCAGGTCCTCGCCGATACCGAACACGGACAGCTGGTCGTGGTCGAACTGGATCACCTTCGCGGTGCGCTTGCCGAGCAGGATGTCCACGATCTGCACCGCGCCGAACTTCTGGCCGCGCTCCCGCTGCAGCCGCACCACCGTCGACAGCACCTTCTGCGCGGCGATCGTGCCGTCCCACGTCTCGGGCGGTGTGAGACAGGTGTCGCAGTTGCCGCAGCCCGCCGCGTCCGGGTCCTGGCCGAAGTAGGCGAGCAGCTGGCCGCGGCGGCACTGGGCGGTCTCGCACAGCGCCAGCATCGAGTCCAGGTGCGCGGCGGCCCGGCGGCGGAACGCCTCGTCGCCCTCGCCGGACTGGATCAGCTTGCGCTGCTGTATGACGTCGTTGAGGCCGTACGCCATCCAGGCCGTGGAGGCCAGCCCGTCGCGGCCCGCGCGGCCCGTCTCCTGGTAGTAGCCCTCGATCGACTTCGGCAGGTCGAGGTGGGCGACGAACCGCACGTCCGGCTTGTCGATGCCCATCCCGAAGGCGATCGTGGCCACCACGACCAGGCCCTCCTCACGCAGGAACCGGGACTGGTGCGCCGCGCGCGTGCCCGCGTCCAGGCCGGCGTGATAGGGCACCGCCTCGATGCCGTTGCGGCTCAGGAACTCGGCTGTCTTCTCCACCGAGTTCCGCGAGAGGCAGTACACGATGCCCGCGTCGCCCGCGTGCTCCTCGCGCAGGAAGGCGAGCAGCTGCTTCTTGGGGTCGGCCTTGGGCACGACCCGGTACTGGATGTTGGGCCGGTCGAAGCTCGCCTCGAAGTGGCGGGCGGTCGGCATGTGCAGCCGCTGCGTGATCTCCTGGTGCGTCGCCCGGGTGGCCGTCGCCGTGAGCGCGATCCGAGGGACGTCCGGCCAGCGCTCGCCCAGCAGGGACAGGGCCAGGTAGTCGGGGCGGAAGTCGTGGCCCCACTGGGAGACGCAGTGCGCCTCGTCGATCGCGAAGACGGCGACCTTGCCGCGGGACAGCAGGTCCAGCGTGGAGTCCAGGCGCAGCCGCTCGGGCGCCAGGTACAGCAGGTCCAGCTCGCCCGCCAGGAACTCCGCCTCGACGACGCGCCGCTCGTCGAAGTCCTGGGTGGAGTTGATGAACCCGGCGTTCACGCCGAGTGCCCGCAGCGCGTCGACCTGGTCCTGCATCAGCGCGATGAGCGGGGAGACCACGACTCCCGTACCGGGTCTGACCAGGGCCGGGATCTGGTAGCACAGCGACTTTCCGCCGCCGGTCGGCATGAGGACGACGGCGTCTCCGCCCGCGACCACGTGCTCGATGATCGCTTGCTGCTCACCGCGGAAGGCCTCGTACCCGAAGACCCGGTGCAGTGTGGCCAGCGCCTCGCTCTCGGTCGCCCCTGGCATCTCGCTGATCCCGCCCGTCCCACCCATCGTCGTGTCCCCCGTACGTCGTCCCTCGACCACTGCGTCCACGATAGGGCTCCGCACCGACAGCGCCGGAGTTATCCACAGGGAGAGCTCGTTTCCTGCCGTAATCGGTCACCGGCATTCAGTGACCGACGAGAGCGGTCCGGCATGCCACTGCCCGGCACCCCTCACTGAGGTGCCGGGCAGCAACGCATCGGCGTGTGTTCGTCAGCGCACGAACACGCTCGCCTGATTCGCCAGGTCCAGGAAGTACTGCGGGGCCACGCCGAGTACCAGCGTCACCGCCACGCCGACGCCGATCGCCGCCATGGTGAGCGGTGACGGTACGGCGACCGTCGGTCCCTCCGGACGGGGCTCGCTGAAGAACATCAGCACGATCACGCGGATGTAGAAGAACGCCGCGATCGCCGAGGAGATCACACCGATCACCACCAGCGGAGCCGCGCCGCCTTCCGCCGCCGCCTTGAACACCGCGAACTTCCCGGCGAACCCGGAGGTCAGCGGAATGCCCGCGAAGGCCAGCAGGAACACCGCGAACACGGCCGCGACCAGCGGCGAGCGGCGGCCGAGACCCGCCCACTTGGACAGGTGCGTCGCCTCACCGCCGGCGTCGCGCACCAGGGTGACCACCGCGAAGGCGCCGATCGTCACGAAGGAGTACGCGGCCAGGTAGAAGAGGACGGAGGACACGCCGTCCTTCGAGGTCGCGATGACACCCGCGAGGATGAAGCCCGCGTGCGCGATCGACGAGTACGCCAGCAGCCGCTTGATGTCGGTCTGCGTGATCGCGACGATCGCGCCGCCCAGCATCGTGAGGACCGCGACCGCCCACATGACCGGCCGCCAGTCCCAGCGCAGGCCGGGCAGGACGACGTACAGCAGGCGGAGCAGCGCGCCGAACGCCGCCACCTTGGTGGCCGCCGCCATGAAGCCGGTGACCGGAGTCGGCGCGCCCTGGTAGACGTCGGGCGTCCACATGTGGAACGGCACCGCGCCGACCTTGAACAGCAGGCCCATCACCACCAGCGCGGTGCCGACGAGCAGCAGCGCGTCGTTGCCCATGGTGTTCGCCAGCGCCGGGTCGACGTTGGTCACCGAACCGTCGACGACCTGCGCGATCGTGCCGTACGAGACCGAGCCCGCGTACCCGTACAGCAGCGCGATGCCGAACAGCGTGAACGCGGAGGCGAACGCGCCGAGCAGGAAGTACTTGACCGCGGCCTCCTGCGACATCAGCCGCTTGCGGCGGGCCAGCGCGCACAGCAGGTACAGCGGCAGGGAGAAGACCTCCAGGGCCACGAAGAGGGTCAGCAGGTCGTCGGCCGAGGGGAAGACCAGCATGCCCGCGATCGCGAAGAGCAGCAGCGGGAAGACCTCGGTGGTGGTGAATCCGGCCTTGACCGCGGCCTTCTCACCCTCACTGCCCGGCACGGACGCGGCCTGCGCCGCGAACGAGTCGACCCGGTTGCCGTGCGCCTCCGGGTCCAGGCGCCGCTCGGCGAAGGTGAACAGGGCGACCAGGCCGGCCAGCAGGATCGTGCCCTGCAGGAACAGCGACGGCCCGTCGACCGCGATCGCGCCCATCGCCGCGATGTGCGCCTTCGTCGTGCCGTAGCCGTCGGCCGCGAGGGCGACGACCGCGGCGAAGGCGGCGCAGAGCGCGACGACGGACACGAACACCTGGGCGTAGTAGCGGGACCTGCGCGGCACGAACGCCTCGACCAGTACGCCGACGACCGCCGCGCCGACGATGATCAGTGTCGGCGACAATTGTCCGTATTCGATCTTCGGTGCCGGGATCTTCGAGATCGGCTCGGCCGCGGTTGTCCACAGGCTGTGGACGGCTGTTGCGCTCACTTGGCCGCCTCCACCGAGGGCTTGGGGTCGGTCTTGTGTACGTCGGACATGGTCTGCTTGACCGCGGGGTTGACGATGTCCGTGACGGGCTTCGGGTAGACGCCCAGGAAGATCAGCAGAACGACCAGCGGGGCGACGACGACGAGCTCCCGCGCCCTGAGGTCGGGCATCGCGGACACCTCCGGCTTCACCGGGCCCGTCATCGTCCGTTGGTAGAGGACGAGGGTGTAGAGCGCGGCGAGCACGATGCCGAAGGTGGCGATGATGCCGATCGCCGGGTAGCGCGTGAACGTGCCGACCAGGACCAGGAACTCGCTCACGAACGGCGCGAGTCCGGGCAGGGAGAGCGTCGCCAGACCGCCGATCAGGAAGGTGCCGGCGAGCATCGGGGCGACCTTCTGGACACCGCCGTAGTCCGCGATGAGCCGCGAACCGCGCCGGGAGATCAGGAAGCCCGCCACCAGCATCAGCGCGGCAGTGGAGATGCCGTGGTTGACCATGTAGAGCGTCGCGCCGGACTGGCCCTGGGCGGTCATCGCGAAGATGCCCATGATGATGAAGCCGAAGTGCGAGATCGACGCGTACGCCACCAGCCGCTTGATGTCGCGCTGGCCGACGGCGAGCAGCGCGCCGTAGACGATGCTGATGAGCGCCAGGACGAGGATGGCGGGCGTCGCCCACTTGCTGGCCTCCGGGAAGAGCTGGAGGCAGAAGCGGAGCATCGCGAAGGTGCCCACCTTGTCGACGACCGCGGTGATGAGGACGGCGACCGGAGCGGTGGCCTCCCCCATCGCGTTGGGCAGCCAGGTGTGCAGCGGCCACAGGGGCGCCTTCACCGCGAAGGCGAAGAAGAAGCCCAGGAACAGCCAGCGCTCGGTGTTCGTCGCCATGTCCAGCGAGCCGTTGGCCCGTGCCTGCGCGATCTCCTGGAGGCTGAAGTTCCCGGCGACCACGTAGAGGCCGATCACCGCGGCCAGCATGATCAGACCGCCGACCAGGTTGTAGAGCAGGAACTTCACCGCGGCGTACGACCGCTGCGTCGACGCCACCTCCTCGCCGTGCTCGTGGGCACGGTCCCCGAAGCCGCCGATGAGGAAGTACATCGGGATCAGCATGGCTTCGAAGAAGATGTAGAAGAGGAAGACGTCGGTGGCCTCGAAGGAGATGATCACCATCGCCTCGACGGCCAGGATCAGGGCGAAGAAGCCCTGTGTCGGCCGCCAGCGGCGGCTGCCCGTCTCCAGCGGGTCGGCGTCGTGCCAGCCCGCGAGGACGATGAACGGCATCAGCAGGGCGGTCAGCGCGACGAGGGCGACCGCGATGCCGTCCACGCCCAGTTCGTAGCGGACCCCGAACGCCTTGATCCAGGCGTGGGATTCGGTGAGCTGGTAGCGGGCGCCGTCCGGGTCGAAGCGGACCAGGACGACGATCGCCAGGGCCAGCGTGGCGAGGGAGACCAGCAGCGCCAGCCATTTGGCGGCGGTGCGTCGCGAGGCCGGTACGGCGGCCGTGGCGACGGCCCCGACGGCCGGGAGCACCGCGGTCGCTGTCAGCAGAGGAAAGGACATCGGTATCAGACCGCCCTCATCAGCAGGGTCGCGGCGACCAGGAGTGCCGCACCGCCGAACATCGAGACCGCGTAGGAGCGAGCGAAGCCGTTCTGCAGCTTGCGCAGCCGACCGGAGAGGCCGCCGAAGGTGGCCGCCGTGCCGTTGACGACCCCGTCGACCAGGGTGTGGTCGACGTAGACCAGGGAGCGCGTGAGGTGTTCTCCGCCGCGGACGAGGACGACGTGGTTGAAGTCGTCCTGGAGCAGGTCGCGGCGGGCGGCCCGGGTGAGCAGCGACCCGCGCGGGGCGACGGCCGGGACGGGCTTGCGGCCGTACTGCGCGTACGCGAGGCCGACGCCGATGAGCAGGCACACCATGGTCGCGCCGGTGACCGTCCCGGCACTGAGCGGCGAGTCGCCCTCACTGTGCCCGGTGACCGGCTCCAGCCAGTCCAGGAAGCGGTCGCCGAAGCTGAACAGGCCGCCCGCGAAGACCGAGCCGAAGGCCAGCACGATCATCGGGATCGTCATGACCTTGGGCGACTCGTGCGGGTGCGGCTCGTTGCCGTTCTCGTCCGGCTGCCAGCGCTTCTCGCCGAAGAACGTCATCAGCATCACGCGCGTCATGTAGAACGCGGTGATGGCGGCGCCCAGCAGGGCCGCGCCGCCGAGGATCCAGCCCTCGGTGCCGCCCTTGGCGAAGGCCGCCTCGATGATCTTGTCCTTGGAGAAGAAGCCGGACAGGCCCGGGAAGCCGATGATGGCGAGGTAGCCGAGGCCGAACGTGATGAACGTGATCGGCATGTACGTGCGCAGGCCGCCGTACCTGCGCATGTCGACCTCGTCGTTCATGCCGTGCATGACCGAACCGGCACCGAGGAACAGCCCGGCCTTGAAGAAGCCGTGCGTCACCAGGTGCATGATCGCGAAGACGTAGCCGATGGGGCCGAGGCCCGCCGCCAGCACCATGTAGCCGATCTGCGACATGGTCGAGCCGGCCAGCGCCTTCTTGATGTCGTCCTTCGCGCAACCGACGATCGCACCGAACAGCAGCGTGACCGCGCCGACCACGGTGACGGCCAGCTGCGCGTCGGGGGCGGCGTTGAAGATCGCGGAGGAGCGGACGATCAGGTAGACGCCCGCGGTCACCATCGTCGCGGCGTGGATGAGGGCCGAGACCGGGGTCGGGCCCTCCATCGCGTCCCCGAGCCAGGACTGCAGCGGCACCTGGGCGGACTTGCCGCAGGCGGCGAGCAACAGCATCAGGCCGATGGCGGTGAGCTTGCCCTCGGAGGTGTCGCCGACGTGGCTGAACACCGGCCCGAAGGCGAAG
This sequence comes from Streptomyces sp. NPDC054794, assembly GCF_053611585.1. Lineage (NCBI taxonomy): Bacteria > Bacillati > Actinomycetota > Actinomycetes > Kitasatosporales > Streptomycetaceae > Streptomyces > Streptomyces sp. NPDC054794. The sequence goes on along the minus strand of NZ_JBSHAQ010000022.1, from coordinate 128,410 downwards.
GACCCGAACGTCGTGAACATCAGCATGATCGCGATGGACAGGCCCATGTCGCCGACGCGGTTGACGATGAAGGCCTTCTTCGCGGCCGTCGCGGCGCTGGGCTTGTGCTGCCAGAAGCCGATCAGCAGGTACGAGGCGAGACCGACGCCCTCCCAGCCGACGTACAGCAGCAGGTAGTTGTCGGCGAGGACGAGCAGCAGCATCGCCGCGAGGAACAGGTTCAGATAGCCGAAGAAGCGGCGGCGCCGCTCGTCGTGCTCCATGTACCCGACCGAGTAGAGGTGGATCAGCGAGCCCACGCCGGTGATCAGCAGGACGAACGTCATCGACAGCTGGTCGAGGCGGAAGGTGACGTCGGCCTGGAAGCTGCCGACCGAGATCCACGTCCACAGGTGCTGGGTCAGGGTGCGGTGTTCGGCGTCCTTGCCGAGCAGGTCGGCGAAGAGGATCACGCCGAACACGAAGGACGTGGTCGACAGGAGCGTGCCGATCCAGTGACCGACGCCGTCCAGGCGCCGGCCGCCGACCAGCAGGACGGCCGCTCCGAGCAGGGGCGCCGCGATCAGCAGCGCAATCAGGTTCTCCACGATTCAGCGACCCCTCACAGCTTCATCAGGCTGGCGTCGTCGACCGAGGCCGAGTGGCGGGTACGGAACAGCGACACGATGATCGCGAGCCCGACCACGACCTCCGCGGCGGCGACGACCATCGTGAAGAAGGCGATGATCTGGCCGTCGAGATTGCCGTGCATCCGGGAGAAGACGACGAACGCGAGGTTGCAGGCGTTGAGCATCAGCTCGATGCACATGAACACGACGATCGCGTTGCGTCTGATCAGCACACCTGTGGCGCCGATCGTGAACAACAGGGCCGACAGATAGAGGTAGTTGACGGGGTTCACTTCGACGCCTCCTCGGCCCGCTTGAGGTTGGCCGGCTCGATCTCGGTCCGCTCCAGCCGCTCCTCGGCGCGCTGTTCCAGGGCCCGCAGGTCGTTGAGCGCCTCCGTCGACACGTCACGGACCTGGCCGCGCTCGCGCAGCGTCTTGCTGACCGTGAGCTCGGACGGGGTGCCGTCGGGCAGCAGGCCCGCGATGTCCACGGCGTTGTGCCGGGCGTACACACCGGGCGCGGGCAGCGGCGGCACGTTCTTGCCCTCGCGCACCCGCTGCTCGGCCAGCTCGCGCTGTGTCCTGGCCCGCTCGGTGCGCTCGCGGTGGGTGAGCACCATGGCGCCGACGGCCGCCGTGATGAGCAGGGCGCCGGTGATTTCGAAGGCGAAGACGTACTTGGTGAAGATGAGGGCCGCGAGGCCCTCCACATTGCCGTTCGCGTTCGCCTTGCCGGTGCCGGCGAACTCCTTCAGGGAGGCGTTCGCGATGCCGGCGAACAGCAGGACGCCGAAGCCGACCCCGCACAGCAGGGCCAGCCAGCGCTGGCCCGCGATGGTCTCCTTCAGCGAGTCCGCGGCCGTGACACCGACGAGCATCACCACGAACAGGAACAGCATCATGATCGCGCCGGTGTAGACGACGATCTGCACGATGCCCAGGAAGTAGGCGCCGTTGGCGAGGTAGAACACCGCCAGGATGATCATGGTCCCGGCGAGGCAGAGCGCGCTGTGCACGGCCTTCCTCATGAAGACGGTGCACAAGGCGCCGATCACCGCGACCGTACCGAGGACCCAGAACTGGAAGGCCTCTCCGGTGGAGGTCGTGTAGGCGGCGAGCTGCGGGCTCATGCGTCGGCCCCCTGTTCCTCGGGCTTCTCTCCCTTGGAGAGGGCGACCTGGCGGACCGTACCGGGCGCGGCCTCGGTGACGAGTCCCCGGTAGTAGTCCTGCTCGTCCATCCCCGGGAAGATCGCGTGGGGTGTGTCGACCATGCCCTCTTCCAGACCGGCGAGCAGTTGCTCCTTGGTGTAGATGAGGTTGGCGCGGCTGGAGTCGGCCAGCTCGAACTCGTTGGTCATCGTGAGCGCGCGCGTGGGGCACGCCTCGATGCACAGGCCGCACAGGATGCAGCGGGCGTAGTTGATCTGGTAGACGCGGCCGTACCGCTCGCCGGGCGAGTAGCGCTCCTCGTCCGTGTTGTCGGCGCCCTCCACATAGATGGCGTCGGCGGGGCAGGCCCAGGCGCACAGCTCACAGCCGACGCACTTCTCCAGGCCGTCCGGATGGCGGTTGAGCTGGTGCCGTCCGTGGAACCGGGGAGCCGTGGTCTTCTTCTGCTCCGGGTACTGCTCGGTCAGCCGCTTCTTGAACATGGCCTTGAAGGTCACGCCGAAGCCGGCCACGGGGTTCTGGAAACCGGGCTTCGTCTGCCCGGCCTCCTGGGGCTCCTCAGCCATCGGACGCCTCCTTTCCATCCGAAGATCCGTCACTGACAGTGTCCGACCCAGCACTGACAATCAGCTCCCGCTGGCGGCGCGAGTGGCGCCTCGGCACCGGCGGCAACTCCTGTCCGGGCAGCGGCGGTACGGGGAAGCCGCCGGCCATCGGATCGAAGCCGGCCGGCTCGGCGGCGGCCGGCTCGGCCGGCTTGGCCTTGTCGCGGAACATGTCGACGACGAAGGACAGGAGCAGCAGGGCCAGGACACCGCCGCCGACGTAGAGGGCGATGTCGGCGAAGTCGTAGTTCTCGTTCCTGAGGGTCCGCACGGTCGCGACGAGCATCAGCCAGGCCACGGAGACCGGGATGAGGACCTTCCAGCCGAGCTTCATCAGCTGGTCGTAGCGGACGCGCGGGAGCGTGCCGCGCAGCCAGATGAAGAAGAACAGCAGCAGCTGAACCTTGACCACGAACCAGAGCAGCGGCCACCAGCCGTGGTTGGCGCCTGCCCAGAAGCCGCTGATCGGCCACGGTGCCCGCCAGCCGCCCAGGAAGAGCGTGGTCGACACGGCCGACACCGTCACCATGTTCACGTACTCGGCGAGCATGAACATCGCGAACTTGATCGAGGAGTACTCGGTGTTGAAGCCGCCGACCAGGTCGCCCTCGGACTCCGGCATGTCGAAGGGGGCGCGGTTGGTCTCGCCGACCATGGTGACGATGTAGAGGATGAAGGAGACCGGCAGGAGCAGGATGTACCAGCGGTGTTCCTGCTGCGCGACGATCGTCGACGTCGACATCGACCCCGAGTAGAGGAACACGGAGGCGAAGGAAGCGCCCATGGCGATCTCGTACGAGATCATCTGCGCGCAGGAGCGCAGGCCGCCGAGCAGCGGGTAGGTGGATCCGGAACTCCAACCCGCGAGCACGATGCCGTAGATGCCGACCGAGGCGACCGCGAGGATGTAGAGCATCGCGATCGGCAGGTCGGTGAGCTGCATCGCGGTGCGGTGGCCGAAGATCGAGATCTCGTCGTCGGCGGGCCCGAAGGGGATCACCGCGATCGCCATGAAGGCCGGGATGGCCGCGACGATCGGCGCGAGGACGTACACCACCTTGTCCGCGCGCTTGACGATGATGTCTTCCTTGAGCATCAGCTTGATGCCGTCGGCGAGCGACTGGAGCATGCCCCAGGGGCCGTGCCGGTTCGGGCCGATGCGCAGCTGCATCCAGGCGACGACCTTGCGCTCCCAGACGATCGAGAACAGCACCGTCACCATCAGGAAGGCGAAGCAGAACACCGCCTTGATGACGACCAGCCACCAGGGGTCGGTGCCGAACATCGAGAGGTCTTCAGCGGCGAGGTACGGGCTCATGCCTCCACCTCCTTGGGGGCCTCACCGGCGTGTGCCGCCGGGCCGATGCGGACGAGGGAGCCGGGCCGCGACCCGGTGTCGGAGGCGACGCCGCCGCCGACGGAGTTCAGCGGGAGCCACACCACGCGGTCGGGCATCTCGGTGATGCGCAGCGGGAGTTCGACCGTTCCGGCAGGGCCGGTCACGGCGATGAGGTCGCCGTCCGCCACGTCCGCCTCGGCGGCGGTGGCGGCCGACACGCGCGCGTGTGCCGCGTGCCGGGTTCCGGCGAGCGCCTCGTCGCCCTCCTGGAGGGCGCCCTGGTCGAGCAGCAGCCGGTGTCCGGCGAGCACGGCCTCCCCGGCGGCAGGCCGGGGCGGCACACCGGAGGTCTCCAGCGGATCGGTGGCCCGCGGACCGTCCCAGGCGCCCAGCCGGTCGAGCTCCGCGCGCGCGGTGCGCAGATCCGGCAGACCCAGGTGGATGTCCATCGCGTCGGCCACCATCTGCAGCACGCGCGCGTCGGTCGGCGACACGCGGCGGGTCATCTGGTCGGGCTTGAGCGCGGCCTCGAAGAAGCGGACCCGGCCTTCCCAGTTGAGGAAGGTGCCCGCCTTCTCGGCGACCGCGGCGACCGGCAGGACGACATCGGCGAGCTCGGTGATCTCGCCCGGCCGCTGTTCCAGCGACACCAGGAAGCCGACCTCGCGCAGTGCCTCACGCGCGCGTGCCGGGTCGGGCAGGTCGGCGACCTCCACACCGGCGATCAGCAGCGCCTGGAGCTCACCGCTCGTGGCGGCCTCGACGATCTGGTCGGTGTCGCGGCCATAGCGGACCGGGAGTTCGGCCACGCCCCAGACCGAGGCGACCTCCTCGCGCGCGCGGGGATCGGTGGCCGGGCGGCCGCCCGGCAGCAGCGAGGGCAGCGCCCCCGCCTCGATCGCGCCGCGCTCCCCGGCCCGGCGCGGGATCCACACCAGCTGGGCGCCGGTCGCGGTGGCGGCCCGTACGGCGGCGGTGAGGCCACCGGCGACCGCGGCCAGCCGCTCGCCGACGACGATCACCGCGCCTTCGGCGCGCAGCGCCTCGGCCGCCTGCCCTCCGCCCTCCTCCAGGCCGACGCCGCTCGCGAGGGCGTCGAGCCACTCGGGCTCGGTGCCGGGAGCGGCCGGCAGCAGCGTGCCGCCCGCCTTCTCCAGGCCGCGGGTGGCGTGCGTGGCCAGCGAGAACACCCGCTGCTTGTGCTTGCGCCAGGCCTTGCGGAGCCGCAGGAAGACGCCGGGCGCCTCCTCCTCGGACTCGAACCCGACCAGCAGGACGGCGGGCGCCTTCTCCAGGGAGGTGTACGTGACGCCCGTACCGTCGAGGTCCCGGCCGTGTCCGGCGACCCGGGCGGCCAGGAAGTCGGCCTCCTCGCCACTGTGCACGCGCGCGCGGAAGTCGATGTCGTTCGTGCCGAGGGCCACGCGCGCGAACTTGCTGTAGGCGTAGGCGTCCTCGATCGTCAGACGGCCGCCGGTGAGGACACCGGTCCTGCCGCGCGAGGCGAGCAGTCCCTGCGCGGCGATCTGCAGCGCCTCCGGCCAGGAAGCCGGTTCGAGCTCACCCTCGGCGTTGCGCACCAGGGGCGTCTCCAGCCGGTCCTTCAGCTGCGCGTACCGGAACCCGAAGCGCCCCTTGTCGCAGATCCACTCCTCGTTGACCTCGGGGTCGTTGGCGGCGAGCCGGCGCATCACCTTGCCGCGCCGTTGGTCCGTGCGCGTCGCGCAGCCGCCGGAGCAGTGTTCGCAGACCGAGGGCGAGGACACCAGGTCGAAGGGACGGGAACGGAAACGGTACGCCGCCGAGGTCAGCGCGCCGACCGGGCAGATCTGGATGGTGTTCCCGGAGAAGTACGACTCGAAGGGGTCGCCCTCGCCGGTGCCGACCTGCTGGAGCGCGCCCCGCTCCAGCAGCTCGATCATCGGGTCGCCCGCGACCTGGTTGGAGAAGCGGGTGCAGCGGGCGCACAGCACGCAGCGCTCACGGTCGAGCAGCACCTGCGTGGAGATCGGGACGGGCTTCTCGTACGTCCGCTTGCGGCCCTCGAAGCGGGATTCGGCGTTGCCGTGCGACATGGCCTGGTTCTGCAGCGGGCACTCGCCACCCTTGTCGCAGACCGGGCAGTCCAGCGGGTGGTTGATGAGGAGCAGCTCCATCACACCGTGCTGGGCCTTCTCGGCGACCGGGGAGGTGAGTTGAGTCTTCACCACCATCCCGTCCGTACAGGTGATCGTGCAGGACGCCATGGGCTTGCGCTGGCCCTCGACCTCGACGATGCACTGGCGGCAGGCGCCGACCGGGTCGAGGAGGGGGTGGTCGCAGAAGCGGGGGATCTCGATGCCGAGCTGTTCGGCGGCCCGGATGACCAGGGTGCCCTTGGGCACGCTGATCTCCACGCCGTCGATCGTCAGCGTGATCAGGTCCTCCGGCGGGACCGCCGTCTCTCCCCCTCCGGAGGGAGCGCTGGTGGTCACGGTCATGCGTTCACCTCCGGGCGGTCGGCCCAGGCCGTCGACTTTGCCGGGTCGAAGGGGCAGCCCCGGCCCGTGATGTGCTGCTCGTACTCCTCGCGGAAGTACTTGAGCGAGGAGAAGATCGGCGAGGCGGCGCCGTCGCCGAGGGCGCAGAAGGACTTGCCGTTGATGTTGTCGGCGATGTCGTTGAGCTTGTCGAGGTCGGCCATGGCGCCCTTGCCGGCCTCGATGTCACGCAGCAACTGGACGAGCCAGTAGGTACCTTCGCGGCAGGGCGTGCACTTGCCGCAGGACTCGTGGGCGTAGAACTCGGTCCAACGGGTCACGGCGCGTACGACGCAGGTGGTCTCGTCGAAGCACTGCAGGGCTTTCGTGCCCAGCATGGAACCCGCGGCACCCACTCCTTCGTAATCAAGAGGGACGTCGAGGTGCTCGTCGGTGAACATCGGCGTGGAGGAACCGCCCGGCGTCCAGAACTTGAGGCGATGCCCGGGTCGCATGCCGCCGCTCATGTCGAGGAGTTGGCGGAGCGTGATGCCGAGCGGCGCCTCGTACTGGCCGGGGCTGGCGACGTGGCCGCTGAGCGAGTAGAGCGTGAAGCCGGGAGACTTCTCGCTTCCCATCGTCCTGAACCATTCCTTGCCGTTTTGCAGGATGGCGGGAACCGACGCGATCGACTCGACGTTGTTCACAACAGTCGGGCAGGCATAGAGCCCTTCGACAGCAGGGAAGGGGGGACGGAGCCGCGGTTGACCACGGCGGCCTTCGAGCGAGTCGAGCAGTGCGGTCTCCTCACCGCAGATGTACGCGCCGGCGCCGGCGTGCACGGTGAGCTGGAGGTCGAGTCCGCTGCCCAGGATGTTCTCGCCGAGGTAGCCCGCCGCGTGGGCCTCGCGCACGGCCTCGTGCAACCGCCGCAGAACGGGGACGACTTCACCACGCAGATAGATGAAGGCATGCGACGACCTGATGGCATAGCACGCGATCACAATGCCCTCGATGAGGCTGTGCGGGTTCGCGAAGAGGAGCGGGATGTCCTTGCAGGTTCCCGGCTCCGACTCGTCGGCGTTGACAACTAGATAGTGCGGTTTCCCATCACCCTGCGGAATGAACTGCCATTTCATTCCGGTCGGGAATCCCGCGCCGCCGCGCCCGCGCAGACCGGAGTCCTTGACGTACGCGATCAGGTCGTCCGGCGACATGGCGAGCGCCTTGCGCAGCCCCTCGTACCCCTCGTGCCTCCGGTAGACGTCCAGCGTCCAGGACCTGTCCTCGTCCCAGAAGGCCGACAGCACGGGTGCGAGCAGCTTCTCCGGGCTCGTGTCCTTGAGTTCGGCTGCCACCGTCATCACTCCCCCTCCTCCGCAGTAGGCCCTGCCGGGTGGGCTGGGTCGGACGCCGATGTCTCCTGCGGCGCGTCATGGGAACTGAGATGCTCGGTCGGCGACGGCTCGTGCACCCTGTCCTGCGGTCCCTCATGGGGGCCCCCGCGCGGATGCACCACGCGCGCGGGTGCGGTCTCTCCCCTCGCCAGGCGAAGACCCACCAGCGAAGCGGGTCCCGCGCTGCCGCTCTCCTCGACGGCCCCGGGCCGCTCGTCGGGGAAGCCCGCCAGGATCCGGGCGGTCTCCTTGAAGGTGCACAGCCGTGCCCCGCGCGTGGGCTCCACGGAGCGTCCGGCGCGCAGGTCGTCGACCAGACGCTTGGCGCTCGCCGGGTTCTGGTTGTCGAAGAACTCCCAGTTGACCATCACGACCGGCGCGTAGTCGCAGGCCGCGTTGCACTCGATGTGCTCCAGGGTGACCTTGCCGTCGTCGGTGGTCTCGCCGTTGCCGACGCCCAGGTGCTCCTGGAGCTCCTCGAAGATCGCGTCGCCACCCATCACCGCGCACAGTGTGTTGGTGCAGACGCCCACCTGGTAGTCACCGGAGGGCTTGCGCCGGTACATGGTGTAGAAGGTGGCGACCGCGGTGACCTCGGCCGTGGTCAGGTCCAGCATGTCCGCGCAGAACCGCATCCCGGTGCGCGTGACGTGGCCCTCCTCCGACTGCACGAGGTGCAGCAACGGCAGCAGGGCCGAGCGGGAGTCCGGGTAGCGCGCGATGATCTCGCGCGCGTCCGTCTCCAGCCGGGTTCGGACGTCGTCCGGGTAGCCGGGCGCGGGCAGCTCGGGCATGCCCAGGCTGACGCCCTGCTCCGAAGAACTGGTGGTCACCGGTCGACGCCTCCCATCACGGGGTCGATGGACGCGACGGCGACGATGACGTCGGCGACCTGGCCGCCCTCGCACATCGCCGCCATGGCCTGCAGGTTGGTGAAGGACGGGTCACGGAAGTGGACCCGGAAGGGGCGGGTGCCGCCGTCGGAGACGGCGTGCACCCCGAGTTCGCCCTTGGGCGACTCGACGGCCGCGTACGCCTGTCCCGGCGGGACGCGGAAGCCTTCGGTGACCAGCTTGAAGTGGTGGATCAGGGCCTCCATGGAGGTGCCCATGATCTTCTTGATGTGGTCGAGGGAGTTGCCCAATCCGTCCGGTCCCAGGGCGAGCTGGGCGGGCCAGGCGATCTTCTTGTCGGCGACCATGACCGGGCCGGGCTGGAGCCGGTCCAGGCACTGCTCGACGATCCTGAGCGACTGGCGCATCTCCTCCAGGCGGATCAGGAAGCGGCCGTAGGAGTCGCAGCTGTCGGCGGTCGGGACGTCGAAGTCGTACGTCTCGTAGTCGCAGTACGGCTGTGCCTTGCGCAGGTCGTGCGGCAGGCCGGTGGAGCGCAGGATCGGGCCGGTGGCACCGAGGGCCATGCAGCCGGCCAGGTCGAGATAGCCGATGTCCTGCATGCGGGCCTTGAAGATGGGGTTCCCGGTGGCGAGCTTGTCGTACTCCGGGAGGTTCTTCTTCATCTTCTTCACGAACTCGCGGATCTGGTCCACCGCGCCGGGCGGCAGGTCCTGGGCGAGTCCGCCGGGCCGGATGTACGCGTGGTTCATCCTGAGGCCCGTGATGAGCTCGTAGATGTCGAGAATCATTTCACGATCACGGAATCCGTAGATCATGATCGTGGTGGCGCCGAGCTCCATGCCTCCGGTGGCGATGCACACCAGGTGGGAGGACATCCGGTTCAGCTCCATCAGGAGCACCCGGATGATCTTTGCGCGCTCGGTGATGTCGTCCTCGATGCCGAGGAGCTTCTCGACGGCGAGACAGTAGGCGGTCTCGTTGAAGAAGGACGTCAGGTAGTCCATGCGCGTCACGAACGTGGTGCCCTGCGTCCACGTCCGGTATTCGAGGTTCTTCTCGATACCGGTGTGGAGGTAGCCGATGCCGCAGCGGGCCTCGGTGACCGTCTCGCCGTCGATCTCCAGGATCAGCCGGAGCACTCCGTGGGTGGACGGGTGCTGAGGACCCATGTTGACGACGATGCGCTCGTCGTCGGCGCGGGTCGCGGACTGGACGACCTCGTCCCAGTCGCCACCGGTGACCGTATATACGGTGCCCTCGGTGGTCTCGCGGGCCGAGGCGGCCGCGGCTGCTGACTGCGTGCTGCTCACGAGTACGACCTCCGCTGGTCCGGAGCCGGAATCTGGGCGCCCTTGTACTCGACGGGGATGCCGCCGAGGGGGTAGTCCTTGCGCTGCGGATGGCCCTGCCAGTCGTCCGGCATCATGATCCGCGTCAGGGCCGGGTGACCGTCGAAGACGATCCCGAAGAAGTCGTAGGTCTCGCGCTCGTGCCAGTCGTTCGTCGGATAGACCGAGACCAGCGACGGGATGTGCGGGTCGCTGTCGGGGGCGCTGACTTCGAGGCGGATCAGCCGGTTGTGGGTGATCGAGCGCAGGTGGTAGACGGCATGCAGCTCGCGTCCCTTGTCGTGGAGATAGTGGACGCCGCTGACGCCGGTGCAGAGCTCGAAGCGCAGGGCGGGGTCGTCGCGCAGGGTCTGGGCGACGCGCAGCAGGTGCTCGCGCTCGATGTGGAAGGTGAGCTCGCCGCGGTCGACGACCGTCTTCTGAACGGCGTTCTCGGGGAGGAGTCCCTGCTCCTCCAGGGCGCCCTCCAGCTCGTCGGCGACCTCGTCGAACCAGCCGCCGTAGGGGCGGTTCGCCGGTCCCGGGAGTCGGACCGAGCGGACCAGGCCGCCGTAGCCGGAGGTGTCGCCGCCGTTGTTGGCGCCGAACATGCCGCGCTGGACGCGGATCTCCTCGCCGCCCTGGCCGCGCTGGCCGGGGAGGTTGGAGGCGGAGAGGTCCTTCTCGGGGTTCACCCCGTTCGAGGACCCGTTCGCGCCGTTGGTGCCGTTCGCGTCGCTCACCGCAGCAGCCCCTTCATCTCGATGGTGGGCAGGGCCTTGAGCGCCGCCTCCTCCGCCTCGCGGGCCGCCTCCTGGGCGTTCACGCCGAGCTTGGAGGTCTGGATCTTCTGGTGGAGCTTGAGGATGGCGTCCATCAGCATCTCGGGCCGGGGCGGGCAGCCGGGGAGATAGATGTCGACCGGGACGATGTGGTCGACGCCCTGGACGATCGCGTAGTTGTTGAACATGCCGCCCGAGGAGGCGCAGACGCCCATGGAGATCACCCACTTCGGGTTGGGCATCTGGTCGTAGACCTGCCTCAGCACCGGCGCCATCTTCTGGCTCACCCGACCCGCGACGATCATCAGGTCCGCCTGCCGCGGCGAGCCGCGGAAGACCTCCATGCCGAAGCGCGCCAGGTCGTAACGGCCGGCGCCGGTCGTCATCATCTCGATGGCGCAGCAGGCGAGGCCGAACGTCGCAGGGAAGACGGACGCCTTGCGCACCCAGCCCGCGGCCTGCTCGACGGTGGTCAGCAGGAATCCGCTCGGCAGCTTTTCTTCGAGTCCCATGTCCTTAGGCCCCTCAGTCCCATTCCAGGCCGCCGCGCCGCCATACGTACGCGTACGCGACGAAGACGGTGAGCACGAAGAGCAGCATCTCCACGAGCCCGAAAACACCCAGGGCGTCGAAGGTGACGGCCCAGGGGTAGAGGAAGACGATCTCGATGTCGAAGACGATGAAGAGCATCGCCGTCAGGTAGTACTTGATCGGGAAGCGCCCGCCGCCGGCCGGCGTGGGGGTCGGCTCGATGCCGCACTCGTAGGCTTCGAGCTTGGCGCGGTTGTACCGCTTCGGACCGATCAGCGTGGCCATGACCACGGAGAAGATCGCAAAGCCTGCCCCGAGGGCTCCCAGTACGAGGATGGGCGCATAGGCGTTCACCGCTCCTCGCTCCTCTCAGTCGGCACTGACTGGTGGCGGTCATGTCGGGCCCACTTCCGCCCCACCGGTCCCACGAGCCCCGCGCGTCCCGGGCGAAGATCGAGAACATGTGAAGCAGGTCACAAGCCCAACTGCCTCGCATCCTATGCCCGCCACTCTGTGATCTGCGACACGGGGTATTACACAAGCTTTGTGATCTCCACCACCTGACGAAGGATCATGAAGTCGGATGAGCGGTGATCTTCGTACGCGAAGCGTTCACCTGATCACCAGAAGTGACATTTTCGCTCAACGCCGCAGGCCAGAGGGCATGCCTCCATATCAAGAGGCTTCCCTTGCATGCAAATTGGCATCGAGTGCCACGTCCTGCTAAAGGAGCCCGTTCACACATCAGGGGGAGGTCCGGGGTGAGGTGTGGACGCGTGCACACATTCACGAAGTCGGCCGCGCGCGAGACGCCGCCCCTCCGGTGACCGTTCCGTGACCTCCGCCACATCCATGAGAACCGCCTGAGAACCGGGCTTGGCCACTGACCGCAACCAGTGGTAGGCGGAGGGCAATTCGGGCGTAATGATGAAAACCCGTGATCACGGGCTTGATCACCCACGTCCGCAATGTCCGTTACGGCGTCAATAAAGAACGACGCGCCCGGGATTCACGGTCTCGATTGAACAACTGTGGCGCAGCACACGTTTCTTGAAGATATGAAGGAGCCCCTGATACCGGTTGTTCTCATGCCCCACACCGCTCACATACGCAGCCACCGGAAGCCCCGCAACCGCAGCGCGTCGACCATCGCGATGCGGGCCGGAGTAGCCGGTGGCGTCCTCAGCCTCGCCGCTGCCGGCGCGTCGGCGTCGGCGAACGCCGCCGAGCCGGTGACACAGACGCTCGAACTGCCCACCCTGACGGCCGACCTGTCCGCTCAGGTCGCCCAGTCCGCGGACGCCACGCAGCAGGCGGCCGCGAACTACCAGCTGCAGGCCGAGCGTGACGCGGCCGCCGCAAAGGCCGCGAAGCAGGCCAAGTCGGACTTGGCTGAGGCGAAGAAGAAGGCGGAGGCCCGGAAGAAGGCCGCCGCCGAGGCCGCCCGCAAGGCCGCCGCCGAGCGCGCCTCGCGCAGCACCGCGCGGACGACCCTCAGCACCACCGCTCACGCGGGCTCCAGCACCTCCACGGGCTCGTCGACGGCCACCGGTTCGGCCGCGGCGATCGTCTCCTTCGTGAAGGCCCAGATCGGCGACACCTACATCTCCGGCGGCACCGGCCCGAACACCTGGGACTGCTCCGGCCTGGTGCAGGCCGCCTTCAAGCAGGTCGGCATCAGCCTGCCGCGTGTCTCGCAGGACCAGTCGACCGCCGGCACCCAGGTCTCGCTGAGCAACCTGCAGCCGGGCGACATCCTCTACTGGGGCAGCGCGGGCAGCGCGTACCACGTGGCGGTGTACGTGGGCGACGGTATGTTCGTCGGTGCGCAGAACCCGTCCACCGGCGTCGTGGAGAAGCCCCTCTCCTACGACCCGCCGACCGGCGCGGTGCGGGTGCTCTGAGAGCACCGAGTCTCGACGCGTGAAGGGCCGCAGCCGCTCGGGGGCAGCGGCCCTTCGGGCTCATCCCGGGATGTTCAGGCCGATTCCGGGCGCTTCGGGCTCACCCCAGGTCGAAGGTGTTGGGCAGTCCGAGCCGGTGGCGCAGTTCGTCGACCCGCTTCAGGGGCTCCAGCTCCGGCGGCCGGAACAGATCCAGGACGCGGCACCGCTCGGCGCCCGAATTGTCCGCATCCAGGAGCGCGTTGACGGCGCGCCGCGCGGACTCGTTGGCACCCTCCATCGTCGCCAGGTCCACGTCTGTGCGGATGTAGTCGCCCGCGAGGAAGAAGTTCGGCACCTTCGTGCGGGCCGAGGGGCGGTTGTAGAGGGTGCCCGTGGGGTGGATGAGGAGTTGTTCGCGGTTCTGCGGGTCGGGGCCGCCCAGGCCCGTCACGGCCGGGTCCATGAACCAGCCCAGCCGGTCCTCGTCGGTGAGGGTCGCCTTGCCGGAGTCGTTCAGCCCGTCCTTCAGCTGGGCCCAGAGTTCGGCGACGATCTCGTCCTTGGTGCACTCACGGGCCGTCTTGCCGTACAGGATGCCGGGTTTGTCCCACTCGGAGATGATCGTGGACAGGCATTCGTGGGCCCGACCGTCTCCGTAGTCGCGCGAGAAGTCCCTGACGTCCCAGAACTGGGACTGGCCGATGCCGGTCACCGCCCAGGGGGAGTCGAGGCAGTTGATGTGCCCGTGCACGACGGGTGTGGGCGTGCGCAGGTAGAACATCACGCCGGTCATCCAGTCCGTCTTCAGGGCGTCGCACCGGCCGAGCTGCGGGTCGGCCGCGCGCAGGGCCCGGCCCCAGGTCGCGCGGGCGTGCTCGACGGGCATCGCGCTGACGTAGTTGTCGGCGGTGATCACGCGCTCCTGGCCGCCGTCGCGGGCCGAGACGCGTACGCCGGTCACCCGCCCGCCCTCGTACACCACCTCCCGCACCTGTGTCCCGAGCGCGAACCGGACCCCGAGGGAGCGCAGATGCGTCTCCCAGGGGTCGATCCAGGCCTCGCTCGTGGGGGCGTTGAGGACGCGGTCGACCTCGGCGTCGCCGTCCATGCCCCGGCCGAGCAGGCCCCACAGCAGCAGGGCCTCGATGATGACGCGGCCCACCGTGCGGGTGGAGGCGATCTCCGCGCGGGTGGCGACCAGGTTGCGGGTCTGGCCGATGCCGAGGAGCACCTGGTACTCCGTGCTCATCTGCCCGGCGCGGATGAAGTCCCACCACGCCGTCTTCTCCCACTGGTCCTCGCGGCGGGCGTCGCAACTGGTGAGGTGGACCAGAAGGCGATCGGCGAAGTAGGCGACCTCGTGGGCGGGTAGCCGGGTGCCGAGATCGAGCACGGACAGGATCTGGTCCCGGAGCCAGGACGGCGTGATGTCGCCGGGCGCGGGCGGGGTCGTCGCCCTGCGCAGCGGGAAGTGCAGGTCCGGGCGGTCGGCGGCGCGGGCGAACAGGGCCTCGGTGCCGCTGCGGAGGTTGTCGTGGACGCCGCCTGCGTTCCCGGGGAACGGGATGCGGCGCAGGGTGTCGGGCAGATTCCGGTAGAAGCCGGGGAAGAAGCGGAAGCCGTGCTCGCCGGGGAGCGGCCTGCGGCCGTCGGTGCCCGTTCCGGGGACGTCCATCGAGCGGGCCTTGCCGCCGAGGACGTCGTAGTACTCGTAGACGGTGACGGCGTAGCCGCGTTCGGCGAGTTCGTGGGCGGCGCTGAGGCCGGAGACGCCGCCGCCGAGCACCGCGACCCGCTTGCCCCCTAAAGAGGCTCCGGCCGCGTGCGCGGCGGCGGCCGAGGTGGTGGCGCCGACCGCTCCCGCGGCAACCGCTCCGCCGGCGGTCGCGAGGAAGCGTCTGCGGGAGTGTCCGACGTGCTCCTGGGACTGCTGCGCGAGTTCTGCTGTCATGAGACCCGGAGGGTAGGGAGGGGCTCCGGATGCCGGAACCCGCTTCACCCGTCACCCACGGCATCCTCACAATCACAAGGAGACAGTGATGCCAAGCGTGTTCGTCCAGGGCCGGCCCGTCGCGTCCTATCCCCCGCTCGCCCCGGAGGCCCGGCGCGGGTCGGTGCGGCGCATCACCGAGGTCGGCGAGGAGGTCCTGCACAAGCCGTGCCGGGACGTCACCGAGTTCGGGCCCGATCTCGCCGCGCTCATCGACGACATGTTCCTGACCATGTATGTCGCCGACGGCGCGGGACTTGCGGCGAACCAAGTCGGGGTCGATCTGCGCCTGTTCGTGTACGACTGCCCCGACGACGATGGTGTCCGACATGTCGGGCACATCGTGAATCCCGTCCTGGACCCGCTCGACCCGGTCGGGCGCCGGCTGCTCGACGAGGGCGAGGGGTGCCTGTCGGTGCCGGGCGCGGTCATGGACGTACCGCGCCCCGACCGGGCCGTCGTGCGCGGGCAGGACAGGGACGGCCTGCCGCTCGTGATCGAGGGAACGGGGTACTTCGCGCGCTGCCTCGCCCACGAGACCGACCACGTGAACGGTCAGGTGTACCTGGACCGGCTGTCCCGGCGGGAGCGCGCGCAGGCGCTGCGGCAGGTGGCGGACCGGCGCGACGAGGTGTTCGCCCGCCGGGCCGCCAACACCGAGGCGCTGAGCGGCTAGGGTCTTTCGTTTGGATCAGGCCGGATCAGGGAGCGGGGTCTGGTGCCGTGCATCGCAAGGCGGAGGAGGGCGTCATGGCGGAGCCATGGCAACCGACGACAACGCGGCTGGGGGTACCCCCTGCTCGAAGAGCTTGGGGAGCGGTGCCAGGGCCCGCGAGCCCGGCATGATCCGAACGAGAGGCCATAGCTAGGCCCTGTCGTCAAACGACAGGACCCAGGGCTCGTGGCGGGTCAGGCCTTCGGTGCCACCTTGCTCAGGCCGTTGATGATCCGGTCCATCGCGTCGCCGCCCGTCGGGTCGGTGAGGTTGGCCAGGAGCTTCAGGGTGAACTTCATCAGGAGGGGGTGGGTGAGGCCGCGCTGGGCGGCGATCTGCATGACCTTCGGGTTGCCGATGAGCTTCACGAAGGCGCGGCCCAGCGTGTAGTAGCCGCCGTAGGTGTCCTTGAGGACGCGCGGGTAGCGCTGCAGGGCCAGTTCGCGCTGGCCCGGCGTCGCCCGCGCGTGCGCCTGGACGATGACGTCGGCGGCGATCTGGCCGGACTCCATGGCGTAGGCGATGCCCTCGCCGTTGAAGGGGTTCACCAGGCCGCCGGCGTCGCCGACGAGCAGCAGGCCCTTGGTGTAGTGCGGCTGGCGGTTGAAGGCCATCGGGAGCGCGGCGCCGCGGATGGGGCCGGTCATGTTCTCCGGGGTGTAGCCCCAGTCCTCCGGCATGGAGGCGCACCAGGCCTTCAGGACCTCGCGCCAGTCCAGCTCCTTGAAGGAGTCGGAGGTGTTCAGGACGCCCAGGCCGACGTTGGACGTGCCGTCGCCCATGCCGAAGATCCAGCCGTAGCCCGGCAGCAGGCGGTCCTGGGCGCCGCGCCGGTCCCACAGCTCCAGCCAGGACTCCAGGTAGTCGTCCTCGTGGCGCGGGGAGGTGAAGTACGTACGGACCGCGACGCCCATCGGGCGGTCCTCGCGGCGGTGCAGGCCCATCGCCAGGGACAGCCGGGTGGAGTTGCCGTCGGCGGCCACCACGAGGGGAGCGTGGAAGGTGACTTCCCGCTTCTCCTCGCCGAGCTTGGCCGTGACGCCGGTGATGCGGCCGGTGCGGTCGTCGACGATCGGGCCGGAGACGTTGCAGCGCTCGTACAGCCGCGCGCCCGCCTTCTGGGCGTTGCGGGCCAGCTGCTCGTCGAAGTCGTCGCGCTTGCGGACGAGTCCGTAGTCGGGGAACGAGGCAAGATCAGGCCAGTCCAGCTGGAGCCGGGAGCCACCGCCGATGATCCTCAGGCCCTTGTTGCGCAGCCAGCCGGCCTCTTCGGAGATGTCGATGCCCATGGCCACGAGCTGCTTGACGGCGCGCGGGGTGAGGCCGTCGCCGCAGACCTTCTCCCGCGGGAACTCGGTCTTCTCCAGCAGGAGTACGTCGAGGCCGGCCCGGGCGAGGTGGTAAGCGGTCGCGGAGCCGGCTGGCCCCGCGCCCACGACGATCACATCGGCGGTGTGGTCGGAGAGGGGCTCGGTCACGGCGGGATCTCCCCTGAGTTCGAAATCTGCGTGCTGACGGGCACTGGACATGGGCAGTCTATTCAGCAGGATTGATCACCCGGCTGAAGGGCTGCCCCCGTGAAACGAGCTCTCCCCGCAGTACGGCTGCGTGTCCCCACTCACGAGGACGCGTTCACCTGGCACCGGGCCTTCGCCGACCCGCAGGTCATGGAGTTCCAGGGCGGCAGGGCCGCGGAGTTGTCCGTCTACGAGGAGCTCACCGCCCGCCAGCGCCGGCACGACGCGGAGCGCGGTTTCTGCCTGTGGTCCGTGCTCGACGAGAGCGGCGAGGTCATCGGTTTCACGGGCGCCCAGCCGTGGGAGCGCAAGTGGGGCCCGACGGGCGAGATCGAGGTCGGCTGGCGGCTCGGGCGGGCGCACTGGGGCAAGGGGTATGTGACGGCGGCCGCGCGGGAGACCCTGGAGCGGCTGCGGGCGGCGGGCGTGCCGAGCGTGGTGGCGATGGTGGACGCCAGTAACGAGCGCTCCATCGCGGTCACCCGGCGGCTGGGGATGCGTCTCGCGCAGACGTATGTGACGCCGGAGACGGAGCGGCAGAGAGCACGGCAGGGGCACTGCTACCGCCTTGATCTGTGACTCGTAACTCAAAGTAATGATCTGTCACAGAAAGACACCTACCGCTTCCGGCTGTTGGCGCGGCGGCGTTACCCTTCCAGTACCGCTGGGGGTGACATCTGTGCATATAACACCCAAAACGCCCGAAGTGCGCGTACCACGCCTTGTCGGTCTGATGGCCGTGGACGCGCGCGAGACCGCCCAGGCGTGGGGGCTGTCGTTGAACGCGCCGGACCGGCCGGACTTCCACCACACCGTCGTCGACTACGTCGTCCGCCAGTACCCGCAGCCCGGTGCCGAGGTGCCGCGGGACTCCATGGTCTACGTGTGGTTCGACTTCGGTGAGGGAGAGGGCGGCGGAGGCATCCGCGAGCCACGCATTCCGCGCCCGCCCCGGGGCGGGCTGCAACGCGAACTCGACGAGCCCGGTGACGCCTTCGAGATGATCAACCGGTGAGCCGGAGGCTCAGCTCTCCTTGAAGCCACGGTGCAGGGCGACCACCCCGCCGGTGAGGTTCCGCCAGGCGACCTTCGACCAGCCCGCCCCGCGCAGCCGCTCGGCCAGCGCGGGCTGGTCGGGCCAGGCGCGGATGGACTCGGCGAGGTAGACGTACGCGTCCGGGTTGGAGGAGACGGCGCGCGCGACCGGCGGCAGGGCCCGCATCAGGTACTCGGTGTAGACGGTCCTGAAAGGAGCCCATGTCGGGTGCGAGAACTCGCAGATCACCACGCGCCCGCCGGGGCGGGTCACCCGGTACATCTCGCGCAGCGCGGCGTCCGTGTCCTGCACATTGCGCAGCCCGAAGGAGATCGACACCGCGTCGAAGGTGCCGTCCTTGAACGGCAGCCGGGTCGCGTCGCCGGCCGTGAACGGCAGCCAGGCGTTGCGCTTCTTGCCGACCTGGAGCATGCCGAGGGAGAAGTCGCAGGGGACGACGTACGCGCCCGTCTGCGCGAAGGGCAGCGACGAGGTGCCCGTGCCGGCGGCGAGGTCCAGGATCTTCTGCGCGGGGCGCGCGTCGACCGCCCTCGCGACCTCCTTGCGCCACC
Organism: Streptomyces sp. NPDC054794; assembly: GCF_053611585.1. Classification (NCBI taxonomy): domain Bacteria; kingdom Bacillati; phylum Actinomycetota; class Actinomycetes; order Kitasatosporales; family Streptomycetaceae; genus Streptomyces; species Streptomyces sp. NPDC054794. The sequence goes on along the minus strand of NZ_JBSHAQ010000022.1, from coordinate 109,614 downwards.
GCCGGTCCTGGCCGAGCGACAGGACGTCGTTCGTCAGGTCGTACCGTTCCGCCACGTTGTCGAACATCGAGGCGACTTCGTGCGGCTGCTTGTCCAGGGATGCGCGGGTCACCCGCCCATTGTGGCAGCAGGGGGTACGACGCCCGGGCAGCCCCCTCGGCATCGTCACGGCTCGGGCCCCGGGCAGCCTCCCGGCGGCCCCTGGCAACATTCCCTCCGGGAGACGCGAGGCGGTTCCGTCCTGGGCCAGAGACGACGAGAGCGGGTACGTACGCGATGAGGGGTTTCCTGAGGCCGGCGGCCGGGCTCACTTGCACGTTCGCACTGGCGGTCACGGGATGCTCCGCGGACTCGGACTCCGGCGGCACGTCGTACGCCTCCGACGGTACGTCGTACGCCCCCTACGTCAGTGCCACGGACGCGTCCGCCACCGACTCCGCCGGCTCCCCGGCGACGTACAACCTATCCTTCGTGATCTCGAACGGCAGCGGCTGCACGCCGAAGTGGGACGGGTCGGAGGCCATCGGCGACCCGGCGGTCCAGTCCCGTATCGCGCGGCTGAAACGGGACGGCGCGACGGTGCGGGTGTCCTTCGGCGGGGCGTCCGGCAAGGAGCTGGCGCAGGCCTGCGACTCCGCGTCCGAACTGGCGGCGGCCTACGGCAAGGCGCTGGACGACGCGGGCTCCGCCCGGGCCGACTTCGACATCGAGGGCGCCACGCTGACCGACTCCGACTCGGTCGCCCTGCGGTCGAAGGCGATAGCGGAGCTCCAACGGGACCGCCCGGACCTGGAGGTCACCTTCACCCTGCCCGTGATGCCGTCCGGCCTCGACTCCGACGGCCTCGCACTGTTGGAGTCCGCGAACACGTACGACGTGCAGGTCTCCACCGTCAACATCATGACGATGAACTACGCCGAGTCGTACGACGGCGACATGGGCGACTACGCCCTCACCTCGGCCAGGGCCACCCACGCCCAGCTGAAGAAGGTCTTCGCACTGTCCGACGCGGACGCCTGGCGGGGCATGGCGCTCACCTCGATGATCGGCGTCAACGACGTGGCGGGCGAGACGTTCACGCTCTCCGACGCGGCCCAGGTGCGGGCGTTCGCCGAGAAGAAGGAGATCGCCTGGGTGTCGATGTGGTCCTCCTTCCGCGACCGGCAGTGCGCGCACGGGCGGTCCGGGCGGGACGACCCGGCGACCGACTGCAGCGGTGTGAAGCAGAGTTCGGGCGCCTTCGGACGGAGCTTGTCCGGCTGAGCCCGGTCAGCGGCCCCGGTACACCAGCCGCCCGCCGATCACGGTCGCCACGCAGGTCCCGGCGCCGCGCCGGACCAGTTCGGCACGGTCCGCGACGTCGAAGACCGCGAACCGGGCGGGACCGCCCGGCACCAGCCTCGGCAGCAGGATCAGCGGGGTCGGGGAGAGCGCCGCCGGGCCCGGGAGCCGGTCCGGCCGCTGTCCCACCGCGAGGCCCGCCCTGCGCACCGCGTCGACCACCGCCCGCGACCGCAACTCCCCGGCCACCGCCACCGTTCCGTGCGCCAGCATCCGCTGGATCCCGCGCCGCGCGCTCGCGCCGAGGCGTGCGGGGTCGGTGCGGAAGATCTCCCGGGCCCGCGGTCCGCCGATGGGCTCGGTGCCGAGGGAATCGGCCTCGCGCGGGTCGGGATGGTAGGTGGCCTCAAGGAGCTCCGGGCCGTACGGGTTCAGCAGTCCGGGCGTGAGGATGCCGGGCCAGCGCCGCACCCTCGCCTGCGGGTGGGCGTCGGCCAGTTCCTGGTACGGGCCGACGGCGGCGACGGACGCCCCGTCGACCAGGACCGCCGCCTCGGGCGACTGCTCGGCGACGTGAAGTGTCAGCACGGAACCCCTGATCGGCTCTGGTCGGCTCTGGTCGCTGTGATCGGCTCTAGTTGGACGCGAGCAGCTTCAGCTCGGGATGCGCCGTGCCGCCCTCGATCGCCGTGGACGAGATGTGCGACATCACCCGCTCGTCGACCGGGTCGTTCGCCGGGTCGTCGTGGACGACGAGGTGTTCGTACGTCGTCGAGCGCTGCGCCGGGACCCGGCCCGCCTTGCGGATCAGGTCGATGATCTCCAGGCGGTTGGAGCGGTGCTTGGCGCCGGCCGAGGAGACGACGTTCTCCTCCAGCATGATCGAGCCGAGGTCGTCGGCGCCGTAGTGCAGCGACAGCTGGCCGACCTCCTTGCCCGTGGTCAGCCAGGAGCCCTGGATGTGCTGGACGTTGTCCAGGAAGAGCCGGGCGATCGCGATCATCCGCAGGTACTCGAAGAGCGTGGCCTGCGTGCGGCCCTTCAGGTGGTTGTTCTCGGGCTGGTAGGTGTACGGGATGAAGGCGCGGAAGCCACCCGTGCGGTCCTGCACCTCCCGGATCATCCGCAGGTGCTCGATGCGCTCGGCGTTGGTCTCGCCGGTGCCCATGAGCATCGTGGAGGTCGACTCCACGCCCAGCTTGTGCGCGATCTCCATGATCTCCAGCCAGCGCTCGCCGCTCTCCTTGAGCGGGGCGATGGCCTTGCGCGGGCGCTCGGGCAGCAGCTCGGCACCGGCGCCGGCGAAGGAGTCCAGACCGGCCCGGTGGATCCGGGTGATGGCCTCCTCGACCGACACCTTCGAGATCCGGGCCATGTGCTCGACCTCGCTCGCCCCCAGGCTGTGGATGACGAGCTGCGGGAACTCCTTCTTGATGGCGGCGAAGTGCTTCTCGTAGTACTCGACGCCGTAGTCCGGGTGGTGGCCGCCCTGGAACATGATCTGCGTGCCGCCCAGCTCGACGGTTTCCGCGCAGCGGCGCAGGATGTCGTCGAGGTCGCGGGTCCAGCCCTTGGCGGTGTCCTTGGGCGCGGCGTAGAAGGCGCAGAACTTGCACGCCGTGACACACACGTTCGTGTAGTTGATGTTGCGCTCGATGATGTACGTCGCGATGTGCTCGGTGCCGGCGTACTTACGGCGGCGTACGGCGTCGGCGGCGGCGCCGAGCGCGTGCAGCGGGGCGTCGCGGTAGAGGTCGAGCGCCTCCTCGGGCGTGATGCGTCCGCCCGCTGCGGCACGGTCGAGCACAGACTGGAGGTCGGCCTTCTCGGTCACCGGGGCGTCCCTTTCGTCAAGGGTTGTGGACGGACCGAACCAGCCTACGCCAGGGCGTTCAACCGTCCGACCTCAGGCTGTGTACGCGCCGATCAGGATCCCCACGAACGCGCCCGCGATCAGGAACGGGCCGAACGGGATCGCCGTCTTGCGACCGGCCCGTCCCAGGGCGACGAGGGCGCCCCCGTACAGCGCGCCCAGCAGGAACCCGGCGAAGGTGCCGAGCATCACCGTCGGCCAGCCGTACCAGCCCAGGGCGGCGCCCGTCCCCAGCGCCAGCTTCACGTCGCCGAAGCCCATGCCGGCGGGGTTGATGAGGAACAGCACGAAGTAGCCCGCGCCGAGGGCGAGGGCGCCGTACAGCGCGGTGAACCAGTCGCCGGCGTGCTCGGGCAGCAGGGCGGCCAGGCCGAGCAGGCCGAGGGCGGCGGCCGCGAGCGGCAGCGTCAGCGCGTCCGGCAGCCGCCGCACCCGGAAGTCCACTGCCGCCAGCAGCACCCCGACGGGCGACAGCAGCAGCCAGACGGCGAGTTCGGGGCGGGTGCCGGTGGCGGCGGCGAGGGCGGCGCACACCAGGGCGGTGGCCGCGGCGAGGAGGAGGGCGTTCGGGCCGTACGAGGCCTCGTCGCACTGCCCGCACCGTGCCGGCCCGATCCACCCGTGGACCGGATGCCCGCCCGGGCACTGGTCCCGCCACGGCTCCTCCGCAGGGACCGAGAGCCGGTAAGCGGCCCGGGGCAGCAGGAGGGCGCCGGCCGCCACGCCCCACAGCGCGGCGGCGACGACCGGCAGCAGGTCGGTCATCCGGCCGCGGCGACGCTGTCGCGCCAGGTCGGGAGCAGCTCGTCGAGGAGCGCCTCCGTGCGCGGCGGCAGGCCGCGCGCCCCGCTGCGGCCGACGAGGTCGGCGGCCAGCGAGCGGAGCCGGTCGGTGTCGCCGGTGGCGTGGGTGGCGCGCAGCAGCTCGTTGAACAGGCGCTCGTCGGCCGGGGCGGAGTTCAGGGCGGCGTTCAGCGCCTCGATCGCCCGCTCGGCGCGGTCCTTCTCCAGGTGGAACGCGGACAGGGCGAGGCCGATGTCGGCGACCAGCAGGGGGAGTTGGGCATCGATGATCTCGTGGGTGAGCCAGCGGTAGCGGCCCTCGGGCCGGTCGGCGAGCAGCGGTCCGCGGACCAGGACCAGCGCGTCGGTGAGCGTCCGCCCGCGCACGGCACGGTTGTCGACGCCCTTGCCCTGCGTGGCCTCGTAGTAGAGGGAGCGCAGCACGTCCAGGTCGGAGACGACTGACTTGGCGAGCGTGAGCCGGCCCGTCTCGTCGGTGGTGAGGCGGGGCGTGCCGTCCGGGTCGGCGCCGAGCCAGGCGCGCAGCCGCTCGACGAGCGCGTCCCGTACGTCCTCGGTGACCCCGCGCGGCCACAGCGCGGAGGCGAGCACCCGCGGGTGCACACCCTCACGGTGCAGGAGCAGCAGGGCGAGCGCCTCGTGGAGCAGGGCGCTGCGTTCGCCGTCCGGGGTGTCGAGGCCGATGATCTCGTACGGGCCGACCAGGCGCGCGTACACCGCGGGCCGCCCCTGCTCGCTGATGTCGACCAGGAACGGCGGGGCGTTGGTGGGCCCGTCCGGGTCCCGCTCGGGGTCGGCCTCGACGAACAGCTCGACGACGGCACGCTGTTGGGTGGCGGGCAGGAGCTGCGCGTCGAGCTCCAGGCCGAGCAGCGGGGCGAGCAGCTTGCCCGCGGCCGTGATCTCCATCTCCCAGGCGGCGCCGGGCAGATCGCCGCTCTCGGCGCCGACGAGGTAGCCGATGCCGAGCCGGCTCGCGTCGGCGGCGAGTTCGGCGAGCCTGACCGCGTCCTCGGCGGAGGGCTGGGCGGCGAGCAGGACCAGGTGCGGAGCCCAACGGGTGTGCTGGGCGGGCCCGGTACGGCCGGTCAGGACCGAGTCGTGCCCGGCGGCACCGAGTGCTCCGCGCCGCTGCCGCGTCTCCGCCTCCATGGTTTCGAGGAGGGCCTCGATGCCGTCGAGGTGGCGCAGCCGGTTGGGCGCGAGCGCGGTGAGGTCCTCGCCGAAGCCGACGAGGGTGATCGTCATGCGGTCGGACCAGCCGTTGGTGGCGAGTTCGGCGGCGACGGAGGAGAACACGGCGGCCCGGTCGGCCTCGCGTCCGCTCAGGGAGACGAGGCCGGGCACGGCCTCCAGGTTGAGGAGCAGCCGCGAGTCGTCCATGGTGCCGAGGCTGACGAGGCCGGGGTACGGGGCCGCGGTGTCGACCTCCTCGTACCGCTCGGCGTCGGACCGGGCGAGCAGCCAGAACGTCTGGTCCTGGCCCAGCTGCCAGGGCGTGGGCGGCTTGCCGGCGGGCTGGGCGAGCTGGAGGTGCAGGTCGCCGTTGCTCAGCCAGGCGGCGTAGACGACGGGCAGCGCGCGGGACTCGGCGGCGAGGGAGGCGGCGAGGCCGCGCAGCGACCGGTCGAGGAGTCGTACGCCCTCGGGGTCGGCGCCGACCAGCAGCGCGTCCTGCACGTCCTGGGCGTCCCCGGTCGGCGTGGGCGGCTCCATGCCGCGCCGTCCGCCGACGGCACCGAGCGCCGACTGCCACATCGCCTGGCGACGCCGGCGCCCGAGGGCACCGAGCAGGCCGGCGGCGAGGAGCGGGGCGCCGACGAGGGCCTCGGGCAGGCGGAAGGAGTGGCCGACGGAGGTGGAGCCGGTGGCGGCGGGGGTGGCGTGCTGCCGCTCCTGGCCCCCGTCCGAGGCGGGCCGCTGCTCGGGCACGGAGGTGTGGGAGGCGCCGGAACCGCCGCCGCTCGCGTGCTGCCCCTGCTCCTGTTCCTGGGCGTGGTCCCCGGTCTTGGCGTAGTCGTGGATCTGCTGGCGGACCTCGGAGGAGACATGCGCGTCGGGGTTCTCGACGAGCTCGCCGCCGTGCGCGTCGCCGGGCATCTCCATGATCCAGCCGGGCCGGATGAGGCTGGCCTCGGACAGGCGCGAACCGTCGGGCTGGATCCGGTCCTTGTTGAGCTCGTAGATCTCCTTGTACCGGCGGCCGTCGCCGAGGTGGCGCTGCGCTATCTCCCACAGGGAGTCGTGGTGGCGGCCCTCGGGCGGCTGGATCCGGTAGTACGTAGTACTTCGCGTCGCCGTACTTCGCGTCGCCGTGTCGCCGTGCTTGGCCGTGCCGCCCCCGGCGTCGGCGTGGGCGGTGGCGTGCGAGGCCTGCTCGGCGAGCGCGGCCGCGGTACCGGCGGCCTGCTCCTGCTGCTGCGCGAGGAGGCCGGGCGTCTGCTGGGCGGCGGCGACGGTCCCCTTCTGGTTCCCCTCCATGCTGTGCCCGAGCTGCGAGAGCCCCGGCGTGAGGCTGGCCGCCGTGGCACCGACCAGCAGCAGCGCGGCGACGAGTTGCCGGGCGAGGAGCTGGCTGGGGCCCGCGCCGGGTACGCGCCCCGGGATGCCCACACCGGACAGCGCGGCCTTGACCTCCACCAGCACGCAGGCCGTGAACTGGGCCCAGGCGAGCCACACGATCACGGTGAGCACGTGCAGGAAGGTCGTGACGGTGATCTCCTGCTGCAGCCAGTCGAGGCTCGGCACCCCGTGCGGCAGCGGCCACCCGACGGTCACCGCCAGCGCGCCGGGCACGCCGGCGACGAGCACGAGCAGCGCGAGGAAGGCGAAGAACGCCTTGACGAAGTCCCCGAACGTACGCCGCCGGATGCGCACCGGCTGCGGTGTCCGGTTCCGCGGGCCCGTGGGGCTTCCCGTCGAGCTTGATGTCCTGCGTCGCGCCATGGCGGGTGTCCTGGGTCGTGTGTGGGAGGAGTGGGTTCGGGGGGTGGGTCGAGCCTACCGAGATCCTATTGACTGGGACTGACAGCGTCGAAAAGGTCCGCCGGGGACCAGGGGACCATCGCCGCCCGATTCCTCATTTCCCGCCCCATAGGCCGGGGTTGCACCACGCCTCCGGCCCACCCGGGACGCCCTTCCCGCCCCTCCCGCGCCCCACCCTCACATTCCCCACACATCCAACTCCGGTGCGACCGGCCTGCGGTGTCCTCAGTCCCTCAGGCTCGCCAGCGCGAACCCGATGAGTTCGTCGATGCCGATTTCCCGCGGTGTGCCGCTCTGCGTCTCCCATTCCGCGACGAACCAGGCGCCGTGCCATTCGACACGCCACACCGCGCCGTGCCGGTTCTCGAACTCGACGAAGCTCCCCGTGCCCCCGTCCATCCGGCGGAGCTCCTCGACCAGCCGATCCGGCTCGGCGAAGCCGCGCCCGGGGTCCGTACTCCGGGCGCGGGTGCGCGTATTGGCGTACCGCATCTTCAGAAAGGGAAGGGGAGACCGGTCCAGATGAGTCGGACGCAGCATTCGATAGCGCGTCACCGCCTCGTCGAGGGGCTCGCCGCCGGAGAACTCGCAGACGTGAGCCGGGAACATCAGCCGGACGTACGGGTCCGTGGTGCCGGCTGCGCCGTGCGGACCTCGCGGACATCGAGCGTGGCCGGACGCCCCTCTCCCCCGCCGAGGTGACGCCGTACCGGCTTCCGGTGGACCTCGGCGGCGGAGTCGGTGGCATGAGCCTTCCGCAGCTGCTGTCGGCTCTGGGAGTCGCCGACCGGTACGGGCCCGCGGCCGACCTGGAGCGGGTCGCCTACGCATTCGTCGACTACTACGCGCCGAAGCGGCTCCTCGAATACGTGGCCAGGGCTCCGCTGCCCCTCCCCGACGAAGCACGCCGCTTCCTCGCGGACTACGCCAAGACCTACACCCCGGTCACCTTCGAGGGCGACGAGCACGCATGACCCGCACCGGCACGATTGCCGCTCACACCGACAGCGTCCCCGCGATGTCGTCCCCCATCCGCTCCGTCGGCTCGTCCAGGATCGGTTCCGTCCAGGACAGGGTCAGGGTGATCGCCGTGCGCATGCCCTTCGGGCGGACCCCGTAGAAGAGCGAGCGGATCACTGGGCGGGGGCCGAGCAGGCGCTTCTTCTCGCCGACGAAGTTCTGCCGGATGCGGACGGCGTCGCCCAGCGGGAGGCGCAGCCTGCGGACGTCCGGTTCGCCGAACTCCCCTACCGCCATGTGCTCGGTCAGCCAGGCGAGGGACACGTCCGGGACCGTGTCGTCGGGGTGGATGGCGTCGAGTTCCATGATCGCCGCCACCGCGTTGTGACCGCTGACGTACCAGCCGAAGGCGGCCAGCGGAGTGCGGGTGCGGCTGTCGGCGGCCGCCCGCTTCAGGTCCCGGGTCAGGGCGCGGACGTCGGCCTTCTCCCCGTCACGGGCGTAGCGCTCGGCGAGCTCCTCCGCCTGGTACTTGGCCCAGTAGTCCAGGTCCAGGTGCACGGCCGGGTCCATGGTCGGGTCCGCGTCGCCGGTGCCCGTGCCCGTGCCTGTCACCGGGAACGGCACCCAGTCCTCCGAGCACTCGAGGCCCAGGTTCGACAGGTCGTCGCTCAGGGGGTCGTCGGTCATGGTGTCGTCACTCCGTCCAGGTCAGCGACGCCGCGATCGCGTCGAAGAGCTCCGCCATCGCGTCCGCGATCTGCTCCAGCGGCGTCGAGAAGGTGAGCAGCAGGAACGCCGCCGTGCCGGGGACGGGGACGTGGTACTCCACCGAGAGCGAGTGGTGGACCTGCCGCGCGTCCTCCTCGCCCGGCTGCCGTATCAGCCTGCGCACCCGCACGGCCGGGCCCGAGGGCAGTTCCTCGACGCTCGCCGTTCCCCCGTCCGCCGCCGACAGCGTCTCGGCGAGCGCGTCGAGCGGCAGCGGTGCCGCGTGCCGCAGCGGGGCGAGGGTGACGAGGAGGGAGGCGGGGATGGTGAAGGGGCCGATCTCCTGGAGGCTGAGGTACAGCTCGATGCCGCCCGAGCGGTGCGCCTTCGCGGCCCGGCGCCGCAGGTCCTTGCGGAGGTCCTCCTTGAGGTGCGGCGCGTTGTCGATGCCGTGGAACTGGCGCTCCACCAGCGCGTCGACCGCCTTGTCCCGCTGCTCCGGCGGGTCGAGGAGGATCCGGAACCAGCCGTCCGGCAGGAGCAGACGGTAGTCGGCCGGGGGCGCGGTCTCCTGGAGTCCTGTCATGCGGCTTGCTCCGTGAGGGGGCGGTCCGGTGCCGGATCCGCCGGTCGGTCCAGCCGGAGGCGGCTGTGCAGTTGGTGGGCGAGGTAGGGGACCGCCTGGAGCACGGCGCCGAGCGCGCCCAGGACGATCACGGCCGGGGCCGTCGCGGGGTGCGTGTCCGGCATGCGCATGCCCCAGGCGATCGAGAAGTACGAGGCGAGGGCCATGACCGCGGTGGACGAGACGCCGGCCGGGGTGCCGGAGAAGCGGGACACGCGCCGTGCGGCGCGGGGGGAGGCGGGCAGCGGGTCGGCACCGAGCGCCGGGTGCTTGGGCCAGGCGGCCTTGCCGCTCGGCTCTCGCTCGGTCTCCCGCAGCCCGGCGGCCCCGGCCGCCGCGCGCAGCCACGCCCAACCCTCCGCCCCGGCCGTACCGCCGAACCAGGGGCCCCAGGGCAGGGCGGCCCGCAGCTCCTCGCCCGGCCCCCGCAGTTCGACGCCGACCGGTGCACCGGCCCGGTTCCGCACGCGGACCAGGGTCGTCAAGGCATGCGGGCCGGTCAGCGGCAGCCAGTACTCCCGACCGTCGGTGTATCGCAGGACGAGATCGCGGTCCTGCACGCGCAGTTCGGTGTCCCGCCGGAACCGTACGGTCGCTCCCGGCCCGTCCGCGGGGGCCGGCCGGACCCGCTCCCGTACGACGGGGTCGTACCGCCGAAGTCGCATCCGCGTCCCGAGCCGGAGGGCCAGCCGTGCCGCCGGGGCCACGAAGGCGGCGACGGCGGCCGGCAGGACGAGCCACGGGGACAGCGAGCCCGAGAAGACGACGACCGTGAACGCGGCGAACCACACGCCCCCGGCCACCAGCCGCGTCGCCCAGTACCAGGCGGGGAGGTCGCCGCCCCGGCCCAGCCGCACGGCTCCCCGGCGGCGGTCCCCCCTCGCCACCCGCGGATCGTCCGCGTCGCGCACCACGTGCAGGGGGACGCCCGCCGCCTTGAGCAGCGCCGACACCCCGGTGCGGCCGAGCAGTTGCTCCCCGCGCACGGAGCGCTTGGGCAGCGCGGGCGCTTCGGGAAGCCAGTCCTCGATGTCGAACCAGGCCAGCAAGGCCCCGTTCCGGTCCTGGAGTTGGACCTCGCCCCAGGAGCCGGTGACCGGTGGCCCCATGCGTTCCCGGTCCGCGCCGGGCACGTCGACGAAGACGGCGCGGGTGATGCCGCCGGGGCCGACCGGGAGCCGCAGTGACCGCCGCCGCGTGCGCAGCACGAGCTCGGTGCCGTCCAGGTACAGGCGGGAGGTGTGGCAGCGTTCGAGCCCGGGTCCGCGCCCGGCTGCCGGTCGCAGAGCCGGCTCGGGAGTCATCCCGCGACCTTGTCGTAGAGGGACGTCACCGTGCCGTAGGCGCCTTCCGCGCCGGCCGCCACGCCCGCGAACGTGGATCCGGCCCAGACGTTGGTGTGCGCGCTGAAGTTGCTCAGCGCGCCGCTGACCTCGGGCAGCTTCAGTCCCGCGGGGGCGATGCCGTCGAGATCGGAGGCGGTACGGGCCAGTTCGGGGTCCAGGGTGCCCAGCGAGCGGGGTGCGGCCATCCCTTTGAGCCCCTCGCTCCAGCCCTGCTTGGAGAAGGCGCTGCCGATCGACTTCGCGCCGTCGACGGTGTCCCGGTACATGGAGACGGGGCTGAAGCCCTCCTTGAGGTTGCTCCAGGTGGGGAACTTGCCCTTCGGCATGGTGCGCATCGCCTCCGCCGCGGCCTTGCCCCGGATCGCGCCCTGGGCCCCGCGGTTGGCCAGGTTCCACGCCTTGCCCGACTTCATGCCCGAGGCGACGGCGTTGCGGAACAGCCCGCTGCGGGCGAGCGCCTTGCCTCCGGCGGCCGCGCCCCGGGCGCCCGACATCGCGGCCCGGCCGATGCCGAAGGTCGCGACGCCCACGGCGTCCAGGATGACCGACTTCCAGCTTCCCTCGCCGCCCAGGGCGAGCACCAGGTCGGTGGCGAGGGCGACGACGCTGGCGAGCAGGGCGACCGCGTTGGCGACGGCGGCGATGGCCTGGCCGATGACGGGGATCCAGCCGAGCGCGAGGGCTGCGACACCCGCCCACAGGGCGATGCGGCCGGCCCATTTCGAGATCTGGGTCAGCCAGCCCGCGTTCTCGTGCACCCAGTTCTTGAACTTGTCCGTCCAGCCGTCCTTGAGCCCGTCGCCCTCGATGACGTCGTGGATGGCGTCGGCGGCCAGTCCGGCGGCCCGGTCACGGATCCCCTTGGCGGCTTCGAGGGTGTCCTTGGCCGCCGACAGCGCCGAGTCGGCGTGCTCCTTCTGCTTGGTGAACTTCTTGCTGTCCGGGTCGTCCTTCGGGGTGTCGTGGGGCTGCCCGTCGAGGGACCGCTGGGCGGTGGTGAGGTCGCCGTGGGCGGCCTCGGCGTCGTGCAGCGCCTTGTCGGCCAACTGCTGGGCGCGGTGCAGTTCCGAGGCGTACTCGTTGCTGCACACCCCGTCCCGGACCTGGGTGCCGAGGGCGTTGGCCGCCTCGTCGTACCGCTTGAACGCCCTGCGCAGCTTGTCGCCCGCGCCCTCGGCGGAGCCGCGGAACTCGGTGGCCGTCTTGCCCTTCCAGTTCTCCACCGAGGCAAGGGCCTTGATCTCGCGGGCCTCCTTCTCGATGGCCTCGGCGGTCCTGCGCAGCTCACGGCCGAGCGCGGCCACCTCCTCCGGGTCACCGGGCACCGGATCCGACGACTCGCCGAGCACGGACCAGCGGTCGGCGGCTGGGCGGGCGCTCATTTCTTCGCCCCCTTGGCCTGCTTGCCGTCCTTGTCGGCCTTCCTGAGGGCCTCGGCGAGTTCGTGGTCGAGCTGGTCGTACGAGTCCGCCGCGGTCTTGGTGATCCCGGCGAGCTGCTTCAGTTCCTCGGTGAGCTTCCCGCGGTGGATCTTCCAGTTGCTGCCGAACTTCTCGAAGGCGTCCAGCACCTTCTGCGAGCCGATCTCGCCGACGCCGTAGCCCTCGGCGGGGTTGGCGCGCTCGGCGAAGGTGTCGCGGATGCGCGTCAGCGCTCTGGAACACTCTCGGATCCGATCGATGTCCGCCTGCTGATCACTCACGCGTACGCTCCCCCTCCCGCACCACGGCCCCCGGCGCGCGCACCGGTCACAGACGGGTCAGCCTGCCCGTGACGGGTAAGGGCGGAGGGGCTGAAGGTAGGAAGAAAGTAAGAATCTCCGAGCGGGTCCGGGCTCAGGCCTCCCGCAGCACCGCCAGGGCGAACGCCAGCCGGCGGTCGAGCCAACTCGCCTGCGGGAGATACGCCTTGACGCCCTCCAACTGCTCGCAGGTCAGGACCCCGGGCTCGTCGTCGCCCTCGGCGCGCCAGGTCACCGGACGGCTCTCGTACGAGCTGGTGCGGGCGTCGCCCTCCACGCCCAGGCTGAGGACGGAGTCGACCACGCTGCCGACCACCGCGCCCGCGCCGCGCACCACGTTGTCCTTGCCGCGCGTCGCGATCTCCTTGGCGCTGCCCCGCGCCCAGTGGTAGCGGGCCACGGCGTCCGGACGACCGGGCTGCTGGAGCCACCAGCCGTGCTGGACGGTGCGCCTGGCGGCCGGGGTCCGGTGGACGAGGCCCAGTTCCGCGCCCCCGTCGGCGGTCACCCGGTAGCGGGCGCCCGACTTCTCCGGCGTAAGGGCGCAGACCAACTCGGTGGGACGTGCGGCGTCGTACAGCGCGTACGAGGGCGTCTCGCCCCCGTCGTCGGCGACGAGCACCGCCGGGGCGTGGTAGCGGACACCGTCGTGCGTCGACGGCATCCGAATCGCCCGCGGTCCGGTCAGCGGCTTACGGGTCAGGCTGCCGGCCCGCAGCACCTCGCCCACCGTGAACCAGCCCGCCCGGTCCCACGGCACGGGCGGTACGTCCGGCTCCGTCTTCCGCCGCCCGAACACCGCCGCTCAGCCCACCTGGTTCTCGGCCACGGCCTGCCCGTGCACGACGACGTCGCCGCCGTAGAACATGCCGGTGAACACGGGCTCGTACGTCAACTGCACCTGGACCTCGACCTCCTCGGCGTCGGCCGCCACGCAGTGGGTCGCGGCGATGTCGGCGCCGGACAGGTCCATCTCGCGGGCGTAGGCCTTCACCCGGGCGTCGCAGTTCTGGAAGTTGATCGGCGCGGGGCCGCCCTGGTTGTCGTAGAGGGCCTCCCTGTCGATGTCCTGGGCGGCGTAGCGGGCGGCCTGTTCGGCGATGTCGGCGGCCCGTTCGCGCTTGGAGATGGACAGGCCGCCGTCGATCACGAACGCGGACAGGGAGAGGAAGACCAGCGCGAAGATGATCACCGCTCCGGCGCCGGAGCCGCGGTCGTCCAGGCGGGTGCGACGGTCGGACCACCAGGTCCGTACGGCTGCTCTCACGCCGACCTCCGGTACGGGTCCAGCGACGAGGAGAAGCTGGCGGACAGATGGGTGGGGATGTCCAGTCCCAGCATCGCCAGGCCCCGGACCTGGCAGCTCACCTCGACCGTGAAGAACGGGTCGACCTCGGGGTCGAAGCCCGCGCTCTTCTGTACGACGGAGACCGGCCCGGAGCAGACGTCCGCGAGGTCCGCCTCGGCGGCCTTGCGGGCCTCGGTCATGGCCGTGCCGTGGTCCTTCTGGATGGAGCCGGCCCGGGCCGCGTCGCGCGCGGCGCCGTCGATCGCGCCCCGGCCGTCGACCAGTTGGCCGAACGCCACCAGGACCAGGATGAACAGGATCATCACCGGGGCGAGGATGACGACCTCGACGGTCGACAGTCCCCGGTCGTCCCGGTGGCCGGAGGTCATGCGTGTGCGCAGGGAGGCGAGGGACATCTAGTTCTCCCCCTCCTTCACGAACCGCTCCACCGGCCCCGACGACTGCGCGTGCACCGTCAGGTCCAGCCCGGGGAACACCGTGGGCACCCGTGCCGTGATCTCCACACCGACCGTGTTCCGCTCCGGCTGGAGCATCGTCACGTCCGGCGACAGCACCAGCTGCGGGCCCAGTTGCCGGATGTAGTCGTCGACCACGTCCCGGGCCTCGCCCCGCCAGGCGCCGGGCTGTTCGTCGGCCGTGGCGCGGGCCTTGCGGGCGCCGGCCTGGGCCGCCGCCTGGGCCACGTGGTCGGCGAAGAAGTACAGGGCGAACTGGACGGTTGCGAAGATCATGAAGAAGAGGACGGGAGTGAGCAGCACGAACTCGATCGCGGTCATGCCGGAATCACCGGCGTCCCCCCGCGCGGCCCTGGCCCGGCGGCGCGCCCATCTGCCCACGCCCACAAACAACCCCGTCATCCCCGTCGTGTCGTACGTGCGATCCCGTAACCGCGATCAGCAGGTCTTGGACGCGCTGGCACCCTTGATGCAGTCGCCGACCTTGTTGGCGCCGTCGCTCAGCGCGGTGTTGATGATGGCGGCCACCACGCCGACGATCGCCACGACGACCGCGGAGATGATGACCCACTCGACGGCGGAGGCACCGCGGTCCAGTTCGCCGGAGCGGGCGCGCTGGACGCGGCCCGACAGGAAGGTGACCAGGAAGTCCACGGCCGGGATCCCGGTGCTGACGTTCCGTCCGTTCATGATGAGTTGTCCTTTCGAAACAGTTCGCTGGGTGATGGGAACGGGCTCAGACCTGGAACACCCGCATCGCCGCGGGAAAGATCAGGAACACCAGGAAGCCGGCGCACAGCAGCAGCTGCGCCACGAGCATCGACTGGGACTTCTCGCCCGCACTGCCCTCGATCTCGGAGAGTTCGCGGTGCCGCATGGTCTCGGCACGCGACGCCAGCGACTCGCGGACCTTGGCGCCGTCGTCGGCGACCAGCGCCAGTGAGGCGGACAGGTCCTTCAGCTCCTCGACGCCCAGCTCCTCGCCGAGCGCGCCGAGCGCCTGCCACTGGCTGATGCCGGTGATGCGGGCGTCGGACAGGGCGTTGCGGATGCGCTGGTTGGCCCAGCCGTCGGAGACCTCGGCGGCCGCCATCAGGGCCTCGGGCAGTCCCCGGCCGCCGGCCAGGCTCATCGACACCAGGTCGAGGTAGGCCCCGATGACCCGTCTGAGGTCCCGGCGCCGGTCGGCCGCGTCCCGCCGTACCTCCAGGTCGGGCAGGAAGAAGAAGAGCGCCGCGAACAGCAGGGCCAGCCAGACCGGGATGACCGGGCTGGAGCCGAAGCCCAGCGTCCACACCACGGCGAACAGGAACGGGCCGAAGAACAGCCCGGCGGTCGCCAGCAGCACCTTCGTCGCCAGGAACTTCTCCCAGCTGCGGTCCAGGACGGCCAGGTCCGCGCGCAGCGAGCGCTGCTCCCAGCCCTGCTGCAGGTAGAAGTCGGCGACGCGCGCGCCGACTTCGGCCCGCAGCGAGCCGAGGCGTCCCGTGTCCTTCGTCTGCCGTGCGGTCTCGAAGGCGGAACCGCGCGCCCGCATCGCGTCGATCCGGGCGACCTGGGCGACCGCGCTGCGCTTCGTCGGCATGAGGGCGCGGACGAGGGCGTAGACGCCCAGTCCGAAGACCACGCCGACGACGATCGGCATCGTGAGGTTCACCGGCGTGCACCTTCTTCCGGCTGGAACGGCTGGGGCTGGGCGCCCTGCTGGGCCGGAGTGCGGGGCCGTACGAACTGCACCGCCGCCTCGTCCCGCACCAGGAACCGTTCGGGCGTCTCGATGGTCGACAGCTTGCGCAGCCACCAGAAGCCGAGCGCGAACAGGGCGCAGACGACGGCGAGGACGAGCTGGCCGACCGCCGTGCCGTACGGCTTCACGAAGTCGCGGTTGAAGACGGAGAGGCCGAGGACGAAGGCGATGGAGACCGCGACCACGATCTGCACCGAGCGGCGTGTCGAGGCGCGCTGGGCCATCACGCGCTGGCGCATGTCGACCTCCTCGCGGGCCGACTTGGCCAGGGCGCCGAGGACCTGGCGCAGACCGGGGCCGCGCAGGCGGGCGTTGAGGATGAGCGCGGCCACGATGATGTCCGCGGACGCGTCGTCGATCTCGTCGGCGAGCACCTGGAGCGCCTCGGGCAGCGGCGTGCGGGCGCGCAACCGGTCGACGAGGGCGTCCAGGTGCGGGCGCAGGATGGGGGCGGCGGCCCGGGCGGAGGCCGGGATGGCCTGCTCCAGGCCGACGGCGCCGGCGATCGTGTCGCGCAGCGACTCCGTCCAGGAAGCAAGGGCCTCCACGCGGCGCATGGCCGCGCGTTCCTCGGCGGCGCCGCCGAACAGGCGGTCCCAGAAGAAGACGAGAACGCCGGCCGCGAGGCCGGCCACGGCCCAGCGGGTCAGCAGCAGGACGGCGAGCCCGACGATGGCGGCGAGCGAGCCGCGCTGACCGGCGAACCGGATGAGTTCGGCGGCCCGTTCGTTCGTCTTCTGCTTCTCGTGCGCGGGCTTCGCGGGCAGACCGCGCACCGCGAGCATCAGCAGCGCGAGTCCGCCGCCGACGGCGACACCACTGCCGATGGAGTACAGGACCTCGGGGGAGAACAGGCCGCCCATGGAACCGAGCGAGCCGAGAGCCTCGTATGTGGGCGCCGAGTACGTCACGCCGCTCACCCCCAAGTCCCGTGCGGCTGGTAGCCGTACGCCATCAGGTCCTCCAGGCAGGCTATGGGCGCGTGCGGTACGACCCGTCCGTCCGGGGCCTCCGCGAACACCTCGCTGGACAGCACCCGGCCGTCGACACCGTTGACCTCGCGGACGGAGGTGACCATGCGCTGGAGCCGGCCGCCCGTCTGGTAGTTGTTGCGCCGCTGGATGAAGACGACGAAGTTCACGGCGCCCGCGATCAGCATCTGGCTGGCCTCGATGGGCAGCCGCTCGGAGGCCTGCAGCGCGTACGTGGAGATACGGTTGAAGACCTCGCTGGAGCTGTTGGCGTGGATCGTGGACAGCGAGCCGTCGTTGCCCTGCGACATTGCGTTGAGCATGGTCACGATCTCGTCGCCGAGGACCTCACCGACGATGACCCGGGAGGGGTTCATACGCAGCGAACGGCGCACCAGTTCCGCCATGGCGATGGCGCCCTGCCCCTCGGAGTTGGGCAACCGCTCCTCGAACGCCACGACGTTGGGGTGAAGTTCGGGGAAGGTGTCGAGCCCGAGCTCCAGGGCGCGCTCGACGGTGATGAGCCGCTCGTGCGGCGGGATCTCGTTGGCGAGGGCGCGCAGCAGCGTCGTCTTGCCGGCGTTGGTGGCGCCCGCGATCATGATGTTCTTGCGGGCGCGGACCGCGCAGGCCATGAAGTGCGCGACCTCGGGCGTCACGGTCCCGTTGCCCACGAGGTCGGAGATGAACACCTTGCCCATGCGCGCGCGACGGATGGACAGCGCGGGCCGCCGGGCGACGTCCATGACGGCCGACAGACGCGAGCCGTCGGGCAGCCGCAGGTCGAGCTGCGGGTTGGCGGAGTCGAACGGACGCGAGGACAGACCGGAGTAGGCGCCGAGCACCTGGATGAGCTCGATGAGCTCCTCGTCGGTCTCGGCGACGGGATCCCCCTTCTCCTCCCGCCCGTCGGAGTAGCCGACGAAGACCTGGTCGCAGCCGTTGATGTCGATGTTCTCGACGTCGGGGTTGTCCAGCAGCGGCTGGAGCCGGCCCACGCCGAAGAGCGCGGCGTGCACGGCGGCCGCGTACTGCTCCTCGGTCTCCGCGTCGAGTGGGGTGCGGCCCGCGTTGATCTCGGTGCGGGCGTACTCCTCCAGGATCTGGGCGATGACCGCGCGCGCGTACTGCCGCTCGTCCTCGGTGGACATCGGCGAGACGCCGCCCACCTGGTCGAGGCGGCGCTGCTCGGCGATCCGGTCACCGGCGTCCTGCCGGAACCGCTTGACCAACTGGTGGTCGACAGCGGTCATCGGCCGGCCCCCGCGTGGCCTTGATGGGGCTGCTGAGGCTGGTTGGGCTGGTGTGTCTGGGCCTGAGCCTGATTCTGGGCCTGGGCCCCCTGCTGGGCCTGGTGAGCCTGCTGCGCCTGTGCGGATACGGCCCAGGCGGCGCCGTACTGCTGGTACAGATCCGCGGTCACCTTGCGGGCCGAGCGGATGAGCAGGGACTTGTCGAGGCGTCCGCGCCTGCGGCCGGCCAGCTGGTCGGCGCCGGCCTGGTCGTCCGCGATGGTGCCGACCACGCGGGCGCCGGTCTGGGCGTGCACCAGCATGTCGTTGACCTGGTTGACGAGCTTGCCGGAGCTGCCCGGGTCGGCGATCAGGACGACGCCGATCAGCGGGGTGGCGAGGGTCGCGGCGCCGCGCGGACCGCCGTGCAGCTTGGCGGACAGGGCCGCGGCGCGGTCCCGGACCCGGGCCAGGGCCTCGGGCTCGGTGCGCGAGACGAGCAGTACGAGGGCGGCGTGCGGGAACAGCTCGACGGCCGGGGTGTCGCCGCTGATCCGGCCGCAGTCGGCGATGACGTCGGCGGGCGCGTTCGGGGAGTCGGCGAGCGAGGCGAAGGCGTGGCCGAGGGTGGGCCAGAGCCCGGAGAGCCCGGTGGCCTGCTCGGCGATGCCGAGCCCGACGAGCACTTCCAGCCCGCCGCTCAACGGCTGGACGTGGTCCCAGAGTTGGTCCGGCACCAGTCCGCGGCGGGCGGTCGCCGCTATGGACAGCATGCCGATGTTCGGGTTGAGCTGGCCGCCGTGCGCGGCGGCACTGCGGTAGACCAGGTCGCCGCCCGCCGGGTCGGTCTCGGCGAGCAGCGAGCGCCGCGGCCAGACCGCCGCGAGGGCGACGGCCGTGGTGGTGACGCCGGGGGAACCCTTGTCGGCGGCGATTGCGATGAGCGCCATGGGGTGGGTGCCGCCTTCTAGTTGCCGTTGCCGGGTACGTGCACGATGGCGACCGCACCGGCGGACGCGGCGCGCGCCACGGCGGCGGCGTCGCTCTGGTCGACGAGCAGCGTGAGCGAGAGGTTGCCGGTGCTCACGGTCGCATCGCTGTCCTCGGCGACCTTGTCGACCTTGGCGTTCTCGACGAGGGCGGTCCCGCCGGAGGAGGTTCCGGCGGAGGAACCGGTCTTGTCCGAGCCGGAGTTGCCGCTGTCGACGTTGTAGACGGCGACGGAGTCACCGGGCTTGATGTCGGCCGGGTACTGGCCCTCCTTGAGGGCGACGCCCACGGCGGCCTTGCCGGACGGGAGGCTGCTCTTGCCGGTGAACATGTCACCGATGACGACGGTGCCCGCGTAGATCGTGGACTTGGCCTGGAGCTCCTTGAGGGAGCCCAGCTGGGACCACTTCACGTAGTGGATGCTGTCGTCGGCGGCGACCATCACGGAGGTGACGTCGCTGTCCTTGACGGACTCGCCGGCCTCGATCGTGCTCGTCACCTTGACGACCTCGATCCGG
Source organism: Streptomyces sp. NPDC054794 (assembly GCF_053611585.1). Taxonomy (NCBI): domain Bacteria; kingdom Bacillati; phylum Actinomycetota; class Actinomycetes; order Kitasatosporales; family Streptomycetaceae; genus Streptomyces; species Streptomyces sp. NPDC054794. The sequence goes on along the minus strand of NZ_JBSHAQ010000022.1, from coordinate 90,067 downwards.
TCGCCGGCGCGCAGCACGAGAGTCGTGGCGCCGAGCGCGCCGAGCAGGATCAGCAGCACGGCGAGCGCGGCCAGGGCCGGTTTGCGCTCGCGAGGCGGTGTGGGAAGCCGGTCGCCGACCGACGGCTGAGCCGGAGCGGCGGAACGACCGGCGCCCGCCCCCGTACGCTCTTGGATCTTCACGCAACCGCTCCCCGTACACCCAAGAAAATGTCTGCCAAGTTCCTTGCAAAAGCGGACACTTCACCCCCGAACGCCCGCACGCGAGAGCACGGGACACACTGGACGCACCGCCCGACCTGGCCGAATACCGATGGCCGGGGTGAGTGTCAAGCGATCGCACCGTATCAGTCGCCCATGGGCCCCTCAAGGCGAGTTGCGCCTCCCTGGCGCCGACCGACGCGCCGTTACCCTCTGCAACCGACGGTGTGCGCATGCCAGTTGACCACGGGGGGCGGACGGGGCCACCACCTGTGCGCCAGCGAATGCGCCGCCGCCCCACCATCCCAGGGCCACCGACGCCCTCCTCACGGACCGCCCACGATGCCTGCACGAATCACACACGCGCGCGGTGCGGTTGAGTCGCAAGAGGTCTTGGGGAAGACACTGCAAATGGGTCCAGCAGCATACCGGCGAGACCAGAAGACGTCGCGGTGGCGTCACGCACCTCGGCTCACCCGACGTGAGCTCGCCTCGTGTGGGGAACCAATCGTGAACCGCGGTGAACCGGGGTCCCCGCGGCGGGACCTGATACGTTCCGTCGCCGTGCAACAGCTCGCCGCGCGACGCGACGCCGGACACGTCGGTGACGACCTTCCAGGGCGTGTACGAAGTTCGGGCGGGGAACTCCTCCGACGCGAACGGACACGTGACCATCACCGACTCGGACCCGCCCTGCCACACTTGGATCTTCACGGGTCCCGACCTGAACACCCGCAAGAACCCCCCAAGTTGCTTTGCCTTCGCAAGCTTCGCTCCGCGGTCGCATGGCGTCCCTCCGACGCCGTGCGCAAGCCGGAAGAACACACAGCCCAGAGCAACCTTCGACCCCAGGTGCCGCCGCGTCAGCAGCACATAGGCCCGCTCAACGGGGTTACAAGCAGGCTTGCATGACCGCTCAGCAAGTAATGCCGGGCGCAACCCGGCTCCGGCAGCTCCTTTCTTGATGAAGACGCTGCAAACAGGTCCATGGATAGGCTGACCGGGACCATCCAAGGATCAAGGAGAGCCTCCGCATGAAGAGAACGGCCACCCTGGCCGCCTCCGCACTGTTCGTGCTGTCCCTCATCGCGCTCACCGGGTGCGGCGGCAGTGGCAAGTCCGAAGCCGACAGCAAACCGGACGTGTCGGCCACTCCTACGAGGGCGGTCAGTCCCGCCCAGCAGGTGCAGCAGCAGATGCTCACGGGGACGGAGGCGGCCGGCTACGGCGTGTCGAAGCTGCGACCCGACTACCTGTTGGCCAAGACCCAGAAGGAACTGACCGTCGACAAAGCCACGTGCCTGCCGGCCGGTTACGCCATGAACCAACTTCCGATGGGCTCCCCCCAGGCTCACCTGACCCGGGTCGCCGCCAAGAAAGAGCCGGACGGAATCCTGACGTACATCACGCTGTCCTCCTACGCCCATGGCCAGGCACAGGCCATCATGGCCGACCTCTCCACAGCGGTGAAGTCCTGCGCCAGCGGCTTCGCGGCCAAGGGGCCCGGCGGCAAGAACCCGTACAAGACGGTCAGGCCGGAGACGGCTCCGACCGGCGGCGACGAGGCGCTCGCCTTCGCCGCCACCTTCGACGCCGGCGGCCAGACCCAGACCGTCCGCACGCAGGTCTTCCGCTTCCACGACACAGTGGTCACCTATTTCGCGATCGACAGCCAGGCCTTCCTCAGGCAGTCCGCAGGCAACGCCCGGATTCCGTCGGGTGTCGTCAAGGCGCAGAACGCCAAGCTGGGATGACGGACCTGGGCCCGCAGTCCGTTCGTCACGTGCTATCGACGGTTGTGAACTCCCATGTCCAGGCCTTGACTTTGGCGGATCGGTCCTGGTGAAACCGCGACTCACACCGATAGCGTCCCTCCCCTTGCGTCCATCCTCATCCCACTGGGAGTCACTCGTGAACCGCCGTTCTTTGCCCGTTGCCGCCGCGCTCGCCGCGACCGCAGCCCTGCTGCTGACGGCGTGCGGTGGCAGTGACCACACATCCAAGAGCAACGACAAGATCCCAGGGGCCGACACCGGCGACCAAAAGAGCTCGCCGTCGCCGAGCACTTCGGCAGACAACAGCGCTGGGCGACCCAAGATCGCTCTCCCCGGTGACGTCCATGACGTCTTCGATGGCTGGAAGACCGGAGATCCGAAGACTGATCCGGTACTCGCAGACGCCGGACGCACCATCGACGCCACGAACTATGCCATCACGCAGGGAAATCCGGACGAACCCGCGCTCGGTTTCTACTACAAGGGGGATGCGCTCGTCGGAGCTGCCCAGTGGGTCAAGCAGGGCAACGACGCGGGCGTGACCCTCACCGGAACGACGCGATACTTCAACCCCAAGGTTGATGTGTATGCGGCAAACCGGGCGACGCTCAGCTACTGCTCGTTCGAGGGCAAGGCATACGCGAAGAACCGCAAGACCAATAAGGTCGAGAAAGACCCGGTCACCAACAACTCATACGTGCTGTACGTCACGCGCCTGGAGAAGAACGGCAAGGGCGTGTGGCAGACGTCCATTTTCAAGGGCGACAGGGGGAACAAGGCGTGCAGGCCGTGATCAGTGGTCGCAGTTGGGTTGTCGTGGCCGGTGTTGCCATCGCATGCACCGTGATCGCGTCTCCTGCTCAGGCCGGCTACTCCCCAGGGGGCGGTACGCATGGCCAGACGACGACAAGCGCCAAGCGCAGCGGGCAAACCCTGGAGTCCCGCATCACCTTCACGGGATCCACCCGGGCCGCCGGTGATTCGTCCCCTACCGTGACCCCCGTCGGCGACTGGACGCCGCCCGCTTGCTGGTACGAACCCATCTCGGCGCAAGAGTTCGCCAAGAGAACCGAAGACGGCTACAAACTCGTCGTCGACGATCCGGATCAGCCCAATTACGCCAAGGTGGCGACGGGCCAATTCCGGGACATCTACAAGGACGGCAAGTACAAGAACTACAACCTGGATCAGGCCGACAAGGGCAACTGGTGGGTGACCGCACAGGATCCGAGCCGCCTGAACGACCTCGCGGCCTGGGAATGCGACGACCTGCCGTTCTGGGTCGACAACGGCGACAACCCGCGCGTCAAGAATGCCGTCTCCCCGAAAATCCTGGCGGAACTCGCCTACAACCGCATCAAACTGCCCAGCACCGCTGTCTCTCTCGCCCCCGACGGAACCACCAAGGTCAAGCTCCCCACCTGGGCCTGGCTCGACAAGACCAAATTCAAGAAGGTCTCCGTCACGGCCTCACTGAACGTGGCGGGCCTCAACATCCAGGCCACCACTACGGCCAGACCAGTCTCTCTGACACTGCAGCCGGGCACCACGGAGGCCGAGACCTTTCCCGCATCCGGCGAATGTGCGATCAACGCCGACGGCTCCATCGGCGACCCGTTCGTCAAGGGCAAGGCCGACCAGACCCCGCCCTGCGGCATCAAGTACCTCCGCTCCTCCGGTAACGGCGCCTTCCAGATGAAGGCCACCATCACCTGGCAGATCAACTGGACAGGAACCGGCGGTGCGGGCGGTGATTTGCCGGACGGGACCTTCGGGGCCACGCAGGAAGTCACCGTCCAGGAGATCCAGACAGTCAACCGGTAGCGACAGAGCCCGACAGCGAGGCATCACCGTGAGAGCTCGCGCCGTCCGGGCGTCCGAAGACGGCTTCTCCGGCGTTGCGCTGTGAGCGGCCGCCAGGGTGGCGAGGTGCGGAGGGAAACGGAGTTCGCCTACCGCTCCCTCCTCGCTCCCCTGTTTGCAGGCGCGCTCGTCCTAATGGCGGTCCTGGACATGTTCTGGGGAGACGACACCTGGCGGTGGGCGGCCGGGACGTGGCCGAGTGGGGTGTGCCGCTTCGCGGTCCACCTTGGTCTCTCCGCCCCGTGCCTGCTCGTCCTCTCCGGGTGGGCACTGGGCAGGGCCGATCACCTGTCGCGGAAGAGCCGCCCGGTTCGCCGTGGGGCGGTGGGGCTCGTCTCCAGCATCGTCGAAGTCGCGGTGTTGGTCCGGCGCTTCGTCGTCCTGGAGCGGCGTCGCGTCCCTGCCCATACCCCTGAGTACGAACTGAGCACAGAAGTTGACCGATTTGCCATAATAAATTCACACTCAGCCAGGCGCCGAAGCTCCATCCGCCTGGCGAAACCACCGGTCACACCGCTACCTTCGGTGTTCTTGACGAAACATTACCGATCTTTGGCTCCACGGGGGTGGACCGTGCTAGGCGCCACGGGGGTGCACCATGGCTGACAGGACACGAGCGGATCTCGATACCATCCGGGACTGCTCCGACTCCCTTTTCCGTATTCACCGCGAGTTCAAAGAGCACGGGAATCCGGCCGACGAATTCCGCGACGATCTGGGCAGCGGCACGCTCCGCGATGTCTTCGACGAGTTCTCCGACACGTGGAAGAAGACACGCAAGAAACTCATGAAGGACATAGAGAACCTGGCCAAGTACACCAAGACCGCGGCCGACACGTACGACGAGGTGGACCACAAACTGGCCCAGGCCCTCCGGGACGCCCGCAAGAACTCGAAGGGGAAGAAGTGACTCGCCCCCGCGACTGGGAACCTCTGCACGACGGCGACCCCATTCCCGGCGACCCGTACGAAGTCGCCAGGCTCGGCAAGCAGTTGCGCACCATGGCCGACGAGATCGACAAGCAGGCCGGCAACATCCGGGCGCTGGCTTCCGTCGAGGGCTGGGACAGCGACGCCGGCCGTGCGTTCCACGAGGTGGCCGACGGTGCCTCTGGGCGCCTCAAGCGGGCCTTCGACCGCTATGACGAGGCTTCCAAGGCCCTCGGGACGAAGGTCGTGGAGGGCGGTGAGTCCAAAGAGTACGCGAGCGAGCTGCACCGGGCCCAGAAGATCGCCGACAAGGCGCTGGCGGACTTCCGCGAGGCGGAAGGCGACCAAAAGAGCGCCGTCAGCGGGCTGGACCAGTACAAGGACACCGTCCCCAGCAAGGACGACGTTTCCGAGCGGACCCGTCTCGAGAAGAAGCGCGACGGTGCGATGGACGTCATACGTCGCTGCCACAGTGAGATCGGCCGGGCGAAGATCATTCGCGACGAGGCCGCCCAGGCCGCCGCCAAGCACATAAAGAACGTCGTCCATCACGACGGCGTCCGCGACCCCGGCGGGATCATGAACTTCCTCGCCGACTGGGCCGACTTCTTCTCGAACCTGTCGGCCGTGTTCTCGATCCTGGCGGTCATCTGCGCGTTCGTGCCGCCATTGGAGTTCCTGGTACCGCTGTTCGCGGCACTTGCCGTGATCACCAGCGCGGCCGCGCTCGCAGGGCATTTGTACGACATGACCGTGCGCGGCGGTGAGTTCAACGGCATGAAGCTCTTCTTCGACGCCCTGGGCGTCATGCCTGGTCTCGGCGTTCTCAAGGGCTTCAAGGCCCTCAAGGGACTCAAGGGTCTGGCCAAGCTGCGTGGTCTTCGCTTCAGTGGCATGGCGGCGGCGGAGGGCGTGGGCTTCAAGTTCTTCAACGGCATCGGCGTCAAGGCCGTGAACACGATTCTCGCCAAGGCCGGCAAGCCCGCCCTGGAAGGACGAAGGATTACAGCCGCCATCAAGAGCGGAAGCTTCGTCAGCGCCATGGTGAAGGTCTTCACCGGACACAACGGCGAGGGCACCGGCGATCCTGGTGACTACCCGAAGGTGACCCCGAGCCCGTCGCCCCAGCCGGCTCCCACCCCGGCTCCCAAGCCCACGTCGGCGCCGTTCCACGCCGCTCTCGCCCACTGACCCCGGAACAGCCCGAAGGAGTGCCCCGCACATGTCCGAAGAAGACCGCGAGCTCGGTCCCGGTGAGTACCGGGCACGGGCCGGGATCATCAGGAAGATGGTCCCGGGAGAGGTCCTGGCCTCGGTCCCGGCCGCACGCGAACTCGCCGAATCCGAAGGCCGCCGACTCCAGTTCGACTTCCTTGACGACGCAGCGGTGCTGAAGCTGCTCCACTTGCGCTACCTCGACCAGGAGAAGATGCGCAGCGGAGGAATGCGGCTGGGCCTTACATCCGCCTTCGTTCTCATGGGGCTCTTCGTGTACTGGGGCGCGTACGTCCAGTACTGGGAGTCGTCGAAGTCTCAGTCGGCGTACTACGCCGCAGCCGGTACCGTGGTTGGCGTCATCGTCCTTCTCTACGTCATTTCTCTGAGGCGGCACTGGGGCGACCGCCCCCGGCAGAAGGTACGCGCGAGGTCTGCCGCTTACCGAGAGATCGCGCATGTCGCCTCCCGGCACGGCGCCGAACTCCCGGAGTTCTACCCCCACTACGGGCCGTACCCCTTCGCCGCCAACTTCTACGCCGACGCGGCGGAGCTCGAACTGCCAAGTGAGGCAGGCGAACGATGAGCACAGTCACGACAGAGGCCGAGTTCGCGTCGGTCGTGGACGGCGAGGCCGTGCACGTTCGCTGGATCATGCCGGAGGGCTTCTTCGAGCTGCCCATGGACGTGGAGTCCGTGGAGGAGCTTGCCGACGGGCTGATCGACCTGGCGCGCCGGGTGATGCCGGGTGCCCCGGAAGACATGCAGTACCAGTGGGCCGCCATCTGTGCGGGCAACTACGACGCGTTCGTCGAAGCGAGCGTCCAGTACGCCGGCTTCGTCATCACGGAGGTCGACGGAACCCGCTGCACGGCCACCGTGCACGTCTCCCTCATGGATCTGGCGGAGGAGGCCCGGTTCAGCCCCGTGCATGCCACGACCGGCGCCCTGACCGCGCTCGATCGCGGTGAGGTCGCTGAAATCAGCCTGCCCTGCGGCCCGGCCGTGTCGTGGATCGGTACCCGGCAGGCGGCCATCGACGCCGCGCTCGTGCCGTCGGGGCACGACGAGCCCTTCTGGACGTCGTTCATCCAGGTGCAGGTCCCCCTGCATAACGGCACGGTGCTGGTACTGGAGATGGTGACACCGACCCAGGAGGGGTGGGAGGTCTTCTCCGCCATGTTCGCGGGCATCCTGAAGAGCCTCTGCTTCTTCGACGGCGAGGGCAACGTCCTGGGGCTCCCCGCGTGACCGGTCGGACCCAGGCGGAGCCTCCCGAGGACTACCGGCTGCTCGTCCCGCGCGACTGGTTCCGGATCGACCTCACGCTCGACCGCTGGCGTCCCCAGCTGAAGACGTTCGTCGACCAGCAGGCATGCCGTCGCCCCATGTCCGCGGAGGCCAGGCAGGAACTGTGGACGGTGCTGCGCAACACCGCCGAGCGTGGTGTCGCCGAAGGCGCGTTGGAGCTCTTCCTGCGTACGGAGGCCGAATCAGCCACTCCGGCAACCTTGTTGATCTCCCTGCTTCCGATGCGGGGAGTGCTCGACGCGCCGCCGAAGGAGCTCGCGCAGGCGTTCTCGGCCCGCAGGGGGGAGGGCGCGGAGGTGACTGTCGTGCCTCTCCCCGCCGGTGACACGGTACGCGTGGCCACGACGACGACGTTGGACCTCTACGTCCACATGCCGGGCGAGGTCGGATACCTGTTGCTGGCCTTCACCGTTCCGCTGAGCGGCATCAAGAGTCCCATGGGCGATCTGTGCGAGGCCATCTCCGGCTCGTTGCGGTGGGTGTGAGGCAGACGGACGTAGGACGGTGCGGCGGGCCGCAAGCCCGCCGCACCGTCGAACAGCTCTCAGCCGAGCATCACTTGCTCTTGGCCGACTTGGCCAGCTCGTCATCGATCTGCTCGAACTTGTCGGCCGCGTTGGTGAGGTAGTCGCCCATGCCGTCCAGGCCGTCGAGGGTGTCCTTCGTGCCCCGCACGAACTCGTCGAAGTTCTCGTCGAAGGCCTTCGACGAGCTCTTGGTGACGTAGCCGGACTCGACCAGGTTCGCGATGTACTTGCGCAGGCCGTCGAGCTTCTCGTGGAGCTTTTCCTTCTCCTTCACGACATGCTTGGCGGCATCGCGCATGTCCTGGTATGTGACATCAAGGTCCTTGGCCATGAAGCTGCTCCCTCTTCAACACGCCGCAGGGCCAACCCCCGTGGCTCCCTGTTTGCGGACGAGACGAGTGGGGTGCGTGGTTCCACCGGTGTGATCGTCCGCTCTTGCGGCAGCAGCTTACGGCCGTTGCGCGTGCCGTTGCCATCGGGAAGCCTTACCGGTCTCCCCGTTGTCCCGCGGCAACAGGGAGCGGATATCGTCGCCTTCACTGTGACCTGCGTGGCGAAAGCGGCCACAGGGGGCTTGGGGAGGACAAGCGTGCGCCTGACTCTGACCGTCGTCGACCCGTTCGGCGGGGGCTCCGCCGACGTCGTGCTCGATGCCGATCCCGAGTCCACCGTGGGGGACATCGCCCAGGAGCTGGCCCAGCAGGTCGGGCACAGTGGGGCGCAGGTCATTCCGTTCGGACAGCATCATCAAGCACCGGCCGGTGGCGCGCCGTTCGTGTACGTCGACGGGTACGTCGTCGACCCCACGGCCACCGTGGTCGGCTCGCCGTTGCGGGAGGGGGCCGTCGTCAGCCTCCAGGATCCCGCCGGCTGTCTGCCCGGCGAGCCCACGGGACTGGTCGAACTGCGCGTCGTCGGCGGGCCCGTGGCCGGATTCGTGCACCGCCTCGGAGTGGGCCGGTACGACATCGGCAGCGGAGCCGCCTCGTACATCCGGATCGACGACCCGGAACTTGACGCCCGCGCCCTGACGTTGTCAGTTGCAACGGACGGCACCTGCCAAGTCACCGTCCATCAGGACAAAGAGGGGGTCACGAAGGACGGCTCGGCCGTCGAGGACGACTCCTGGCCCCTCGGCGCCCAGATCGCCATCGGCAACACGCTTCTGGAGCTCGGGCGTTACACCCCGCCCAACGCCGCCCTGAAGTGGTCCGACGACGGGGTGGGGCTCGACTACAACCGGCCGCCGCGGCTGCGCCCGCCGGACCGGCAGACCAAGTTCCGGCTGCCCAGCCCGCCCAGGGAGTACGAGGCCCGGCCGCTGCCCTGGCTGATGGCGCTCACGCCCCTCGTGGGGTCCGTGGTGTCGGTGCTGATCTTCCACCGCTGGTACTACCTGATCATGGCGGGGCTCAGCCCCATCATGCTGTTCGCCAACTACTTCATGGACAAGAAGCACGGGCGCAAGTCCCATGCGAAGCAGCTCAAGGAGTACAAGGAGCAGAAGGAGCGGATCGAGAAGGACGCCCAGGACGCCCTCACCGCGGAGCGGCAGGACCGGCGCGGCGCCATACCCGATCCCGCCGCTGTGCTCTCCCTGGGCACCGGACCGCGGACCCGGCTGTGGGAGCGGCGGCGTACGGACCGGGACCATCTGCTGGTCCGGGTCGGCACCGGGCGGCTGCCCTCGGAGGTCGTCCTGGACGACCCCGAGCAGGACGACCACCGGCGCCAGGTCACCTGGAACATCGAGGACGCGCCCGTCGCCCTGTCCCTCCGCTCCCTCGGCGTCATCGGCATGGCGGGGCCCGGCGACTCGGCCCGCTCGCTCGGCCGGTGGGCGGTCGCGCAGACCGCCGCGCTGCACAGCCCGATGGACGTGCAGTTCTACGTGCTCAGCGAGAACAGCGCCAGGGACAGCTGGGACTGGATGCGCTGGCTGCCGCACGCCAAGCCCTCCGGCGGGCAGGACGTCAACGTCCTCATCGGCACCGACGCCGAGACCGTCGGCGCCCGCATCGGTGAATTGACGCAGATCCTCGACGCCCGCAAGAAGGCCGCCGAGCAGAACCGTGGGCAGGGGGCCTCCTTCAGCGAGCCGGACATCGTCGTCGTCTGGGACGGGTCGCGGCGGCTGCGGTCGCTGCCGGGTGCCGTACGACTGCTGCGCGAGGGCCCGGCCGTCTCCCTGTACGCGATCTGTCTGGACGCCGAGGAGCGGTTCCTGCCGGGTGAGTGCCAGGCGTTCGTCGTCGCCGAGCCCAAGGCGCGGGAGTACGACGCGAACGGCGCCGCCGACCGGCCCGCGGCGCAGCAGCAGGTCGCCGGCGGCTTCCCCTCCTTCCAGGCCTGGCATGCCACGAGCACGCCCGAGGCCGAACGCGCCCAGCAACCACAGGAGTTGCGGCTGCGCGTCGAGGAGGCCGGCGCGGAGGGCATCAAGGACGTACGGCCGGACTTCGTCTCCGCTCCTTGGTGCCTGCGTCTGGCGCGCTCCCTCTCCCCCCTGCGCGACATCAGCGGCGAGACCGAGGACTCGGCCCTGCCGGGTGCCAGCCGGCTGCTCGACGTGCTCCAGCTGGAGCCGCCGACGAGCGATGCCATCGTCGCGCGGTGGCGGATGGGCGGGCAGTCGACGCTCGCGGTGATCGGTGAGTCGTACGACGGTCCGTTCGGCATCGACATGCGCAAGGACGGCCCGCACGGCCTGATCGCCGGTACCACCGGTTCCGGTAAGTCGGAGCTGCTGCAGACCATCGTGGCGTCGCTGGCGGTGGCCAACACGCCGGAGAACATGACCTTCGTCCTCGTCGACTACAAGGGCGGCTCGGCGTTCAAGGACTGTGTGAAGCTGCCGCACACCGTCGGCATGGTCACCGACCTCGACGCCCACCTCGTCGAGCGCGCGCTGGAGTCGCTGGGCGCCGAGCTGAAGCGGCGCGAGCACATCCTCGCCGCCGCCGACGCCAAGGACATCGAGGACTATCAGGATCTCGTGCGCAGGGATCCGTCCCATGCGCCGGTGCCGCGGCTCCTCATCGTCATCGACGAGTTCGCGTCCATGGTGCGCGATCTGCCCGACTTCGTGACGGGGCTCGTCAACATCGCCCAGCGAGGGCGTTCGCTCGGCATCCATCTGCTGCTCGCCACCCAGCGGCCCAGCGGTGTCGTGTCCCCGGAGATCCGCGCCAACACCAACCTCCGTATCGCCCTGCGGGTGACGGACGGCGGCGAGTCGAGCGACGTCATCGACTCGCCCGAGGCCGGGCACATCTCGAAGAACACGCCGGGCCGGGCGTACGTGCGGCTCGGTCACGCGTCCCTGGTGCCCTTCCAGTCGGGGCGCGTCGGTGGCCGCAGGCCCGGCGCCGCCGATCCCGCCGCCCTCGCCCCCTGGGTGGGCGAGCTGACCTGGGAGGACCTGGGCCGGGCGGCGCTGGTGAAGCCGAAGGCCGAGGCCCGCGAGGACGAGGAGATCACCGACCTGAAGGTGCTCGTGGACGCGGTCCGCGACGCCAACCGGTCGCTGGGCATCCCCGCGCAGCACAGCCCCTGGCTGCCCGCGCTCTCCGAGACGCTGCTGCTCGACGAGATCGAGATCCCGGTCGCCGGTCTCGCGGCGGGCAAGCTGCCGCCCGCGCCGTACGGTGTGGAGGACCTGCCGGCCGATCAGGCACGCCGGCCGGTCGTGGTCGACTTCGCCACCTTCGGTCACCTGATGATCGGCGGTGCGCCGCGCAGCGGCCGTTCCCAGGTGCTGCGCACCCTCGCGGCCTCCCTCGCGCGCACGCACTCCTGCGCCGACGTCCACCTGTACGGCATCGACTGCGGCAACGGCGCGCTCAACGCGCTGACCCGGCTGCCGCACTGCGGCGCGGTGGTGGGCCGTAACCAGACTGAGCGGGTGATCCGCCTGGTCAACCGGCTCAAGGGCGAACTCGGCCGCCGTCAGGACCTGTTGGCGGACAAGGGCTACGCCGACATCGGCGAGCAGCGGGCCGACGCGCCCGAGGACGAGCGGCTGCCACACATCGTCGTACTGCTCGACCGCTGGGAGGGCTGGGTGCCCACCCTCGGCGAGATCGACCACGGGTCGCTGACCGACGAGCTGACGACGATGATGCGCGAGGGCGCGAGCGTCGGTATCCACCTGGTCCTCACCGGTGACCGCACGCTCCTCGTCGGCCGCATCGCCACGCTCACCGAGGACAAGTACGGTCTGCGGCTCGCCGACCGCAGCGACTTCTCCACGCTCGGCATCCCGGCCCGCAAGGTGCCGGAGGAGATCCCGCCGGGCCGCGCGTTCCGCAACGAGTCCGGTACGGAGACGCAGTTCGCGCTGCTGTCCGAGGACACCACGGGTCAGGGCCAGGCGGCGGCGATCGGGGCCATCGGCGAGGCGGCCGCGGCGCGGGACGCGGACGTGCCGCGCGCCCGGCGCCCGTTCCGGGTGGACAGCCTGCCGAGCCGGATCTCCTTCGCGGACGCCTGGGAGATGCGCGACCCGGAGGCCTCCCGTTCGCGGCTGTGGGCGCTGGCGGGCATCGGCGGCGACGAGATCGTCGGCTTCGGCCCGGACCTGGCTCAGGGGGTACCGACGTTCGTCATCGCGGGCCCGGCCAAGTCCGGCCGCTCGACGGTCCTGATGAACTTTGCCCAGTCCTATCTCTCCCAGGGCATACGGCTGGTCGTCGCGGCCCCGCGGCAGTCGCCGCTGCGCGGGCTCGACGGCACGGAGGGCGTGCTGAAGGTCTTCACCGGGGACGACATCGACGAGGACGACTTCGAGGAGGTCATCGACTCGGCGTCGCTGGAGGAGCCGATCGCGGTCCTGGTCGACGACGGCGAGATCCTCGAAGACCTCGACGCCGAGTCCCACATGAAGCGGATCGTCTCGCGCGGCGCCGAACGCGGCCTCGCCCTCGTCATCGCCGGTGACGAGGAGGACGTGTGCAGCGGTTTCTCCGGCTGGCAGGTCGACGCCAAGAAGGCCCGCCGCGGCATCCTCCTGTCCCCGCAGGAGTCGTCGAGCGGCGACCTCATCGGCGTACGGCTGTCGCGGAGCATGGTCGGCGGCCAGGTGGTGCCCGGGAAGGGCATGCTGCACCTGGGCGACGGCGAGCTGCGGACCGTGGTGATCCCGGGGTGAGCAAGGGGTCGGCGAGGCCGGGCCGGCCGCAGGCGGCGGGCCCGGGACTCCGGCGGCCGGTGGCTAGTCGACCTTCGACATCCGGGAGACCGGGTTGCCCTCGGCCGAACTGTCCGACGTGTACTTGAGGTCGTCGCCGACCGGGGTCAACTCCACCAGGTGGGGTGCGGGGTTGCAGCCCTCGTGGTTGCCCTTGGCGCCCACGGACCGGGCGACGATCCGGGTCTTCGTCACCTTCTTCAGGGTGAGCACGTCGGTGCAGACGCCGCCGAGTTGATCGGTCTGTGTCATCCGGCCCAGTTCGTCGCCGATGCCCACCCGGTGGACCGTGAGCCGGAAGGTGCCGATGGGGAGGTTGCCGTCGAGGGCGGTGCCCTGGCCCTCCCAGGTGCCGAGGTAGCGGTCGGGGACGGCGTGCGACGCCGTGTCCTCGCCGTTGGTGTCCCGACTGGAGGGGGCGCTGGCCGCCGCGCTCGGCGCCGGGGAGTGGGCGCTGCCACCGACCGAGTCGCTGTCTGCCCCACCCCCGAAGGGGCGCAGCACGAACCCCAGCCCCACGGTCACCGCGGCCAGCGCCCCGGCCACCGCGAGGGCCACCGTGCAGCTGACCCGGCGTCCGCGTCCGCCCTCGCCCGGAGCCGAGGTGGCCGCCACGCTGACGGAGACCTTCCCCGGCCGCTGTTCGACGGGCACCGCGTCCCGCTGCTCGGGCACCACGGTCGCCGCCCCCGGCGCGGCATCCCGGACCCCGGGCATGGAGGTCCGCGGCCCCGGGACCGGTGCCCCGGCCCCCGGCACACCCGGCAGCGGCATCCCGGGCACACCCGACCCCGGTACCGGCATCCCGGGCACCGAAAACCCCGGTGCCGACACCCCCGGCACCCCCGCCCCCGGCATCTCGGGCGCCGGTCCGAACTCCCCCGCCCTCGCCCCCGAACTCCCGCCCACCGACGGACCGGTGAACCCCACCGGCCCCGAGGGCGCCGACTCCGTCGTCTCCAGGTTGAGCAGTTGCACGGCGCCGCGGCTGACCTGCTCGACCAGGATCCCGGGCAGCCAGCCGCCCGTGACCAGCCGGGCCGCGCCGTCGGGTGCCAGACGGCGGGCGACCTCCTCCGGGGCCGGCCGCACGGCCGCGTCCTTGGTCAGGCAGGCCTCGGCCACCTCGCGCAGGTCCCCGCCCATCCCGCCGAGTTCCGGCTGCTCGTGGACGACCTTGTAGAGGAGGGCGGCCGAGGAGTCCCCGGGGAACGGTGGCTCACCGGTGGCCGCGTACGCCAGCACCGCGCCGAGGGAGAAGACGTCCGCCGCGCCCGTGACGCCCTTGCCCAGGATCTGTTCGGGCGACATGTAACCGGGCGAGCCGATCGACACGCCGGAGGAGGTCAGCGACGCCGTGCCGTCCGTGGCGCGGGCGATGCCGAAGTCGATGAGGAGCGGACCGTCCAGGGTCAGCAGCACGTTGGACGGCTTCACGTCCCGGTGCACCAGCCCCAGCACGTGCACCGCCGCCAGCGCCTCGGCGAGGCCCGCGCCCAGCGCCCGTACCGTGTGCGCGGGCAGGGCGCCGACGTCGGCCACGGCCGCCGCGAGGGAGGGGCCGGCCGCGTAGGCGGTGGCGACCCAGGGCACGGCGGCCTCCGGGTCGGCGTCCAGGACCGGCGCGGTCCAGGCCCCGCCGACCCGCCGGGCGGCCTCGACCTCGCGCCGGAAGCGGGCGCGGAACTCCTCGTCGAGCGCGAAGTGCGGGTGCACGATCTTGACGGCGACCGTACGGCCGCCCGCGCTCCGCCCCAGGTACACGCGCCCCATCCCGCCGGAACCGAGCCGGCCGAGGAGCCGGTAGGGCCCGACGACGGTCGGTTCGTCGGCCGCGAGCGGCTGCATGGCGTCCCCTCCCCCTGGGTCCTGCCGTCGAACTGGGCCCTGCCGTCGAACGACAGGGCCTACGCCTGGCTGTCCAGCAGCGTAGTGATTAGGACGGGAGCAGATCCACCTTCACATCCGCCGGGAAGCCGGTCGTCGGCCCGACCCGGCGCGCGAACTCGGCGACCGCCTCCAGCTGCGGCCCGCCGAAGCGGAAGTCGAGGGTGGTGAAGTACCGCTCCAGGACCTTCTCGTCGAAGGCCTCCCAGCGGGCGGCCTGCTCGGCGACCTTGCCGACCTCCTCCAGGGAGAGGTTGCGGGAGGAGAGGAAGGCCTCGTGGACCTGACGCGTGATCATCGGCTCGCGCTCCAGGTAGTCCCGCCGGGCCGCCCACACCGCGAAGACGAACGGCAGCCCCGTCCACTCCTTCCACAGCGCGCCCAGGTCGTGCACGGCGAGGCCGTAGCGCGGCCCGTCGTGGAGGTTCGCCCGCAGCGCCGCGTCGCCGATGAGCACGGCCGCGTCGGCCTCCTGCATCATCAGGCTGAGGTCGGGCGGGCAGGTGTAGTACTCGGGTTGGACGCCGTAGCGCTCGGCGAGCAGCAACTGGGCCAGCCGCACGGAGGTGCGGGAGGTCGAGCCGAGGGCGACGCGGGCGCCGTCGAGCCGGTCCAGCGGGACCTGCGAGACGATCACGCAGGACATCACCGGGCCGTCGCAGCCGACCGCGATGTCGGGGAAGGCGACCAGGTCGTCGGCGTTGCGCAGGAATTCGACGAGGGTGATCGGGCCGATGTCCAGGTCACCCCGGACCAGCTGCTCGCTGAGCTTCTCCGGCGTGTCCTTGGTCAGGTCGAAGTCGAGGAGGGTGCCGGTTCTCGCGAGCCCCCAGTACAGGGGCAGGCAGTTCAGGAACTGGATGTGGCCGACGCGCGGCCGGGTGCGAGAATTGTCCACATCGCGAGACTAGACCCCATGGGGTACGGTGCTGACTCCGACCCCTCCGTCAACCCAATAGGGCGAGTTCTTCAAACATCCGGGTGACGTGATCTTGACCTCTATTGCTTTCGGCTGCCCGCATGCTAGGCTCGCCGCAAGTTGCAGTTTGGTTTCCCTTGCAGTACAGAGCCTGCGGAGCATGTGACCGCGGGCTCTCGTCGTTTTCAGACGTATGCAGTTGTGCAGCACCGTTTCGCACTTGCAGGTTCTGGAGCAGGGCAACCCTTTTGAGCCCAAGGAGGGCTTATGGCTACCGGAACCGTGAAGTGGTTCAACGCCGAAAAGGGCTTTGGCTTCATCGCCCAGGAGGGCGGCGGCCCCGACGTCTTCGTTCACTACTCCGCGATCAACGCCTCCGGCTTCCGCTCCCTCGAGGAGAACCAGCAGGTGAGCTTTGACGTGACGCAGGGCCCGAAGGGTCCGCAGGCGGAGAACGTCACCCCCGTCTGATCTCTGCCTGATCGCAGAACCTGAGAGCAGTACCCAAGGAGCCCCGTGCCGTACGGCGACGGGGCTCCTGCCTTTTTCCACACGCGTTCATTTCTCGTTCACGCGCCTCACATGTGCTGCATGATCAGTACAAAGGTCGTACCGGGCAGCAGCGCCTCGTACGCGTGCGGAACGTCCCCGCGATAGGTCAGATAATCCCCGGGCCCCAGTTCCACGGCCTCACCGCTCGGCCCGGCCTTCACCTTCCCGGTACTCACGACGAGATGCTCGACGGTTCCCGGAATGTGCGGCTCCGAGACCCGGGCCGCGCCAGGCTCCGCGCGCAGGTGGTAGATGTCCCGCCGGGCGCCCGGCGGGCTCGCCGACAACAGGGTGGCGACGTAGTTGGCCTGCTCGGAGGCGACGGTCGGGCCCTCGCCGACCCGGATCACGCGCACCGACGGCGTCGGCGGCTCGACCAGCGCGCTGAACGGCACCCCCAGCGCCACGCCCAGCGCCCAGATCGTCTCCATGCTGGGATTCCCGCTCGCCGCCTCCAGTTGCGAGAGCGTGGACTTCGCGATGCCGGCCCGTTTGGCCAGCTCGGACAGGGACAGCCCGGCCCGGGTGCGCTCGCGTTTGAGGGACGCGGCGATCCAGTCGAGGGGCAGCCGGGAAGGCGGGGGCACCGCTGCGTCGGACACGTTGTTCGCTCCATCGGTACGATCGTTCGCCTTGACGAACAGGGTCTCTGCTGTTCATTGTAGAAAACATGCGTTCGCTGCTCCGAACAGACCCAAGACGCGAAACACGCCCCTCGGCGGACGGCACCGACCGCGCCGACCGCACCGTCCGCGCGCTGGTGCGTGACAGCTCGCTCGTCTGGCTCGCCGGCGGCATCGTCGGCGTGTCCTTCGGGGCGATCTCCGTGGCCGGCGGGCTGCCGGTCTGGGTGCCGGTGCGGTGGCCGAAGGGATGTCAGAGGGAGCGGATAGGGTCCGCGACCATGACCGACGCCGACTTCCTCACCACCACCCGGACCTTCTACGACACCATCGCCGAGGACTACGCGGCCCACTTCCCCGACCCCCTGGGCACGAGACCGCTGGACCGGGCGGTGCTGTCCGCGTTCGCGGAACTGGTCGGGGACGGCGGGCGGGTGGCGGACCTGGGCTGCGGGCCGGGGCGGGTGACGGCGCACCTGGACTCGCTCGGTCTGCGGGTCTTCGGGGTCGATCTGTCCCGGGGGATGGTGGAGTTCGCCCGCCGGGAGCATCCGGATCTGACCTTCCGGCAGGGCTCGATGCTCGACCTGGACCTGCCCGACGGGGACTTGGCGGGGGTGGTCGCCTGGTACTCGGTGATCCACACCCCAGTGGACCGGCTGCCGGACCTGTTCGCCGAGTTCTACCGGGTCCTGGCCCCGGGCGGCCATCTCCTGCTGGCCTTCCAGGTCGGCGACGAACCCCTGCGCCTGGACCGGCCGTTCGGCCACCCGGTCCGCCTCGACTTCCACCGCCGGCAGCCCGGCCGGATGACCGAGCTGCTGACGGCGGCCGGATTCGAGCCGCTGGCCCGGACCGTGCGCGAGCCGAACCGCGAGGCCGGCGAGTCGACCCCGCAGGCCTTCCTGATCGCCCGCAAGCCCGGCTGACCCACCCCGGAACACCCCTACAGCGTCCCGGCGATGTCCAGCGCGGCGATGTAGCCGAAGGTCATCGCCGGGCCGATGGTCGACCCCGCGCCCGCGTAGCTGTGTCCCATGACGGCCGCGCTGGCGTTCCCGGCGGCGTACAGCCCGCGGATCACCGAACCGTCGGCGCGCAGCACCCGCGCCCGCGCGTCCGTCACCAGCCCGCCCTTCGTGCCGAGGTCGCCCGGCACGATCCGGAAGGCGTAGTACGGGGGCAGCCACAGGGGCGCGAGGCAGGAGTCGGGGAGGACGATCGGGTCCGTGTAGTAGTGGTCGTAGGCGCTGTCGCCGCGGTGGAAGTCGGGGTCCTTGCCGCTCAGGGCCTGGGAGTTGAACCGGTCGACGGTGGACCTGAGGGCGCCCGCCGGGACGCCGATGGCGGAGGCGAGGGCGTCCCAGCTCCAGGCCTTGTGGGCGGCCCGGGAGCTGTACCAGTCGTCGGGGAACGGCAGCGTCGGCGCGACGTCCCGGAACAGGTAGCGGTTGCGGTAGTTCTGGTCGACGATCAGCCAGGCCGGGATGTCCGGGTCGGTCGGGTTGCGGTCGTACATGGTGTGGACGACGTCGCTGTACGGGGCGGCCTCGTTGACGAACCGGCGCCCGGCCGCGTTGACCATCAGGCCGCCGGGAAGGGTGCGTTCGGCGAGGCAGAAGTAGGCCTGGCCGGGCAGCGGAACGGCGGGGCCCCACCAGGCGTCGTCCATCAGGTCGAGCGCGCCGCCCACCCGCTCGCCGGCCCGGATGCCGTCACCCGTGTTCTCCTTGGCGCCGACGGTCCACTCCGTCCCGATGGGCTGCCGCTGGTATCGCGCCCGCATGGCGGCGTTGCGCTCGAACCCGCCGGACCCGACGACGACCGCGCGCCGGGCGCGGACGAGTCCGGCGGCGCCGTCCCGGGTCACGACCGCGCCGGTGACCGCCCCGTTCTCGGTGGACAGGTCGGTGAGCGGGGTGTTGAGCCAGACCGGCACCTGGGCGTCCAGCAGCCCCTTGCGCAGCCCGGCCGCGAGGGACTGCCCCATGGTGAGGGGCTTCTGCCCGAGCAGGGCGGCCTTGGTGCCGCGGGCCAGGCATTCGGCGGCGACGGCGGCGCCCTTGACGTTCACCGCCGCGAGGGCGAGCCACTTGTAGTCGGCGCTGAAGACCACCATGCCGGCCGGGACCGCCAGGTACGCCGGGTTGAGGTGGGCGAGTTCGCCGCCGAGGAGGTTGCCGTCGAGCTGGTCGGGTTCGATGGACCGGCCGCCCGGCAGGCCGCCCGGCAGCTCGGGGTAGTAGTCGCTGTAGCCCTCCATCCACCTAAACCGCAGCGGGCTGTTGGCCATGACGAACGCGATCATGCCCGGCCCGTGGGCGAGGAAGGCCTGCTGCCGCGAGGCGGGCACGTCGGACCCCACCACGGCCGCGAGATAGGCGCTGGCCTTCGCCGGGGTGTCCGGCACGCCGGCGGCCAGCAGGACGGGGTTGTTCGGTATCCAGATCCCGGCTCCCGAGCGGGCGGCGGACCCGCCGAAGGTGGCCGCCTTCTCCACGACGACACAGCTCAGCCCCTGCTTGGCGGCGGTGAGCGCGGCCGTCATGCCCGCGGCGCCCGCCCCGATGACGACGACGTCGTACGTACCGAGGACGGGTAAGTCGGCGGCGTCGGCGCTCTGCCCGGTGGCCGTGCCGACCGCGAGGGCGGCGCCGGCGCCTGCGGCGGCGCCGAGCACATGTCTCCGGGTGGGTGCTCCGGTGCGTCTCACGGCCATGGCAGGTCCCTCCAGAGGCGGGTTCGGGGGACCGGACTGTCGCGCGAGGGTCTTGTGAAGTCAAGGCCCGCGAGGGGCCGTGCGCCGGCGGGCGGATCGGGGTTACGGCCGCAGGACGGCGTGGCAGTCCCGCCGGGCCGGATCGCTCAGCAGGGCCTCGCAGCGGGTGAAGAGGTCGAGGAGATCGGGCCCGTACGTCCGGCGGAAGGCGGGGTCCCGGCGGGCGAGGTCGAGTTCGTTGGCGGCGGTCAGCTCGGCGAAGTCGCGCAGCGGCTGGGGCGCGGGGTGCTTCGGGCCGCCGCCCGGGAAGCGGTCGTGGAAGGGGGAGGCGCCGTCCGTGAGGGTCGGGTAGGTGGCCTTCCGGTCGCAGCTCGCGTAGAAGTACACGATCGCCTCCGACTCGGTGCCGATCACGGACACGAGGTCCGGGCGCCGGTCCAGGGGCAGCAGCGCGCCGGGGAACCCGTCGGTGCCGTAGGCCGCGTGGCACAGGCCGGCGAGTTGGAGGGCGGGGCGGGCGCCCCAGTAGGCGAGGAGCGCGCGGACGCGTTCGAGGTGGGCGAGGAGGGTGCCGCCGGGATGGGGCAGGGCGTCGGCTCCGGTGCGAAGGAGGAGTTCCCTGGCCTCTGCTGCGCGGTCTGCTACCCGTTCTGCTGCCACGGTGCCGCGTCCTTTCGGCGGTGGAGGGACGGAGGTGGTCGGCACCCGCTCCCTCTCCCTCCCCGTACCGGGTCCGGACTCGACGTGGGAGGTGGAGCGGGTTGCCGCCGGGGCCCTGTGGAGATCGTCGTACACGCTCTGCACCGAGTCAATCCTAAGGATGTGTCACCAACTCCAAGCGTTAACTTGGGTGTTATGACCTTGGAGGACCTGCGGGTGTTCGTGGCGGTGTGCCGGGCCGGGAGCCTGAGCGCGGTGGCCCGGGAGCTCGGCTGTACGCAGTCGGCGGTCAGCCAGCACGTGAAGCGGCTGGAGCGGGAGACGGGGGTCGCGCTGCTGGAGCGGCAGTCGCGGGGCGTCGTGCCGACCCGGGCGGGCCGGCTGCTGGAGACCGCGGCGGCCGAGGGGATATCGGGCCTGGACCTGGCGGTGCGGCAGCTGCGGGATCTGGTCGACGGCCACAGCGGCCATGTGCGGGTGGCGACCGGGGCGACGACCGTACGGCACTTCATGTCGGAGGCGCTGGTGACGTTCCGCCGGCGTCATCCCAAGGTGAACCTGGAGTTCCGGACGGTGAGTTCGGGGCGGGGCAGCTTCGACGCCCTGGCCGACGGGACGCTGGACCTCGCCTGGATCACCATCGGCCCGCCGGTACGGGGGATCGAGCAGCGGCCGGTGGTGGAGCTGCCGTGGGTGCTGGCGGTCCGCTCGGACGACCCGCTGGCGGCGCACGCGTCGCTGGACGCCGCCGGCCTGCGGGACGTACGCCTGATCCGTCTGCCCCCGAACTCCACGTCCGCGACTCATCTCGACGCCACCTGCGCCGAGTCGGGGGTGCGGCTGGCGTACGACACGAGCGTCGCCGACTGGGACACGGCGCTGCTGCTGGCCGAACTGGGCGTGGGGCGGGCGGTGGTGCCCGCGGTCCCGGGCCTCGCCGTCCCGGGAAACGGGGAGCTCCGGCTGGTCCCGCTGTCCGGTCTGCGCCCCCTGCCGGTCGGCTGGGCCGTGCGCCGCTGGGACGCGCTCAGTCCGCCCGCCCGCTCCTTCGCGGCCACGGTCGCCGAACAGCGCCGTCAGCGGCTCGCGGTCAGCCCCCGTACAACTCCTCCACCTCCGTCGCGAAGTCCCGCATGATCTGCTCGCGCCGCAGCTTCATCGACGGGGTGAGATGGCCGTCCATCTCGGTGAAGTCCACCGGCAGGATCGTGAACTTGCGGATCGACTCCGGGCGCGAGACCAGCCGGTTCGCCTCGTCCACGGCCCGCTGCAGGATCGCCCTCAGCTCGGCGTCGTCCACGAGGAGTTCCGGCGGCACGGGGTGCTTGCCGTTCATCCGGCGCCAGTGGGTGATGCCGTCGAGGTCGAGGGTGATGAGGGCGCTGACGAAGGGGCGGGTGTCGCCGACGAGCATGCACTGGGAGATCAGCGGGTGCGAGCGCAGCCAGTTCTCCAGCGGGGCGGGGGCCACCGACTTGCCGCCCGCGGTGATCAGCAGCTCCTTCTTGCGGCCGGTGATCGTCAGATAGCCCTCGTCGTCGAGCTCGCCGATGTCGCCGGTCGGCAGCCAACCGTCCCGTGTCGCGGGCACCACGCCGCCCGCCTGCGGATCCCAGTAGCCGCGCAGCACGTGCTCGCCCGCGATCAGGATCTCGCCGTCGGCCGCGATACGGACCTTCGTGCCGGGTAGCGGCCAGCCCACGGTCCCCAGCCGGGGCTTCAGCGGCGGGGTCACCGTGGACGCGCCGGTGGTCTCCGTCAGGCCGTACCCCTCGAAGATCTCGATGCCCGCGCCCGCGTAGAACGCGGCGAGCCGGCGGCCCAGCGGGGAGCCGCCGCAGATCGCGTACCGCACGCGCCCGCCCATGGCGTTGCGGATACGGCGGTAGACCAGCGGATCGTAGAAACCGCGGGCCGTCTTCAGGGCGCGGCTCGGGCCGGGGCCGGTGCCCGTCTGCTGCGCCTCGACCGCCTCGCCGTACCTCCGCGCCACCGCCGCCGCCCGGTCGAAGGACGACGCCCGGCCGCCCGACTCCGCCTTGGCCCGCGCGCTGTTGAAGACCTTCTCCAGCATGTAGGGGATGGTCAGCAGGCAGGTCGGTTTGAAGGCGGCCAGGTCCGGCAGCAGGTCCTCCGCCTTCAGGCTCGGGACGTGTCCGAGTCGCACCCGCGCCCGGACGCAGGCGATGCCCACCATCCGTCCGAAGACGTGCGACATCGGCAGGAAGAGGAGCACCGACACGTCCTCCCCCTTCGCCTTGAAGATGGGGTGGAGGAGCTCGATCGCGTTGTCCACCTCGGCGAAGAAGTTGCCGTGCGAGAGCGCGCAGCCCTTGGGGCGGCCGGTGGTGCCGGAGGTGTAGATGAGGGTGGCGAGCGTGTCGGGGCCGAGCATCCCCCGACGTACGGCCACCTCCGCGTCCGGTACCAGCGCGCCGAGTTCGGCGAGCCGGTCCACGTGCCCCTTCTCCATCACCCACAGGTGCCGCAGGTCGGGGATGTGGTCGAGTTCGGGGCCCAGTGCGGAGGCCTGGGCCGCCGTCTCGGTCACGAGGGCCACCGCACCCGAGTCCTGCAGGATCCAGCGGGTCTGGAAGAGGGAGGAGGTGGGGTAGATGGGGACGGTCACCAGGCCCGCGGCCCAGGCAGCGAAGTCCAGCAGCGTCCACTCGTACGTCGTCCTGGCCATGACGGCGATCCGGTCGCCCGGCACCAGGCCCTCCGCGATGAGGCCCTTGGCCACCGCGAGGACCTCCTCGGCGAACCGGGCGGCCGTCAGGTCCACCCAGGAACCGTCGGCCGTCCGCCGGCTGAGGACCACCGCGCGGGGGGCCGTCTCCGCGTTCTCGAACGGCAGGTCCCCCAGCGATCCGTGCTTCACGGGTGGGGCGAACGGCGGTACGAACGCCTCCCGCACGGCCCCGTCGAGCCGACGCGTCTCGGGCTCGACGAGGATCGGCAGACCGTCGTAGTCGGTGGCCGAGACAGGTGCGGTTGAGGAGGCGGGGGCATTCGGAAAGGGCGTGGACACGGGGCGGCTCCTCGGGCGTGCAGCGACGGAACGCTTGCTGCCTGTCGTACGTGCCTCGCGCACCGAGGCGTTCAGCGGCGGGCCGTGGATTGGGGGTTACCGCCAGTTAGGCAGGAGATCGTACCCAGCCACCTGTGGCGGGATTGTGCGGTTTACGGGCGGGTCCGGGGCCGGGGCTGTGCAGCCTCACGGCTGACGTGAGGGAGGCTCAGTTTCGGTCCAGGACCGCCGCGAGCGTGTCCCGGTTGGGTAGCCTTACCTCCGGTAACCTTACTCCGGAGTAAGCAATCCGGTAAGTAGCCGTGCACGCACACCGAGCCGCATGGGAGTTGGACATGGCCGACCGCTACCTGAGCTTCACCGGCACGGCGCCCGGCCGCTTCCCGACCAGCGGCCAGAGACTGCTGGGGGCGTGATGACATCCGCCGCTCTCGTCCTCACCGGCTCCCCCGCCCTCGCGCCCCTGCTCGCCCGGGGCGCGCTGCGCTCCCCGTTCAAGCGGCCCCGCCCGGACGCCGACTACCCGCGCACCCGGCTGGTGCTGCCCGGCGTGCGCGTCGACCTGTCCCGGCTGGCCGCCTACGAGCGGGTGTGCGGCTTCGCCACCGGCGACGACGCGCTGCCGGTCACCTATCCGCACGTCCTCGGCTTCCCGCTGGCCATGCGGCTGATGAGCGACCGGCGCTTTCCGCTGCCGCTGCTCGGCCTGGTCCACACGTCGATCGAGATCACCCGGCACACGTCCCTGCCCGCCACCGGGGAGTACGAACTCGCCGTGCACGTCGAGGGACTGGCACCGCACCGGCGCGGGACGCAGGCCACCGTCGTCACCGAGGTGTGGGGCGCCGGGGAGGTCGTCTGGGAGTCGCGGAGCACGTATCTCGCCCGGCACCGCACCGGTTCCGCCGCCGCGCGGCCGGCCGGGGACGAGCCGGGCGGGCTGCCCGAAGTCGCCGAGTGGCGGATCGCGGAGGACGTCGGGCGCCGCTACGGGGCCGCGTCCGGGGACCGCAACCCCATCCACCTGCACCCGCTCACCGCGCGCCTGTTCGGCTTCCCGCGGGCCATCGCGCACGGCATGTGGACCGTGGCCCGCTGTCTCGCCGCGCACGGGGTGCCCCAGTCCGCCCGGGTGCGGGCGGAGTTCAGGGCGCCGGTCCTGCTGCCCGGGACGGTGGAGTACGCGGCGCGGGACGGCCGGTTCGAACTGCGTGGTGGGGGCCTCACCCATGTGGAGGGGCGTGTGGACAGGCTCGGGTGAGGGGTGCGCGGTGACCGGTGAGGACTGGGCTCAGGCCGTGACCGAGGGGGTCCAGGGCCGCCCCTCCATGAGGTTGCCCAGGCCCGCCCAGGCGAAGTTCATCAGGGTCGCCGCGGACTGCCGGGCGGTGATGCCCGGGGTGGCGTTGGCCCAGGCGGCGAGGGACTCGGCGGCGCCGACCAGCGCCTCGGCCAGCCCGGCGACCTCGCGCTCGGGAAGGTCGGGATCCCGGTGTGCCTCGCGGGCGGCGACCACGATCAGGTGGGTCACGAACGCGACGAGTTCCTCGCGCATCGCGGCGACCTCGGCGGCGAAGGGCTCGCCGTGGGTGCGGGCCTGCAGGTGCAGCACCGACCAGCCGTCCGGGTGCTCGGCGGTGTGCGCGAAGAACGCCTGGAGCCCGTCCCAGAGTTGGCGGTCGGCGGGCAGTCCCGGCCGGACCCCGCTGCGGACCGCTTCGATCAGCGCCTTGCCCTCACGGCGGATGCACGCCGTGAACAGGTCTTCCTTGGAGTTCAGGTACAGGTACACCAACGGCTTGGACACGCCCGCCAGTTCGGCGATCTCGTCCATCGACGCGGCCATGTATCCCCGCTGGCCGAAGGTTCTCACGGCGGCGTCGAGCATCTGCTGCTCCCGCACCGCCCGCGGCATCCGCTTGGTCTTCACGGCACCCATGAGGGAAAGACTAGTTGGGCGCCGCACTCCCCAGCGCGCGCGAGGGTGTTACGAAGCCTGACCCTGCGCCCGCGCCGTGTCGTCCGCCACGTCCTCCTGGCTGCGGTTGGCGGCCAGGTTGGCCTTGGCGCGGTCGACCTTCTGCACGACCTGCACGGACGCCCGGTCCCGCTCCTTGCGCAGCACGACCCAGCTGATCGGCGCCGAGATCACCATGGCGAGCAGGATGATCCACAGGAAGTTGGAGTCGCCGAAGCCGCGCGGGAAGAGGCCGGCGTAGACAGCGCCCCAGACGACCAGGAAGCAGCCCGCCAAGATACCGAGGCGCATCAGCGTGTAGCGGAGCATCTCAATCCACTCTTCCGAATCGAACGGTCTGAACAGCCACAAAGGGCACCGTCCAGTGAAGCACGTTCCGGACCCGATCTTGCAGGGGGGTGGCCGGGTGCGCGGGGCGGGCGGTCACAGCGGCAGCAGCATCGTGATGTCGTCGCGGTGGTCGCCCGGCCCGACCCGTATCGCGCCGGGCACGCGGCCGACCTCCCGGTATCCGCAGGAGGCGTAGAACCGCTCCAGGCCCAGGCCGCTGCGGCAGGTGAGCCGGATCGCGTCGATGTCCTCGAAGCCGCGCCCCGCGTCGGCGGCGGCCGCCAGCAGGTCACGGCCGTACCCCCGGCCCTGGTGCTTCGGGTGCACCATCACCGTGTAGAGCCACAGCCAGTGCGTCTTCAGCCGGTGCGCGTTGAAGGCGAGGAACGCGGTCGCGGCCACCCGCCCCTCCTCGTCGTGCCCGACGAGCAGCCGCATCCGTCCCCCGGCCATCCCCGCGAGGTACCTCAGCAGCTCCGGGCGTATGTCCTCCCGGGTGACCGGCGCCACGAAGCCGACCGCCCCGCCGGAGTTGGTGACCTCGGTCCACAGATCGAGGACACCGTCCCGCAGGGCGGGCGTGACGGCGGGGTCCAGCGTGAAGGTGAGCGGCATGTCAGACGCGCATGGGCTGCGGGGACTCGCGGCGCGCCGGGTCCGGGCCGTCGTACTCGCGGATCATCTCGTACCGCGTGTTGCGCTCCACCGGCCGGAAGCCGGCGTCGCGGATCAGGTCCAGCAGGTCCTCGCGGGTCAGCTTGTTCGGGGTGCCGTAGTTGTCCGCGTCGTGCGTGATCTTGTACTCGACGACCGAGCCGTCCATGTCGTCGGCGCCGTGCTGGAGGGCGAGCTGGGCGGTCTGGACGCCGTGCATGACCCAGAAGACCTTGACGTGCGGGACGTTGTCGAACAGCAGCCGGGAGACCGCGAAGGTCTTCAGGGCCTCGGCGCCGGTCGCCATCTGGGTCCGGGCCTGCAGCCGGTTGCGGATCTTGCCGTCCTTCATGTCCACGAAGTCGTGCTGGTAGCGCAGCGGGATGAAGACCTGGAAGCCGCCGGTCTCGTCCTGCAGCTCGCGCAGCCGCAGCACGTGGTCGACGCGGTGGCGGGGCTCCTCGATGTGGCCGTACAGCATGGTGCACGGGGTCTTGAGGCCCTTCTCGTGCGCCAGCCGGTGGATCCGGGACCAGTCCTCCCAGTGGGTCCGGTGGTCCACGATGTGCTGGCGCACCTCCCAGTCGAAGATCTCCGCGCCACCGCCGGTGAGGGACTCCAGACCCGCGTCGATGAGCTCGTCGAGGATCTCGGAGGCGCTGAGCCCCGAGATGGTCTCGAAGTGGTGGATCTCCGTCGCCGTGAAGGCCTTCAGCGACACGTCCGGCAGGGCGGCCTTCAGCTCGCGCAGGGAGCGCGGGTAGTAGCGCCACGGCAGGTTCGGGTGCAGCCCGTTGACGATGTGGAGCTCGGTGAGGTTCTCCGACTCCATCGCCTTGGCGAGCTTGACCGCCTCCTCGATGCGCATCGTGTACGCGTCCTTCTCGCCCGGCTTGCGCTGGAACGAGCAGTACGCGCACGAGGCCGTGCACACGTTGGTCATGTTGAGGTGCCGGTTGACGTTGAAGTGCACGACGTCGCCGTTCTTGCGCGTCCGCACCTCGTGGGCCAGGCCGCCGAGCCAGGCCAGGTCGTCCGACTCGTACAGCGCGATGCCGTCCTCGCGGGTCAGCCGCTCACCGGAGCGGACCTTCTCCTCCAGCTCGCGCTTGAGCCCGACGTCCATGCCAACACCTTTCCTCGACAGCTCGACCAACCGTACTCCCCCGCCTCCAGGGCGAACGGCACCCCCGGGGGCGCCCTCGCCCTAGACCTCTTCGGGCAGTTCGCCGACCCGGTTCTCCCACTTCGTGGACAGCACGATGGTGGTGCGGGTGCGGGAGACGCCCTTGGTGCCGCTGAGGCGCCGGATGATCTTCTCCAGACCGTCGACGTCCGTGGCCCGGACCTTGAGCATGTAGGAGTCGTCGCCGGCGATGAACCAGCAGTCCTCGATCTCCGGCAGGTCCTTGAGCCGCCGGGCCACGTCCTCGTGGTCCACGGCGTCGGAGAGCGAGATGCCGATCAGGGCGGTGACGCCGAGGCCGAGGGAGGCGGAGTCCACCGTGGCCCGGTAGCCGGTGATGACACCTGCCGCCTCCAGCCGGTTGATGCGGTCGGTGACGCTGGGTCCCGACAGGCCGACGAGGCGCCCCAGCTCCGCATAGGAGGCCCGGCCGTTCTCCCTCAGGGCCTGGATGAGCTGCCTGTCCACCGCGTCCATGCGATCGAAGCCTTCCACTGAAGAGTTCCGAAGAGATGAGAGGTACTGCGACTTGCTCTGATGACGCTCACGCCGTGCGGGTTCCGCCGCCGAGTTCGCCCTCCCAGCGACGGTAGAGCCGGTGCGCGACACCCGCCGCGTCCAGCACGCGTCCGGCGACGAAGTCCACCAGGTCCTGGATGTGGGTCGCCCCCGCGTAGAAGGCCGGCGAGGCGGGCACCACACTCGCGCCCGCGTCGTCGAGGGAGACCAGGTGGCGCAGGGTCTGGCCGTTCAGCGGGGTCTCCCGTACGGCCACGACGAGCGTGCGGCGTTCCTTGAGGGTGACGCTCGCCGCCCGCTGCAACAGGTCCTTGGACAGCCCCAGGGCGACACCGGCCACGCACGCGGTCGAGGCGGGCACGATGAGCATCCCCTTCGCCGGGTACGACCCGGAGGACGGCCCGGCCGCGAGGTCACCCGCGTTCCAGTACCGCACGCCGTCCACGTCCACCTGGAACGTGCCGGGCTTCCCGTCGGCGCCCCGCGCCAGCCATTCCCGCAGGTCCTCCTGCCAGTGACCGTCCCGGAAGGCGATCTTGGTCTCGTCGAGCAGCGTGAGCCGCGAGGCCCGTGACACCACCAGGTCGACGCTCTCACCGGCGTCCAGCAGCGCCCGCAGCACGGCGGCGGCATACGGCGTACCCGACGCCCCCGACACCCCCACGATCCAAGGCGCGCGCTGCGTTTCTCCTGCGTTCACACCTTGAGCGTACCGGTGGGACGCGGGGTGTTCAGGACGGGTCGGCCGTCACCGGGTCCGGCCCGGGTCCGAGCCGGGGTCTCATCCTCCCGAGCACCCCGGCACCGTACTCAGACGGTCAGACCCCGGACCAGAAGGTCGAGCAGGGCGCACACGAACAGGGCAATGCCGATGAAGCCGTTGACGCTGAAGAACGCCCTGTTCAGGCGGGACAGGTCGTGCGGGCGGACGATCGTGTGCTCGTAGACGAACGCACCCGTGACGATCAGCAGGCCGAGCCAGAAGAACGCGCCGGCGTCGGTGAGCACCGCGTACCAGGCGAACAGGGCCGTCGTGATCACGTGGCAGACCCGCGCGCCCCGGATGGCCGCCGGGATGCCGAAGCGGGCCGGGACCGACATGACGCCGATCTCGCGGTCGGTCTCGACGTCCTGGCAGGCGTAGATCAGGTCGAAGCCGCCGATCCAGATGCCGACGGCGAGTCCGAGGACGACCGCGTCCCAGGACCACTCGCCGGTGATCGCCAGCCAGCCGCCGATGGGCCCCATGGCCTGGGCCAGGCCCAGGATGGCCTGCGGGAAGTTCGTGAACCGCTTGCCGTACGGGTAGACCACCATCGGGACGACCGCGAGGGGGGCGAGGGCCAGGCAGAGCGGGTTCAGCAGGGCCGCAGAGGCCAGGAAGACCACCAGGGCGATCAGCGCGCCCGTCCAGGCGTGCTTCACCGACATCGCGCCGGTCACCAGCTCGCGGTGGGCGGTCCTGGGGTTGCGGGCGTCGATCTCGCGGTCGATGATCCGGTTCACCGCCATGGCGAAGGTGCGCAGGCCGACCATGCAGATCGTGACCAGCAGCAGGCGGCCCCAGTGGATGTTCTTGTCCCACTCGAACATCGCGGTCAGCGCGGCGATGTAGGCGAAGGGCAGCGCGAACACCGAGTGTTCGATCATCACCAGGCGCAGGAACGCCTTGGTGCGTCCCGGCTGTGGGATCGCGGCGGAGGCGCTGCTCATAGGCCGTACTCCTTCCAGCGGCGGTCCACCAGGGCCGCCGTATCCGGGTCCGACAGGACCATGTCCGGCCATCCGCCGTCCCTCGTGTAGCCCTCCTCGGGCCACTTCTTCGTCGCGTCGATGCCTGCCTTGCCGCCCCAGAACTGCTGGTAGGAGGAGTGGTCGAGGTGGTCGACCGGGCCTTCCACGATGCTCAGGTCGCGGGCGTAGTCGGTGTTGCCGAGCGCCCGCCAGGCGACCTCGTGCAGATCGTGGACGTCGCAGTCGGAGTCCACGACCACGATCAGCTTGGTGAGGGACATCATGTGCGCCCCCCAGATCGCGTGCATGACCTTCTGGGCGTGTTTCGGGTACTTCTTGTCGATCGAGACGATCGCGCAGTTGTGGAAGCCGCCGGCCTCGGGGAGGTGGTAGTCCACGATGTCCGGGACGATGATCTTCAGTAGCGGCAGGAAAAAGCGTTCCGTCGCACGACCCAGCGGTCCGTCCTCCGTCGGAGGCCGGCCTACGACGATCGACTGCAGCAGCGGCCGCTTCCGCATCGTCACGCAGTCGATCTTCAGTGCCGGGAAGGGCTCCTGCGGGGTGTAGAAGCCGGTGTGGTCGCCGAAGGGGCCCTCCGGGAGCATCTCGCCGGGCTCCAGCCAGCCCTCCACGACGACCTCGGCGTTGGCCGGGACCTGGAGCGGGACCGTCTTGCAGTCGACCATCTCGATCCGCTTGCCCGCGAGGAAGCCCGCGAAGAGGTACTCGTCGATGTCCCCTGGCAGCGGCGCGGTGGAGGCGTACGTCACGGCGGGCGGGCAGCCGAAGGCGATCGCGACCGGCAGGCGCTCACCGCGCCGGGCCGCCACCTGGTAGTGGTTGCGGCTGTCCTTGTGGATCTGCCAGTGCATGCCGATGGTGCGCCGGTCGTGCCGCTGGAGGCGGTACAGCCCGAGGTTGCGGATGCCCGTCTCCGGGTCCTTGGTGTGGGTCAGGCCCAGGTTGAAGAAGGAGCCGCCGTCCTTGGGCCAGGTGAAGAGGGCGGGCAGCGCGTCGAGGTCGACGTCGTCGCCGTGCAGGACGACCTCCTGCACGGGGGCGTCTTTCACCTTCTTCGGCGGTACGTGCGCCATCGCGCCGAGCTTGCCGAACGCCTCGCGCACGCCCACGAAGCCGTGCGGCAGCTCGGGCCGCAGCAGTCCGCCGATCTTGTCGCTGATCTCGCCGTACGACTTCAGGCCGAGCGCCTTGAGCAGGCGCCGGTCGGTGCCGAAGACGTTCATGGCGAGCGGCATGGCGGAGCCGCGCACGTTCTCGAAGAGGAGCGCGGGACCGCCGGACTTCTGCACCCGGTCGACGATCTCACCGACCTCCAGATAGGGGTCGACCTCGGCCTTGATGCGCTTGAGGTCTCCCTCGCGCTCCAGCGCCCTGAGCAGGGAGCGAAGATCGTCGTAAGCCATGCGTCCCAGTATCTGCCACCGGCTACCCTGGGCCGGTCACCGGGGCCGCCTCACTTCTCCGCGGGAGCGTACGACCATGCTCAGGTACCTGCCCTTGCTGCTGGTCCTCGCCCTGTGGATCTACGCCTTCGTGGACTGCCTGAACACCCCCGAGGAGGAGGTGCGCGGGATGCCGAAGGTCGTCTGGATCATCGTCATCCTGCTCTTCGGCGAGGTGCTGGTCGGCCCTGTCGCCTGGCTGATCGCCGGCAAGGTCCGAAATGCCCCGCGGCCCGACGCCGCGCCGGACCGGTGGGTCGCTCCCGACGACAACCCCGAGTTCCTGAAGTCGCTGCGCAAGGACGAGGACCCGGAGAAGGACTGACGCGGCCGCGGCCGCCGTCCCGCGCGCGGCGGTTCAGTCGCCCTTGAGCACCAGGGCCAGCAGGCCCGGGAAGCGGGCCTCGAACTCGGCCCGGCGCAGCCGGTTGACCCGCCTGGGGCCCTCGTCGCGCTGCTCCACCAGCCCCGCGCCGCGCAGTACGGAGAAGTGGTGGCTGAGGGCCGCCTTCCCGACCGGCACGTCGAAGCTGCCGCAGGCGCGCGACCACTCGGCCGAGCCGGCCAGTTCCCGCACCAGCGCGAGCCGCACGGGGTCGGCGAGCGCGGCCAGCGCGGTGAGCACGGGGACGTCGTCGGGGTGGGTGTGCTCCGGGGCGGCCCGATGACCGGTGGTGGCCATGCCGTCCTCCTCACCGCCGCGTGTCCGCCGCGAAATCTCTTGCCGAGTGTTCGATGAAAACCATACACTCCCGAGTGTTCGCTTTTCATTGAACAGTCGAGCCGGGGGTAAGGCATGCGTGCGGTGCGGTTCCAGGAGTACGGCGGTCCCGAGGTCCTGAAGACGGTGGAGGCGGACGTGCCCGAACCGGGACCCGGGCAGGTGAGTGTCGACGTGGCGTACGCGGGCGTGAACTTCGCGGACCTGAAGGCCCGTTCGGAGGGCTACCGGGTCGGCGGGCTGCCGTACGTCCCCGGTCTGGAGGTCTCCGGGCGGATCCGGGCGGTCGGGGCCGGCGTCGAGGGCCTGGCCGTCGGCCAGGAGGTGGCCGCGCTGACCGACGGCGGCGGATACGCCGAGGTGACCGTGGCCGACGCGGTGACCGTCTTCCCGCTGCCGGCGGGCGTCGGCCTGCGCACGGCGGCCACCCTGACGACGGTGCTGCCCACGGCGTACGCGCTGGTGCACTCCGTGGGCCGGCTGCGTTCCGGCGAGACGGTGCTGGTGCAAGGCGCGGCGGGCGGAGTCGGCACCGTGGTCGGCCAGTTGGCGCGGGCGGCGGGCGCCGGAGCGGTGTACGGCGTGGTGTCCTCCGCGCCGAAGGCGGCGTACGCCAAGGACCACGGCTACGACGAGGTCTTCGTGGGCGCCTTCGAGCAGCCGGTACGGCAGGCGACCGGCGGCCGGGGAGTCGACCTCGCCCTGGACCCGGTGGGCGGCGAGACCCTGCGGGCGTCCCTGGACTCCCTGGCCGTTTTCGGCCGCCTCGTCTCCTACGGCAACGCGAGCTCCGCGGCGCCGTGGACCGCGGGCCCGCCGGAGCTGTACCCGCTCGGCAGGTCGGTCGCCGGCTTCTCCGTCCTCAGCCTCACGGCGACGGCCCCGGCGAAGCTCCGCCGCCTGGCCGAGCGGTCCTTCGAGAAGGCGGTCGACGGCACGGTGTCCCTCCCGGTGACCGCGGAGTTCGCCCTCGCGGAGGCGGCACAGGCGCACCGGCTGATGGGCGCGCGCACGAGCACCGGCAAGCTCCTGCTGCGGGTGGCGGACTGACACCGACCGCCCGCGCGCGGTGGTTTCGCTCCTCAGCGCAGCCGGGACGACGACAGGATCGACAGCAGGTGGGCCGGGACCATCACCCAGGTGATCGCGGCCAGCGCGCCCAGCGCCCACCGGGTCGGCTCGATCCCGCCGGTCGCCGTGTCCGCGACGGCCGCGGCGAGCAGGACCAGTGACGCCTCGATGCCGTTCGTCACCCGGTGGATCTTGAAGGCGGCCGCCAGCCGCCGCACCGTCGCCACGCCCTGGGAGCGCGGCCGGGTCGACTCGTCGTCGGCGACACCCAGCCCGCGCCGCGCCCGCGCCACGTCCACCAGGTCGGTCGAGGCCTTCAGCAGGACGACACCGAGCGCGGTGACGAGACCGACCGACAGCCAGCCGCCGAACCCGTTCTCGGCGGCGCGGAATCCGGCGCCCGCCATCAGCGCCGCGTCGGCGAGGTAGGCGCCGAGGCGGTCGACGTAGATCCCCGCCGCGCTGTTCTGCCCCTTCCAGCGGGCGACTTCACCGTCGACGCAGTCGAAGAGGAGGAACAACTGCATGAGGATCACGGCGAGTACGGCACCGGTCGGGCCCGGGATCAGCAGGGCGGCGCCGGCCGCGACCCCGCAGCCGACCATCGTCCAGGTCAGCTGGTCCGGCGTGATGGGGGTGCGCACCAACTGGCGCGTGAACCGCAGGGAGACGCTCCGCATGTACAGCCGGCCCGCCCAGTGTTCGCCGTTGCGGCTCGCCAGCTTGGCCTGCGGCTGGCAGACCTCCCGCAGGTCCTCCAGTACCGGAGCAGCAACCATGACCCGTTCCTCCTGCCCGATGTGATCGGGACAGGGTACAGAGCGGTGATCGGATCGCCGACACGGTGGGCCGGATCCACGTTGCCCCGTTCTTTCCGGCGGCGGAGAGTGGTCGTATGGATCAGACATCGGTGAGCGGCCCGAGGCCCTCGTCCCGTATCCCGACCATCGATCTGCGGCCCTGGCTGAGCGGGGACGCCGAGGCGCGCGCCGGTCTCGCACGTACCGTCGACCAGGCCCTGCAGAGTGCCGGGTTCCTGCTCGTCACGGGGCACGGTGTGGACCCCGGGCTGCGCCGTGACGTCCGCAAGGCCGCGCGGGCGTTCTTCGCGCTGCCCGTGGACGTCAAGGAGGCCTACGCGGCGAAGGTGGGCGGGCGCGGCTGGCTCGGACCGGGGGCCGAGGCCAACGGGTACGCGGAGGGGACCGAGACCCCGCCCGATCTGAAGGAGTCGCTGACGTTCGCGACGCACGAGCCGTTCGAGGATCCGGCCGTCAACGCCGAGTGGTACGCGCCCAATGTGTGGCCGCGCGAGGTTCCCGAACTCCGGCCGCTGTGCGAGGAGTACCTGGAGCGGATGGCCGGGCTGGAACGGGAGCTGCTGTCCCTGCTGGGGTACGCCCTCGGGCTCGAACGCGACTTCTTCGCACGGCACATGGACCGTCCGACGTACGGCTTCAACATCAACTGGTACCCGGGGACGGACGTCGTCGGCGCGCCCCGGCCCGGCCAGTTCCGGATCGGACCGCACACCGACTTCGGGACCGTCACCATCCTCGACCGGCAGGCGGGCCGGGGCGGGTTGCAGGTGTACACGGACCCCGCGGACGGCGGGGCCGGCTGGGAGGACGCGCCCTACGATCCGGCCGCCTTCACCGTCAACCTCGGTGATCTCATGGCCCGTTGGACCGGTGACCGGTGGCGTTCGGGCCGGCACCGCGTGCTGCCGCCGCCCACGGACGTGCCCACCGAGGAGTTGATGTCCCTCGTCTACTTCGGCGAGTGCACCCCGGGGACGCTCGTCGAGTCCGTGCCGGCGCCCGTGGGGCGGGTGGCGTACCCGCCCGTGGACTCGCACGTCTACCTGCGGGAGAAGCTGGATTCGATCACCGTGGAGTGATCGCTTCGGCGTTCGAGCCTCCCCTCGTTCCGGTCAAAAGCCGCGGCACGGCATGTCCCGGTCGCGTCTCGCGGCATTCCCTTGAAGGGGACCCGATCAACGGGTCCCCTCTTGCGATCGGAGTTGGCCCGTGCGAATCACCGACATCCAACGCTGCGAGGTCCGGCCGGGACGGCTCGTCGAGTGGACGCTCAGTCCGGCGACCGTCGCGGCCGCCTCCGGGCTGCCGGAGGACTCCCGGCCGCCGGCGTACATCCAGGAGTCGCACCTCAGGACGGCCCGCTGCGTGCGCGAGGACGGGCTGTTCGTGCCGACCTGGCTCGGTACGGCGTTCGACCTCCCGGGGCGGGTGGATCTCGACGTGCTCCAGGCGGCGCTGCGCGACTGGACGCTGCGCCACGAGACGCTGCGCAGCGGCTTCCGCTGGGACGGTGACGAGCTGCGCCGGTTCACGCTGGACGCGGACACGGTGTCCCTGCGCCGGGAGGTGGTCGGCGACTTCACCGACGCCTCGGCGCTGGTCCGGCACCTCCAGGACCGGTTCGACGTGGCGGCGGACGCGCTGGCCTGGCCGAACCTCATCTACGCGGCGGTCGTCCGGGACGACGGCACCAGCGTGTACATGGCCTTCGACCACAGCAACGTCGACGCCTACTCCCTCCACGGCATCCCCGCCGACATCCACGAGCTGTACGCGACGGGCGCCGAGGGGTGCGACCGCGAGCGGCCGGGACCGGCCGCCAGCTACGTGGACTTCTGCGAGATCGAGCGGGCGGACGCGGACCGGATCGACGAGGGTCACGACATCGTGGGCCGCTGGCGGGAGTTCATCCGGCGGTGCGACGGAACACTGCCCGGCTTCCCGGTGGACCTGGGCCTGGAGCCGGGCGGCCGACTGCCCACCCAGCGGATGATGAGCGAGCCGCTCGTGGACGCGGACACGGCCGCCGCCTTCGAGGCGTACTGCCGGCCCTTCGGGGGCAGCCTGGTCGGGCTGCTGGCCGCGACCGGCCTGATCGTCCACGAGCTCGGCGGGCAGTCGGTGTACCGGACGGTGGTGCCGTTCCACACCCGGGTGAAGTCGCGCTGGTCGGGGTCGGTGGGCTGGTACGTCGGGGGCGCGCCGATCGAGGTCCCGGTGGCGCGGACGCCCGACCTGCCGAGCGCGCTGCGGGCCGTGCGCGCCGAGTTGCAGGCCGCCCGCCCGCTGGCACGCATGCCGCTCGCCCGGGTGCTGCGCCTGCTCGGCGCGGACTTCCGCCCGACGTCACCGGACCTGTACTCGATCGTGTCGTTCGTCGACGCCCGGGGCATCGCCGGCTCCGAGCGGTGGGCCGAGCAGAAAGCGTACGGGCTGATGCGGGTGTCGTACGGCGACCAGGTGTGCGCGTGGGTCAACCGGCTGCACGAGGGCCTGTGGTTCGCGAGCCGCTACCCGGACACCGATGTCGCGTACAAGAACATGCGGCTGTACGTCGAGCGGCTGCGGGATCACATCACCTCGACCGTGGCGTAACCGGGCGCGCCGGATTCGTGACCCAACGGTCATCCCTGACTCTGGCCCGAATCAACTCCCCCTTCCTACACTGGTGTTGAGGGGGGATGCGGTGCACAGACGTCTGCACGGACGCGGGGCCCTGTTCGACACGGATCCGCCCGGACTCGCTCCGCGGCTCCTGGGTCTGCGCCCCTACCAGCACCGTGCGCATCCGTTCGAACATCCGGCGGAGCTGCCCTTCGTCGTGCTCACCGGGGCCCGGGGGCTGGGCAAGAGCGCGGTGCTCGGCGAGCTGCGGGAGGCCTACAAGGGGCACACTCCGGTCGCCTTGGTCGACTGTACGGAGCAGCAGTTCGCGGGGCCGCCCGCGGACCGGCCGGCCGAGTCCTGGTCGCCGGTGGCGCAGGCGCTGCTGGTGATCGCCGAGCAGCTCGCAGAGCCGGTCACCGGCGCCGGCCGGATCACCTTTCCCCGGCTGATGTCGGGGCTGGTGGCGGTGGCCGCGGGCGGCTGGAGCGACGCCGACTCGGAGCGGATCCGGCGCGAGGTGGAGCGGATCCTGCTGCTGAACGAGAGCGGGTCGTGGATCAGCGGCTTCGCCGGGCGGTGGGCGGGCAAGGTGGCGGCGAAGGTGGTCGCCGCGGCGACCGGCACCGGACCGTTCCTGTCGGGGGCGGTGGAGGCCACCCTGGAGTCCGTCGCCGAGGGGTTCGCGAGCCGGCGGCACCAGAAGGCATCGGTCTGGTACCGGACGTATCCGAACGCGGGCGGCAACGCCAAGCGCGGCCTCATCCTGCTGTCCGGGCACTTCCGGGCGGGCGGCACCTCCCGCGAGCACGCCGAGCGGTATCTGGTGCGGGCGCTGCTCGCCGACCTGACCGAGGCCTACACGGGCGTGCTGCCGCGCATGCAGCGCCTCGGGCGGCCGCTCGTGCTCCTGGACAACGCGCAGAGCGCACCCGGCCCCGGGCTCGTGGAGGCCGTGCTGCGGGACCGGTCGGAGGGCATCGCCGACCAGGTGGCGTTCGTCGGCGCGCTGCGCGGCGACGGGCGGGAGGCGCTGCGCAACGCCGTGCGCCGGGCGCTGCCCGAGGTGGCGCGGCGCAGCGAGTGGACGCCGGACCCGGCCGTGCCCTCCTCGCGGGCCCTCGTCGTCTCCCTGCCGCCCCTCTCCCCCGACGACACGCTGCACATCGTGGGCGCGGTCCGCGGCGAGATACCCGTGCCGCCCCAACTGCCGCACGCCACCCACCGGTTGACCGGCGGAAATCCGCTGGGCATCGGCCTGCTCGCGGAGTCGGCCGCCCAGCACCTGCCACAGGTCTCCTCGCTCGGCGAACTGCTGACCGCCGACGTACGGCTGAGCGAGGACGCCGACGGCTGTCCCGCCTACCGCGAACTCCTCGACCGGCTGGTGCCCGCCGACCGGCTGGACGAGCTGACCGTGCTGGCCGCCGCCCACGACCACGACTCGGCCTGCGCGCTGGCCGCGGCCCTGCTCCCGGACGACTTCGGCCCGTCGGACGTCCGCGCGTTACAGACCCGGCTGGCCCAGGAGGGACTGCCGGGCGCGCCGGGCCGGTTCGTCGGCGACCCCTTCGTACGGACCCTGCTGCTGCTCCGGCTGCATCTGCGGGGCACCGACCACGGGGCGTGGCGCACGGCGCACGAGACGCTGATCGCGCACTACGGCCACGACGGAGCGGCGGACGCACCGGAACGTTCCCGCTACCGGCTGCACCACGAACTCGCCCTGGGAACGACCGAGTCGGCGGTCGCCCATCTGCGCGACACCTTCCCCACCCTCGACACCCGCACCTGGCTGCGCACCCTGTGCTTCATCGCCTCGGCACCGTACTTCCACGCGCACGACGCCGAGGGCCGCGACTTCACCGGCCGGGGCGACCGGCGCGCCGCCGTTGCCCTCGGCCGCACGGACGCCGAGCACGAGGTGCCTCAGGGCGTGGACGCCGTACTGCACCTGCGCGTCCGGCGGTTGCTGCACGCAGTGTGGCAGCTGGCCGATCCGCTGGTGCTGCCCGATCCGAAGGTCTGCGACCGGCTGCGGTTCGAGCTGGAGCAGTTGTCCAACCTGCGGCCCGCGGGCAACGCGCTGCTGTGGCGGGCGTCGCGGGACTGGCCGGCGGCCGCGCTCGCCGGACGCCCGCTGGACGCCCCCGACGACGAGGACGACCCGGACGACCGGAGCGGGGAGGCGTGATGGCGCGCAGGGGCCTGGGCACATGGGTGCGCGAGGGCATCTGGGAGATCCCGCTCCGCCGCTATCTGGCACTGCTCGTCACGGCGAGCCTGGTGACCGGCGCGGTCTTCGCCGTGCGCGGCCTCACGCACGACGACCGGTCCTGCGCGCCCGGGGTGGTCCGGCCCCGGGGCAGCGACGAGTGCGTGGGCGTGGCGACGACGGCGTACGACTTCGGACGGCCCCAACTGCGGGACGCGGTACGGGCGATCCAGCGGGAGAACGACCGGCTCAAGCCCGGGAGTTATGTGACGGTGGCGGTGATGCTGCCGTACACCTCGGCCGCCCCGGCCAGCCTGAGCGACATCCAGCACGAGCTCGAGGGCGCGTACTTGGCGCAGTACCAGGCCAATCACGACTCCAACGGCGAGGCCCCGGCGATCCGGCTGGTGCTGGCCAACCCCGGGGCGACCGGCCTGCATTGGAAGGAGACGGTCGACCGGCTGGCGGCGATGACCGGGAGCGCGGACCGACTGCGGGCCGTCGCCGGAGTCGGGCAGAGCACGGACAACAACAAGAAGGCGGTCGAGCGGCTGACCCGGCTGGGGATTCCGGTGGTCGGCTCCTCCATCACCGCCGACGACCTGGCCAACGGGCAGGGCGGCAAGGACCCCTTCCCGGGGCTGGCCCGGGTCTCGCCGACCAACACCGACGAGGCCCGCGCGCTCGCCTCGTTCGCCAAGGTGAGCGCGGGCCGGGCGCTGCTGGTGTACGACAAGCCGGGCGACCCGTACACGCGCACGCTGCAGAAGTCGTTCGCCGCGCTGATCAAGGGCTCGCCCTACGAGCCGCAGCCGTTCACCCCGCCCGCCGACCGCAGCCAGGAGGGCACCACCGCCAACACCTTCCGGCAGATCACCCACCTGGTGTGCGACACGTCCAAGGAGACGGACACGATCCTGTTCGCGGGCCGGCACACCCAGCTGCGGCAGTTCATCAACGCGCTCGGCGGGCGGGGCTGCCAGGACCGGAAGTTCACGCTGCTGACCGGGGACGAGGGCTCGTACCTGACCGGTGAGAAGGACCTGGACCGCGGCGCCCTGCGGCACCATCTCGCCGTCCGCTACACCTCCCTCGCCCACCCGGACGCCTGGGCCCGGGACCCGGCGCGGACCGGCGGCTCGGCGCGGGAGGCGGCGGCGCTCCAGCGGCTGCTGGCGAGCGCCGCGCGCAAGCCGGTCGGGCCGATCGGCACGGTCGCGCTGGACGACGGGCAGCTGATCATCGCGTACGACGCGATGCGGCTGGCCGTGAAGGGCGTCCGCGAGGCCGTGCCGGAGGGGAGGAAGATCCCGGCGCTCTCCGACGTCGGCCTGCAGTGGCCGCAGGTGAAGGGGTCGCTGCGGGTGGACGGGGCGAGCGGCTGGATCTGCCTGGACGTACACGGCAATCCGTACGACAAGGCCGTACCGGTCGTGGAGCTCACCCCGGAGGGCGGCTCCCGGTTCGTGCGGATCGCCTGGCCGGAGGGGAAGCCGCCGGCGAAGGAGTGCCTGCCGCCGTCCTAGGTGCGCTGTCCCCAGGGGCTGCCTCCAGAGGTCTAGGGGCTGTCTCTAGGGCGCGGACGCCACCAGGTCGATCAGGCGTTCGAAGCGGGTGCGCCAGCGGGGCTCCGTCTCCGCCTCGCCCTGGAACTCGTGGGTGAAGCGCAGTGCGCTCGCCCCGTCCCCGGCCCGCTCCAGATGGAACCGGATCCGGCCGCCGCCCTCCACCGTGTACTCGGCGACCCGGTCCACGTCCCACGCGGTGACCCGCCCGCTGCCCAGGTCGCGCAGGGTGACCGCGCCACCGAGCCGGGGCTCCAGGACGTCGGCGGCGGTGAACCACCCCGCCAGGCCCTCGGGCGTGGACAGCGCGGGCCAGACCTTCTCCATGGGCCGCGGAAACCGCACCAGGAAGTGCAGGATGTGCGTGTTCCCGTGCGTCTGGCTGGTGCCCTGCTCGATGGCTCCGGTCATGACACCAGTGTCTCTGACCAGCCAAGCGATCTCACGTTGGACGAAAGGTCCTTGATCGTTTCCCACCGAGGCGGGGAGGCATGGGCGTGGTCGAAATGAGTTACGTATTCGATCTCCGAATATGCTCTCCACCCTGCCTATGGCCCCAACTCCCAGCCACCCGCATACCAAAGGCCGGTTCCCGTGACCCGCGTCACAGGAACCGGCCTTCGCGGTGCCGGTCTCAGAAGGGGATGCCCGTGAGCTCGCCCAGGCTCTTCACGCCGGCGTAGGAGTGCTTGCCGGAGACGAAGATGTTGACGCCGTAGTAGTTGAACAGCCAGCAGCCGAACGCGATCATCGCCAGGTAGGCGGCCTTGCGGCCCTTCCAGCCGGCCGTGGCGCGGGCGTGCAGGTAGCAGGCGTAGGCGACCCAGGTGATGAAGGACCAGGTCTCCTTGGGGTCCCAGTTCCAGTAGCGGCCCCAGGCGTCGCCCGCCCAGATCGCGCCCGCGATGATCGTGAACGTCCACAGCGGGAAGACGGCCGCGTTGACGCGGTAGGCGAACTTGTCCAGCGAGGCGGAGGCGGGCAGCCGCTCCAGGAAGGAGGTCGCGAACTTGCCGGGCGTGCCGCCGTTCTCCAGCTTGTTCTCGTAGGAGTCCTTGAACAGGTAGAGGATCGTCGTGACCGCGCCCACGTAGAACACCGCGCCGCAGAAGATCGCGGTGGAGACGTGGATGTACAGCCAGTACGAGTGCAGCGCCGGGACCAGCTGGTCGCTCGCCGTGTAGAGGACGGTCACCGCGAGGCCCAGGTCGAGCAGGACCGAGGTGATGAGGAACAGGCCCATCCAGCGCACGTTCTTCTTCAGCGCCAGCAGCGCGAGGTACACGCCGACGGCGACCGTGGAGAACGTGAGGTTGAACTCGTACATGTTGCCCCACGGCGCCCGCTCCACGGAGGCCGCGCGGGCGACGACGCCGCCCAGCTCCACCACGAAGGCGAGCACGGTCAGGGACACGGCGATCCGGCCGTAGAGGTCGCCCTGCTCGTCGCCGCCGTGGGCGCCGGGACCGTCCGGCACGTCACGGGCGCCGGACGTGGACCGGACCACGACCTTGGGCCGCTCCAGGACGGCGGTGCCGCCGGCGGTCTTCACGGTGACCGCGGGCCCGGCCGCCTTCTTCGGCGCGTCGGCGGTGAGCGCGGCGGCCGTGCGGCCGACCTTGCTGCGGCTGCCGAGGAGCCATTCCGCGATGTAGGCGAAGAAGGCCAGCGTGTAGACGGCCATCGAGGAGTAGATCAGCGTGTTGCTGATGCTCGCCAGGTGCTCGTTGGTCGCGGCGGCGAGATCGGTTGCGGCGGCGAGAGTCACTTCTCAGCCCCTTCGGCAGGTACGACTGGGAGGTCGGGGTTTTCTGAAGGGTCGTCGTCGGGGTCGGGGGCCCCCGGCGCCTGG
Source organism: Streptomyces sp. NPDC054794 (assembly GCF_053611585.1). Classification (NCBI taxonomy): domain Bacteria; kingdom Bacillati; phylum Actinomycetota; class Actinomycetes; order Kitasatosporales; family Streptomycetaceae; genus Streptomyces; species Streptomyces sp. NPDC054794. The sequence continues at coordinate 47,951 of NZ_JBSHAQ010000022.1, read as the reverse complement.
TCGTAGAGGATTCCGGCGAGGTCGCCCAGTTCCTCGGGCACCTTGGCGGACTCGCTGCGGCCGAGCCCGGCCATCTCGACGACGGTGACGCCGTCGGGGCCCACGGCCGCGCGCACCCAGACGCGGCGGCGCTGGATGAACAGGGAGGCGGCGAGACCGAAGATCGCGGCGATCGCGCCGGTCAGCGCCCAGCCGCCGCCGGGCTCCTGGACGACCTCGAAGCCGGCCCACTCCTTGATGTCCTTCTCGAAGGTGACCGTGCCGGCGCCGTTCGGCAACTGCATGGTCTGCCCGGGCTTCAGGTTCTTTCGCAGCTGCTGGCCCTTGGCGTCCTTGAAGTCCTTCATGTGGGTCTTGTCGAGCTGGTACACGCTCTGCGGCAGACCCGCGTCGACACCCAGGTCGCCGTAGTAGGGCTCCAGGTTCAGCATCGGGTTCAGCAGCGCCGGGAACGCCGAGGCGATCTCCCTGCCCGGTCCGCCGTAGGTCGGCAGGAGGTAGGCCTTGATGCCGAGCTGCTCGCTGAGGCCCTGGGCGTTCTTGTAGCCGTCCATCACCTTGACCACGCCCTGCGAGGTGACGTTCCCGTCGAGCGGCAGCAGCGGTACCGCGTCGTGGAAGACGACGTTGCCCTTGCCGTCCCGGACGGTGATGACGGGCGCGTAGCCGTGGCTGACGAGGTAGACCTTGGCCCCGTCGATCACCAGCGGCTCGTTGACCTTGATGGTGGTCGAGGTCTCCTTGCCGTACGCGCCCTCGCTGTAGCTGAGTTTCGCCTGGTAGGTGCGCGGGGTGCCGCGGTTCGGGCCGGTGAGTTCGTAGGTGCCCTTGAAGTCCTTCAAGTCGAAGCTGAACGGCACCAGGTCGTCGTTGTGGAAGAGGTTGCCGGACTTGAAGTCGTCGTACTGGAGGATCGTGTTGGAGAAACCGCCCCCCTCGACGACCAGCTTGTTGCCGTCCGACTTGTACAGCTGCCCGGAGGCGAAGGCCACCAGCAGCACGATCAGCGCGACGTGGAAGACCAGGTTGCCCAGCTCGCGGACGTAGCCCTTCTCGGCGGAGACCGTGGCACCGATGGGGGTACCTCCCTGCTCGAGCGAAGGCGAGAGCTCGGGGGAGTGGGCGCGGAAGCGGCGCTTCTTCAGCAGGGCGAGCGCGGCCTCGCGGACCTGCTCGGGGTCGGCCTCGGTGCGCCAGGTGGTATACGCGGGCATCCGGGTCAGCCGCTTGGGCGCGGCCGGCGGGCGGCCGCGCAGCTGGCCCACGAACTGCCAGGTGCGCGGGACGATGCAGCCGATGAGGGAGACGAACAGCAGGATGTAGATCGCGGAGAACCACACCGAGCTGTAGACGTGGAAGAGGCCGAGCTTGTCGTAGATCGGCGCGAGCGTGGTGTGGCTCTTCTGGAAGTCGGCGACCTTGGTGGCGTCGGCGCCGGTCTGCGGGACCAGCGAGCCGGGGATCGCGCCGAGCGAGAGCAGCAGGAGCAGCAGCAGCGCGACCCGCATGGAGGTCAGCTGGCGCCAGAACCAGCGGACCCAGCCGATGACGCCCAGCGAGGGCAGGCTGAGCTCTTCGCTCGGGGCGGTGGACAGCTGGGAGCCGGCGGCGCCCAGGTCGTTGTCCTCGGCGGCGCCCGGGGCCTGGCTCTGGTCCTCGGCGTCGGCCGCGGAGTTGTCGGCGGTGGTCTTGCTCATCGGTCAGATCCCCACGTTGAAGCCGTCGGACCAGGTCTGCATCTGATTCACGAGACTGTCCCACGCCCCGGTGAGCAGGAGCACACCGGTCGCGATCATCATCGTGCCGCCGATGCGCATCACCCAGACATAGTGGCGTTTGACCCAGCCGAAGGCGCCGAGGGCCTTGCGGAACGCGACGGCGGTGAGGACGAAGGGCACGCCGAGGCCGAGGCAGTAGGCGATGGTCAGTATGGCGCCGCGGCCGGCGCTCGCCTGCTGGGAGGACAGGGCGACGACGGAGGCGAGGGTGGGACCGATGCACGGCGTCCAGCCGATCCCGAAGAGCGCGCCGAGCACGGGCGCACCCACCAGGCCCGTGGCGGGGCGCTTGTGGAAGCGGAACTCACGCTGGGTCAGCCAGGGCATCAGCCCCATGAAGAAGACGCCCAGCAGGATCATCAGCACGCCGAGCACCTTGGACAGCGTGTCCCGGTACTCCTGCAGGTTCTGCCCGAAGTAGCCGAACAGAGCTCCGCCGGAGACGAAGACGGCGGTGAAGCCGAGCACGAACAGCGAGGCGCCCGCCACCATCCGGCCGCGGCGAGCCTCACCCAGGTCGGTACCGGTGACCCCGGTCACATAGGACAGGTAGCCGGGGACGAGGGGCAGGACGCACGGCGAGAAGAACGAGACCAGGCCGCCGAGCATGGCGATCGGCAGGGCCAGCAGCAGGGCGCCGCTGTAGACGGTCTCGTTCTTGCCCACCAACTCCGCGGCGAGCGGCACCAGCGCGCTCATGTCACTTCTCCGCGAGGACCGGCTTGACCATCTTCAGCAGGCTCTCCTCGCTGAGCGCCTCCAGGGCCCGCGCGGCGATCTTCCCGTCCCGGTCGATGACGAGCGTGGAGGGGATCAGCTGCGGGTTGAGCGTGCCCTTCTTGAAGCGGAGCATCAGCTTGCCGGTCGGGTCGTACAGGCTGGGGTAGGTGATCCCCTGTTCCTTCTCGAAGGCGATCGCCTGGGTGGTGTTGGTGTCCCGGGTGTTGATGCCGACGAACTGGACGCCCTTGTCCTGATAGTCCTTGGCGACCTTGGCGAAGTACTTGCCCTCCGCGCGGCACGGCCCGCACCAGGAACCCCACACGTTGACGACGACGACCTTGCCCTTGTAGTCGGCGATGTCGAGGCTCTTGCCCTCGATGGTCTTGCCGGACAGGTCCGGCGCCGCGTCCCGGTGGCTCTTGGCGGCCGTGGCGATCCCGTTCTTGCCGGTCACGAAGTTGGTGTTACCGCCTCCGCCCGAGGTGCCGCCCGATGTGCACGCGGACAGGGCGAGGGCCGCTGCGGCGGCCGTGGCGGCAAGCAGGACGCGGCTACGGGTGCTCATGTGAAAAGTTTCGCATGCCCGTTCTGGGGATCTTGCGCACCCCCCTTGCGGATGGAAACCCGCACATCAGGTGGTATTTACGGCGGCTCCGGAGGCCAGGAAGCCCTTCCAACCGCCCGCCGGGCGCTGCCCGACCTCCAGCGTACGCAACTTGGCCAGCACCTGGGGCTGCTGCGCGTCCAGCCAGTCCACGAACTGCCGGAAGGAGACGAGCCGGACGTCGCCGCCCTTCTCCTTCTCCCGCGCGATGTGCTTGAACGCCTCCTCGACGGCGTCCATGTAGATGCCGCCGTTCCACTGCTCGAAGTGGTTGCCTATGAAGAGGGGTGCGCGATTTGACTCGTATGCCCGTTTGAATCCCGATATGTAGGACTGCGCGGACTGCCGCCGCCAGCCGGGGTAGTTGTGGGCCGGCGCCTTGGTCGTGTTGACCGACTGGTTGGCGAGCATGTTGTAGTCCATCGACAGGACCTCGAAGCTGCGGCCGGGGAAAGGTATCTGCTGCAACGGCAGGTCCCAGATGCCCAGCTTCTTCTCCGGCCAGATCTGGCGGCCGCCGGGCGAGGAGGCGTCGTAGCGCCAGCCGAGTTCGCGGGCGGTGGGCAGCAGGTTGTTCTGGCCGAGCAGACAGGGCGTACGACCGCCGACGAGTTCCTTGTCGTAGTCGAACGGCAGCGAGGGCAGATCGGTCCAGCCGGAGTTGGTGCGCCACTGCTTCACGAAGGCCTTGGCCTGCTGGATCTCGCTCCGCCACTGCTGCGCGGTCCAGTTGGCAACGGTGCCGTGGCCGGTGCAGAAGTGGCCGTTGAAGTGGGTGCCGATCTCGTGCCCCTCCAGCCAGGCGCGGCGGATGTTCGCCAGCGTGGCCTTGACGTGGTCGTCGGTGAGGTAGCCGATGTCGGAGGCGCCGCGCGGGTTGTTCGGGGGGTTGTAGAGCCGCTTCTTGGACTCGGGCAGCAGATAGAGCCCGGAGAGGAAGAAGGTCATGCTCGCGCCGTGCTGCTTGGCGAGGTCGAGGAAGCGCGGGAAGAGACCGTTGCCGACCTCGCCGGCGCCGTCCCAGGAGAAGATCACGAACTGCGGCGGGGTCTGCCCCGGCTCCAGCCGCTCGGGCTTGGCGGGCTGGTGGGGCTGCTTGCCCGTGAAGGACGTGGAGCCGTCCCCGATGGGCCGGCCGGAAGGCGTGCCGTCCTTGCCGCCGCCGGACCCCGCACCGTCCTTGCCGCCGGACCCCGAACCGCCTTTGCCACCACTGGAACCCGAACGGTGCCCGTTCCCGTCAGACGAATCGAGAGCGCCGCAGCCGGCGAGACCGGCGGCGGCCGCGGCGCCCGCCCCGAGGCCGAGCATTCCCCTTCGGGACAAAGTGCGCATGAGAAACCCCGATTCGTCAGGTCCTGCTGGTGGTCACCCACTCAGAGGGCGCGACGAACCGGGAGGTTCCGCTATTTGTAATACTTTCTTGATGAACCCCCGCAAAGGTGTCCAATGACACCTTTGCGGATGAGTTGCGGGCGAGTTGCCGATGCGTCAGGCGCCGAAGGCCTTGCCCTGCCCCTTCACCGGCTTGGCACCGGCGAGGAGATGGGCGGGGACGAGGTCGCGGGCCGGCTCGGAGTAGCCGACCGACACGATCCTGTCGCCCTGGTAGGTGAAGGTCGTCAGCGAGGCGAGCGTGCACTGCCGCTTGCGCGGGTCGTGCCACAGCCGCCGCTTCTCGACGTACGAGCGCACGATCCAGATCGGCAGCTGGTGGCTGACCAGCACCGCCTCGTGGCCGCGCGCCCGGTCCTTGGCCGCGTCCAGCGCGCCCATCATCCGGACGACCTGGTCGACGTACGGCTCGCCCCAGGACGGCCGCAACGGGTTGACGAGGTGCTTCCAGTTGGCGGGCTTGCGCAGCGCGCCGTCCCCGACCCCGAAGGTCTTGCCCTGGAAGACGTTCTCGGCCTCGATGAGCCGCTCGTCGGTGTCGAGGTCCAGCCCGTGCGCCTTGGCGATCGGGGTCGCGGTCTCCTGCGCCCGCTCCAGCGGGGAGGCGACGGCGTACGTCACGTCCCGCGGGGCGAGGTGCTCGGCGACCCGGTCGGCCATCTGCCGGCCGAGCTCGGACAGGTGGTAGCCGGGCAGCCGCCCGTACAGCACCCCGTCCGGGTTGGCGACCTCGCCGTGCCGCATGAGGTGTACGACGGTGATGTCCTTGCTGCTGCTCATGCTGCCGTGGCCTCCGCGGCCGCTCGGGCCGCCGCCGGAAGGGCGTCGGCGATCTTCTGGATGGCCCGCTCGTCGTGCGCGGTGGACACGAACCAGGACTCGAAGGACGACGGCGGCAGGTAGACGCCGTTCGCCAGGAGGGAGTGGAAGAAGGCGGTGAAGCGGAAGGACTCCTGCGCCTTGGCGTCCTCGTAGTTGCGGACCTCCCGGCCGGTGAAGAAGACCGAGAACATGTTGGAGGCGCTCTGCAGCGTGTGCGCGACGCCCTCCTTGGTGAGCGCCTCGGTGACCAGCGACTGGATCTGGGCCGAGACGGCGTCGACCTTGTCGTAGGCCGCGTCGTCGAGCAGGCGCAGCTGGGCGAGGCCGGCGGCGGTGGCGACCGGGTTCCCGGAGAGGGTGCCGGCCTGGTAGACGGGCCCGGCGGGCGCGAGGTGGGCCATGACGTCGGCCCGGCCGCCGAAGGCGGCGGCGGGGAAGCCGCCGCCCATGACCTTGCCGAAGGTCATCAGGTCCGGCTTGACGCCGTCGATGCCGTACCAGCCGCTCCTGCTGGTCCGGAAGCCGGTCATCACCTCGTCGGAGATGAACAGGGCGCCGTTGCGCTGGCAGGCGTCCTTGAGCCCCTGGTTGAAGCCGGGCAGCGGCGGCACGACGCCCATGTTGCCGGGCGAGGCCTCGGTGATGACACAGGCGATCTCGCCGGGGTGCCGGTGGAAGGCCTCGTGCACGGCTTCGAGGTCGTTGTACGGCAGCACGATCGTGTCGCCGGCCTGGGCGCCGGTGACGCCGGGCGTGTCGGGCAGCGCGAAGGTCGCGACCCCGCTGCCGGCCGCGGCGAGCAGGGAGTCCACGTGACCGTGGTAACACCCGGCGAACTTGATCACCTTGGACCGCTGGGTGAACCCGCGGGCCAGCCGGATCGCCGACATGGTGGCCTCGGTCCCGCTGGACACGAGCCGCACCTGCTCGACGGGCTCGACCCGCGCGACGATCTCCTCGGCCAGGGCGACCTCGCCCTCACCGGGCGTACCGAAGGACGTACCGCGTGCGACGGCCTCCTGGACGGCGGCGATGACGTCGGGGTGCGCGTGCCCCAGGATCATGGGACCCCACGAGCAGACGAGATCGACGTACTCCCGCCCGTCCGCGTCGGTCAGGTAGGGGCCGGTGCCGGACACCATGAAACGGGGCGTACCCCCGACGGCACGGAAGGCGCGCACCGGGGAGTTCACGCCGCCGGGCGTGACGACGGCCGCGCGGTCGAACAGGGCCTGCGAGGCAGGCGCTTCGTAGGGATAGGGCGCTCCTGCGACGGGCGATTCACTCATGACCTGCGACTTCTCCGACCTCTCCGGCGTAAGCCGACATTCCGGGACCTGTTCGGACTTTCTCCGAGGCTGGTCGCCGGGGTGACCTCCTCAGGGTAGGCCGCGACCGTGACCACTCCGACAATCACGTGGTCGTTGCCGTGCCATCTGCGAGACTGGGTGCCGGTACACGCAGCTCGTCCGGCACATCGTGGTCGGGGGCTGCGAAGATCCTGCGGACTGGTGTTTCCACGCACGTTTCGGCGGGCGGCCGTGGGGGAGGTCACTGACACGATGATCGGGTTGCGCGGCGGGGGCCGCGCGTCCTAGAAAAGCAGTCGGGTGGAGATATGCATCGCGGTGGCGGACTGGGCGAGGGGACTGATGACCTGGGTCCTCGTCGTGCCCGGCGGGGAAGGCACCGGCGCGACGCGGAGGAAGCGAACGAAGCACGGCAGACTGGCGTGCCGAGTGAGTCGGACCGGGACGACCGACGTATCGATCGTCGGGCCGATCGTCGGATCGACCGGCTGAAGGCCGAGAGCAGGAATGGTGGTCGGGTGGGGGTGACGTACAAATACTTCGGCGCGCCCGACGGTGCGACCGCGGCCCGCGTCCCGATTTCGATGCGCCCCGAGGAACTCGGCGGCGACGAGCTCGGCATGAACGGCATGTTCACCAAGATCAAGCCGGAGACGATGGCCGCGATGGTGCTGACCGGCATCGAAGGCGTGCCCCTGCACAAGGTCCCGCCCCTGGAACTGGTCGTCCTGCACCCCGACTACGCGGTCGTGAAACTCCCCATGACCGTCGTGGACCCCCTGCGGGGCATAGGCGAGGAGGCGGTGGGCGCGGCGGCCTTCATCTGGTCGACGGTCCCGGACCGGGGCGGTCCCCGGGACGCGTTCAACGTCTACCAGCTGCTGCACGAGTGGCAGGACTTCTCGCACCGGCTTCATGAGGCCGGGCATCAGCCGTATTGCCTTGTGTGGCCCTGACCTGGGGTTTCACTGGATTCAGGCAGGATTCTCGGACCCAGTCTTCGTCATGTACCCGGTAGGGCCGTCACGCCGACGCCCGAACGGTCGGCGCGGTCACGCGTGGGCTCCAGGACGGTGGACTTCTCGTTGGGCGGCCAGTTGGTTCGCCAGCTCCGCAGCCCCGGCCTTGCTCAGGGCCCAAAGGCTGCTTGATCGCCTGGCCCACTCCCAGAGCGCGCCTTCCACGGGGGTGCGGAACGGCGTCACGGGAATGCCGTGGGCATCGAAGGGACCAGCGTCGAGGTAACGCAGACCACCGGTGCCGCACAGATAGTCGGTACTGCCGGTGGCTGCCGCCAGGTCGGCCGGGCGCTCGGATCGGCCGTGCCGGGTCGGGATCTCACTGCTGTCCCACACCTCCCCTGACCAGCCAGCCGTGGCGAGCAGCGCAATGGTCGACGCTTTCGCGAGATCGCCCACGCGGTCTGTGCTGTCGAGCGTGTCCAAGACCGCCTCGACGGCTTCAGACACGACATCCCGGTGGGGCTGCGCCCGTAGTACTGGCTCACGAACAACTGGAGCGTCCGGCGGGAGCGACGACGATCAACCAACCGTGCCTGGTTGATCAGCGTCGGGCGCCCGTGGGGAAGGTGCGTCGGGCGCGTGAGCCCCTGCTGACGCGCGGGGTCGTCCAGCGCGGCGAGGCGGGCTCGGTGCTGGTAGTCGCGCCGAGCGAACTGCACGTTGTCCAGAACGATCCACCGGTCGGCGGCGAAAAGCTTCGCCAGTGTGGACAGCCGTGGAAACAGGTTCGGTTGATGGATCGCACACACTCCGCCCCGCGGACCGACGCGCAGCGGCTCAGGTGCCGATGAGGCGGCTGTCGAAGCCGGCGCCCAGGAGGCGCTCGTACTCGATCACCCGCTGCAGGTCGCCGACGAGCATGTCGACGACGAGCTTCTCGTCGCCGATGGACTTGATGTAGTCGTCCAACTCAAGCGGCTCGGAGGCGCACACAACCTCTGCCTCGGGCCACAGCTTGCGGCAGGTCGCGTACGAGCGGCGCTCCATGTACGGCTTGGAGATCAGTAACAGCGACTGTACTTCCGCCCCGGCCTCGGCCAGCATTTCGCGGGAGAAGGCGATGTTCTGACCGGTGTTGGCCGCCTTCGGCTCGACCAGGATGGCCTCGTCCGGCACGCCCAGGCTCAGGGCGTGCTCGCGGTAGTGGACGGCCTCGCCGCGCGGGAAGCGAGCGCGGGTGGTGGGGCTGTTGCCGCCGCTGAAGACCACGAGTGGGAAGAGTCCGGCGCGGTGGAGGCAGGCGGCCGTGGTGGCGACGCCGAGGTCGTGGCTGCCCAGTTCGATGGCCGCCGAGCAGGGGCGCGGGGTGCGTCCCATCTGGTGGTAGTTCCAGATCAACTTCGCGTCGTGGAACTGCGTGTCGGTCGTCCGGCTCTGTTGGCGCTGTGGCACCGACGGACGCCGCGCCCACGACACCGACGCCGACGAAGATTCCTGCGAGCAGACCGAAGAGCGCTGGATACCGTCAGCGGGCTGATCTTGCGAGGTGGCGCACGAGAGACATGGCCATGGTGAGGTAGATGGCGTTCTCCGAAGACATACGGAAGTCGGAACATCACTACGATCACCGGACATGGACTGGCTGGAGCGCACCGCGAAGCTCAGACAGTGGAGTAGGGGCGGGGCGCGGGCGCCGCACAAGCCTCTGCTGTTCCTGTACGCCCTCGGCCGGTTCCAGGAGGATGCCGATGGCGAGCTGCGCTACAGCGCGGTGGAGGAGGAGCTGGCGCGTCTGCTGGCCGAGTACGGCCCGCCCAACAAGACCACCCCCGCCTACCCGTTCCACCACCTCGTCAGCGACGGAGTCTGGGAGGTGCGAACGGACCGCGGGCCGGGCAGCCCGGGCAGCGGGGTGCGGGATCTACGGAACACGGGTGCCGCCGGCCGTCTCTCCCCCGATCTGCGAGCTGCGCTGCGGAACGAACCGACGCTGCTCGGCCGTATCGCCCGGGTCCTGCTCGACCTGCACTTCCCGCCCTCCCTGCACGGCGACCTGTGCGAGGCCGTCGGCCTGGAGTTGGAGCCGGTCGAGACCGGCCGGCTCTCCGACGCACGCCGTCGGCGAGACCGGCGGATGCGTGAACTGGTGCTCACCGCCTACGAATACCGGTGCGCCTTCTGCGGCTACGACGGACGGATCGGCGCGGTGCCGGTCGGTCTGGAGGCCGCCCATGTGCGGTGGTGGGCGTTCGACGGCCCCGACGACGTCGACAACGGCCTGTGCCTGTGCTCGCTGCACCACAAGCTCTTCGACAAGGGCGTCCTCGGCCTCGGCGACGGCCATCGCATCCTGGTCTCCCAGCGCTTCGTCGGCCACAGCCCTGCCGCCCATGACCACGTCATAGCCCTGGCCGGGCGCCCGATCGTGGGCCCGCAGCCGGGCGTCCGCCCTGTCGCGTCCTCCCACCGGGCCTGGCACACCGGTCAGGTCTTCCACGGCGCTCCACGCGCTGCCGCACAAGGGTGATCCGAGCCGGCGGAAAAAGAGCGCGGCGAACCGACGGCCCGAACGTGCGGGCATCTGTTCGGGCCGCAGGTGGAGAGCGATGATCGGAGTGAACTGGATCCAGGTGGTCGTGGTCCGGGCCGACGAAAGGAGTCCACGTGCTGACGGACGAGGAGGCCGCCGCGCTCGCCTGGATCGACGAGGGGGACGTGGCGCGGACGCTGGTCGAGTTGATCGCGGTGCCGAGTGTGACCGGGAGTGCCGCCGAGTCCGAGCTTCAGCAGGGGCTGGCAGGGCGGCTGGAGCGGCTCGGGCTGGAGGTCGATCTGTGGTCCATGGATCTGGACGCGCTGTGCGCGGACCCCGGCTTTCCCGGTATGGAGGTGGCGCGCGAGGAGGCCTGGGGGCTGGTCGGGCACATGCCGGACGGTGGTGACGGGCCGACGCTGATCCTGCAGGGGCACGTGGACGTCGTACCGCCGGGCGACCTCGCGGCCTGGGACGGGGACCCGTTCGTGCCGAGGGTGACCGGTGACGTCGTGCACGGGCGTGGCGCCTGTGACATGAAGGCCGGGCTGGTGGCGCACCTCGCCGCGGTGGCGGCGATCCGGGCGGCGGGGATCCGGCTGCGCGGCCGGGTCGGCGTGCACTTCGTCGTCGGTGAGGAGGACGGCGGTGTCGGCGCCTTCGGCACGCTGCGCCGCGGCCACCGGGGCGACGTCTGTGTCATCACCGAGCCCACCGCCGGCACCCTGATCACCGCGAACGCGGGCGCGCTGACCTTCCGTCTCGCCGTGCCCGGCAAGGCCGCCCACGCAAGCTCCCGGGACGCCGGGGTGAGCGCGATCGACGCGTACGTGCCGCTGCACCGCGCCCTGGCCCGCCTGGAGACGGAGCGCAATCGCGACCCGTCACCGCTGATGGCCGAGTACGCCATCCCCTATGCCCTGTCCGTCGGCACGGTCCGCGCGGGCGACTGGGCGAGCAGCGTCCCCGACCTGCTGGTGGCCGAGGGCCGGCTCGGCGTCCGGCTCGGCGAGGAGCCGGACGCCGCCCGCGCCGAGCTGGAGCGCGCGGTGGCCGAGGCCTGCGCCGCCGACCCCTGGCTGCGCGACCACCCGGCGACCGTGAGTTGGCCGGGCGGCCAGTTCGCCAGCGGGCGCCTGCCCGAGGGGCACCCGCTGCGGGACGTGGTCCGCGACGCCTTCGCCGACACGAACGGCTGGGCCGCCCGGCCCCGGGAGCGCGGGGCGCCCTACGGGAGCGACCTGCGGCTGTACGCCGGGGCCGGGATACCGACGCTGCAGTTCGGCCCGGGCGACGTGCGGGTGGCGCACAGCGCGGAGGAACGGGTGTCCGTGGCCGAAGTGGTGGCCGTGGCACGGGCGTTGGTGCTCACGGTGCTGCGGACTGTGGGGACGAGGTGAGTTCCGGGCAGCCGGTCCGCTTGCGCCGGGCGAAGGACGGGAGCGCGGGCGGGGTGAGGAAGCCCTCGGCCCGCGCGCTCGCCAGCCCGATGCGCGGGATGTCGCTGCTCTTCGCGAAGAGCAGGAACCGCGGCTCCCACACCGGCCGGTACTTGGCGTTGGCGCGGTAGAGGGACTCGATCTGCCACCAGCGGGAGAAGAAGGTGAGGGTCGAGCGCCACAGCCGCAGCACGGGACCGGCGCCGAGCCGCGAGCCCCGCTCGAAGACCGAGCGGAACATGGCGAAGTTCAGCGACACCCGCCGTACGTCCAACTCCTCGGCGCGCAGCAGCAGTTCCACGACCATGAACTCCATCAGGCCGTTCTCGCAGTCGCGGTCACGGCGCATCAGGTCGAGGGAGAGGCCGTGCTCGCCCCAGGGGACGAAGCTGAGCAGGGCCCGCGGCTCGCCCTCCGCGTCCCGGCACTCCAGCATCACGCAGCGGCCGTCGCAGGGGTCGCCGAGGCGGCCCAGGGCCATGGAGAAGCCCCGCTCGGTCGTGCCGTCGCGCCAGTGGTCGGCCCGTTCGACGAGGACGGCCATCTCGTCGTCGGGGATGTCCTCGTGGCGGCGCATGCGCACGGTGTAGCCGGCGCGGCGGACGCGGTTGTGCGCCTGCCGGACGACCCGCATCGCGCGTCCCTCCAGGGTGAAGTCGGACAGGTCGACGATCGCCTCGTCGCCCAGTTCGAGGGCATCCAGGCCGTGCCGGGCGTAGATCGTGCCGGCCTCCTCGCTCGCGCCCATCACGGCCGGCGTCCACGCGTGCCGGCGGGCCTGAGCCAGCCATGCGTCGATGGCGCCGGGCCAGGCCTCGGGGTCGCCGATCGGGTCGCCGGAGGCGAGGCTGACGCCGCCGACCACGCGGTAGGCGATGGCGGCCTTGCCGCTGGGCGAGAAGATGACGGCCTTGTCGCGGCGCAGGGCGAAGTAGCCGAGCGAGTCGCGGGCGCCGTGCCGGTCGAGGAGGGCGCGCAGCCGGTGCTCGTCGTCCTCGGCGAGCAGCGCCTGGCCGCGCGGGGCGCGGAAGCAGGCGTACAGGACGAGCAGGAAGGTCGCCGCGATCAGGATGTTGATGATCACGTCGACCCAGCGGGGCGCGTCCACGGCGTCGATGCGGTCCGCGAGCGGGCCGACGCTGATGCCGCGCAGCAGGGTGTAGGCGATCTTGTCGGCGAGGGACGCACCCGACAGCTTGTTGGTCGCGTCGACCAGCAGGGTGCCGAGCGTGCCGCTGATCAGGATGCCGCCCACGCCGACGGCGAGGGCGAGGCGCGGGTTGGAGCGGTCGCCGATGGCGTCGAACTCGCGCCGGCCCAGCAGCAGCGCGGCCACGAACAGGCCGGTGAGCAGGGCGGAGAGCCAGTTGAAGAGGTGCTCGCGGTAGGCGGCGTGGGTGAGTGCCAGGGCGTAGAGGCCGAAGAGCGGGCCGGCCATCAGGAGGTTGAAGACCCAGGCGGCCCGTTTGCGCCGGCGCATCACCACGGCGAGGAACAGCGCGAGCGCCGCCGAGACCAGGCCGGCGGTGGCCAGGTACGGCGTGAAGAACTCGCCCGCGTTGTGCTCGTGGACCTCCTCGCGGAACGGCAGCGAGACGACGGCGGCGATGTTGAGCACCGCGAGCAGCCGCAGGTACCAGACGGTGGCCGCGGCGGCCCGTGCTCTGAGCCGGGCGTCGGCGGGCGGGAGGATGCGCCGGATGTGGCGCTGGGGGTTGCGTTGAGCGGGGATCTGTGGGGAGATCAGGGTCGACTGCTGTACGGACATGGTGACTGGTCACCTTGGGGACGGGAATTTGGGGGACGGGACGATCGGCGGACCGTACGGCCCGTCGCACGCCTTCGTCACCGACCCTACAGTTTGTAGGGTAATGGGGCCAGGTGACCGACAGGACTCACTCGACAGGGTCCGTACGACGACGGGCCGCCGCCAGGTGCCAGGCCAGGTTGCCCACCGCCGCGCCCGCCGCCACCACGGCCACGATCACACCGCCGGTGGCCAGCCCGTCACTGAAGAGGTGCGGCCGCCGGTCGAGGCTGTGCAGACCGAAGCCGCACAGTTCGTACACCCCCACGGCGGCGACGACCAGGCTCACGACGAGCAGCGCGATCGTCGGCCCGAGGCCGTCGGTCGCCCCGAACGCCGCCTTCCGCGCTGGTCGCGGCGGTTCCTGCGTGCCCGTGCCCGGCATGGCTCCCCCGTTCAACAGGCGTCGGCTGTCCGACGCATGGCCGTGGACAGTTGGGAAACCTACAGTACGTAGGGTCCAGTGACCGTACGGTTGACGCCGTGCCGGTCCGCAGGAACGCCGATATGGCGGGCATCTCCGTGCCTGCCGGGGGTGTCGCCGCGACTGTGGCGGTCATCACCCCGACAGGGGGCGGGGTGACCCGCGGACCGACCGGCCTCAGCCGAAGCGGCCGGCCACGTAGTCCGCGGTCCGGGTGTCCACGGGGCTGTTGAAGACCTGCTCCGTGGGACCGTGCTCGACGATGCCGCCCGGGGTGCCCTGCTCGGCGAGGAAGAAGGCGCACTGGTCGGAGACGCGCGCCGCCTGCTGCATGTTGTGCGTGACGATCACGATGGTCACCTGGCCGGCGAGCTCGTGGATCGTCTCCTCGACCCGGCGGGTGGAGGTGGGGTCGAGCGCGGAGCAGGGCTCGTCCATGAGCAGCACGCGCGGGCGGACGGCCAGCGCGCGGGCGATGCACAGACGCTGCTGTTGGCCGCCGGAGAGCGCGCCACCGGGCTGGCGCAGCCGGTCGCGGACCTCCTTCCACAGACCCGCGCGGGTCAGCGACTCCTCGACGAGCTCGTCCTTCTCCCGGCGGCTCACCTTCGTCCCGGTCAGCTTCAGACCCGCCACCACGTTGTCGTAGATCGACATGGCCGGGAACGGGTTGGGCTTCTGGAAGACCATGCCGATCCGGCGGCGGGCGTCGGTCAGGCGCCACTCGGGGGCGTAGATGTCCTCGCCCTCGAAGAGCACCTCGCCGCCGAAGGCCGCGCTCGGGATCAGCTCGTGCATCCGGTTCAGGGTGCGCAGGAAGGTCGACTTGCCGCAGCCGGAGGGGCCGATCAGGGCGGTCACCCGGCCCGCGGGCATCGTCAGCGAGACACGGCTGAGCACCTGGTGGCTGCCGAACCAGGCGGAGACCTCGCGGGCGTCCAGGGTGGCGGGCGCGGAGGCCGGCGTCGCGATCAGGGGAAGTACGGCGGTGTCGGTCATGATGGGGCTACCTCGGGTCGGGGGCGGTCACAGCAGGTTGGGCAGCAGCTCGGTGGTGCGCGTGGCGACCTGCAGGCCGAGCACCGCGACGACCGGGGCGAAGACGATCCACGTCTGGTGGCGGCCCCAGCGGTGCCACGCCCAGACGGCGGCCACGGCGGCGAGCAGCAGCGCCTGCAGCCACATCACCAGCGGCCACGGCACCCCGGAGGGGTGGGCCAGCGGCTCCTCGGACTCCGGCAGGGTGCCGGAGCGGATGACCGCCGAGGGGGTCTGGAAGGGCGCGGAGATCAGCTCGGCGTCGACGCGCAGCACACCGGCCGGCATGAAGCGCGCGCCGGTCGCGGTGATCAGCACGAGGCGGCCCTTGCCCGAGGCCAGCGCGACGGGCGCCGGGTCGCCGGCCCGCCGTACGTCGGTGACCTGGTACTTGGCCTTGCCCTGGCCGGTCGTCACGCTGAACGTGTCGCCCTCGGCGAGGTCGGCCAGGTGGGCGAACGGGGCGCCGTACGCGCCCGCCCGGCCCATCAGCACGCTGGTGCCGGCCTGTCCCGGCATCGGGGTGTCCCGGCGGTGACCGGGACCGTCGGTCATGACGGTGGAGTCGGTGCCTTCGAGAACGACCTGGTTCAGGTTCAGTGTCGGTACGTCGATGAGGGCCACCGGGGTGCCCGGCGCCAGCAGCTTGCCCTGCTGGTCGGTCTGGGACACCGGGGCCGTGCCCAGGGCGAGCTGTTCGCGCAGTTCGTCGAACGCGGCGTGCTGCGCGCTGTGCTCCTGGATCCCACTGATCAGCAGCAGCTGGGCGGAGATGCCCAGCAGCAGGGCGGCGAGGCTGAGCAGCCCGCCGCGGGCGAGGTGGCGGACCGCGGTGACGCTGCGGACGAACGTGCGCGGCGCGGCCGGAGCGAGCTTGGTCGGTACGGCGACGGTCACGGCGGCCCGCCTCCTTCGGTGGTCGTAAGTGGTGCCGGCTGCCGGGGAGATGGGGCTGATCTCCCCGGCAGCCGAGCGGGTCAGGTGGACTTGATGACGAAGTTCGCGCCGGTCTTGGCGCTCACCGTCGAGGAGCCCGCGTAGAAGGCGTGCAGCGTGTGCTTGCCACGGCTCAGCTTCGGCAGGGTGATGGTCACCTTGCCGCCGCTCAGCGTGCCGGTCGCGATGACCTTGGTGCCCTCGTAGATGCGCACGGTGCCGGTCGGGGTCGTGCCGGTCGCGGTGACCTTGGCGGTGACCTTGGCCCGGGCGGTGTGGCTGACCGTGGCGGGCGCCGTGGTGCTGATGGACGCCGACGCCTTGGTGATCTTCAGGGAGACCGTGGCCGAGGACGCGTTGAGCTTGCTGTTGCCCGCGTAGGAGACGGACAGCGCGTGCGTGGCGACCTTGAGGTGGTTCGACAGGCCGATGGTGACCTTGCCGGACGCGTCCAGGGTGCCGGTGCCGAGGACGGTGGCGCCCTCCTTCACCGTGACCTTGCCGGTCGGGACGACGCTGTGCGAGCCCTTGACCGTGACGACGACCTTCGGGACCTTGCCGTACGCGGTGGACGCGGCCGTCGCCGTGGTGGTGCTGGCGAACTTGACCGAGCCGGACCAGGTCGCGGCCGCACCGGTGCCGTTGAGGTTGGCGCCGGCGACCGTGGCGGTGTAGCTGCCGGTGGCCAGACCCGTGAAGGTGTGCGAGGTGGTGCCCGCCGGAACGTCCTTGACGGCGACGACGGCGCCGTCCGAGCCGGTCAGGATGACCCGGTAGTCGGTGAGCGGCAGACCGGTGGGCGCCGGGGCGGTCCAGGCCAGCTTCAGGCTCGCGTCGCCGGGGGTGGCCTTCAGGCCGGTCGGCGCGGCGGGCATCGAGGTGTCGATGCCCGACTCCTCCAGGCCGCCCAGCTTGGCGTGCTTGGCCACGCTGATCGAGCCGTTGTAGGACTCGTTCACGAAGCCGAAGGAGGCGATGACACCCTCGGCGGCGTCCGAGGCCATGGCGGCCTCGTGGCTGCCGGTGGTCACGAAGACGTCGTAGAGGTCCTTGTCGAAGAAGACGCTCGTCGGGTCGATCGCCCGGGACGGCACGACGTTGTAGACGTCACGGCCGAACGTGGCGTTCTCGTAGTAGGCGTTGACCGGGGCGAGCTTGCCGTTGACCGTCGCCACCGGGGTGGTGGCGCCGGAGTCGCCGGGCAGCTGCACCGCGGCCAGGTGACCGCCCGCGGCCGCCGAGGTCTTGGTGAAGTCCGGGGAGACGCCGTTGTTCTGGGCGATCCAGGAACCGACCGAGAAGGGCACCAGCGCGCCGTCCTCGGTGAGGGCAGCGTTGCCCTGGTTCTCCTGGACGGTCGGGATGCTCGGGGAGAGCGTCGCGTCGGTCAGGCCGATCGCGGAGAGGAAGAACTTACGGGTGCCCGAGCCGTTCTGCGGGATCCTCGGGTGCACGGTCTGGCCGTTCACCGTGGTGAGCGTGCCGGAGTAGATGTCGTGCAGCTGGTCCACGGTCAGCGTGTCCAGGGCGGAACCCTTGACCGCGACGCCGACCGCGTCACGGGCCATCGGGATGTAGGTGAGCGCGGTGCCGGAGGTGGACGGGCCGCTGGAGGAGCGGGCGAAGTCGACCTGGCCCTTGATGGAGACGCCGGAGGAGTCCGGGTACTTGTCGCCGGTCAGGGACTCGCTGAGGGCGAGACGGCCCTTGCCGGAGCCGTTCGGGCGCAGGAAGGCCGGGCCGCCGGAGCGGGTGGTGATGTTGGACGTGGTGGAGCCGGTGCCGGGCTCGATCGCGTCGTACGAGGCGATACCCGCGCCGGTCGCCGACTTCACGGCGGTGGCGGAGTAGCTCGTGCCGTTGACCGTGTCGCCCGCGAGGGCGTTGAGCACGTCCTGGGTGGTGTCGGAGCCCACGCCGACCAGCTGGCGGAAGGATCCGGCGGGGGTGGGGTCGGCGTACGCGGGGCTCGCCAGAGCCAGGCCGCCGGCCACCACGGCGGCAGCGACGAGCGCCGCCGTAGAGCGCGTTCTGCGCATCGAGAGTCTCCTGAATAGTGCGTGGGTGCGGGAGAAGGGATCTGGCAGGGTGGTACGGGCCGTCCGCCCCGACTGCCTTTCGGGGCGGGCGGCCGTCTGGAAGGAGCACCCGGGGGTGCTCCGGCTCAGGGGAGGAGTCGTCGCAGCCGCTCGGGCAGCGTCAACTCCGGGATCACGGTGATCGTGCGGCCGCCCGGGAGCGGCATCCGCAGCGGAAGCCGCAGCCTGCTGCCGCCCGCGAACGGCGCGCCCACTCCGGCCACGGCGCCGAGCGCGGCCCCGACCGGGACGGCGTAGCGCAGCGGGGTGGCCGGGTCGGCGGGGGTGTCACCGGAGGCGGTGGTCTGTACGGCCTTGCCGCCGTCGAACGAGGCCTGGGGGCTCGGCGAGGTGCTCGCGCCGCCGGTTCCCGTGCCGCCGGAGGTGCCGCCCGGCGCGCCGCCGGAGCCGGTGCCGCCGGAGGTGTCGCCGCCTCCGGTGCTCCCGCCGCTTCCGGTGCCGCCGTCGGAGCCTCCGCCGTCGGTGGAGGTCGGACCCTTGTAGTGCAGGAGGGCGTCGGCGGCGTGCACCGCGCGAGTGCGCAGCTCACGGGAGAGCGGGGCATAGCCGACCGGCAGGCGGCCCGGGTCGGCGCCGCTGACCTGACCGGCACCCGCCGCGTAGCGCAGCAGCGCCGCGTAGTCCGCGCGGGCGTCCGCCTTCAGCGAGCCCGGCCGCGCGGCCGCGTACACCAGCTGGGCCAGCGGGTAGGCGCCCTTCGCCTTGGCGTTCGCCGGGTCGATCTCGGCGACGTCCTTGCCGGAGGCGCTCTTGGCCGCGTCGGCCAGCGCGCCGGCGGTGGGGGCGGCGAACTTGCCGGCCGCGTTGCGCAGCTGGGCCGTCTGCAGGCCGTACCGGGCGGCGGAGGCCGCGTCGGTGACGGTGATGACGAACCGGGAGCCGACCGTCTGCGGGCCGGGGCTGCGGTAGGCGGGCGGGTTGGACAGCGGGTCCCAGGTCGACTTCCACAGGGTGTCGGCGCGCCGGGCGTGCAGGGCGCCGGAGTGCATGTCGTCCACGTACGGGTGGAAGTCGGTCATGCACTGCTTGGCGGTCTTGGGCGCGTCGGTCCCGGGCGGGACCGTGCACCAGGGGTCGCTCTTCGGGTACTCGTCGACGTGCTCGGGGGCGAAGGGGAGACCGGCGGGGTTCAGTTCCGAGTTGGTGCTGTAGTAC
Source organism: Streptomyces sp. NPDC054794 (assembly GCF_053611585.1). Taxonomy (NCBI): domain Bacteria; kingdom Bacillati; phylum Actinomycetota; class Actinomycetes; order Kitasatosporales; family Streptomycetaceae; genus Streptomyces; species Streptomyces sp. NPDC054794. The sequence continues at coordinate 28,926 of NZ_JBSHAQ010000022.1, read as the reverse complement.
GGGTTGACCCGCATGCCCCAGTCGTCGGAGACGCCGGAGAGGAACTGCCGGGCCTCCTTGTCCGACCGGATCCACTGCCACACCGCACGGGCGGAGTCACTGTGCCCGAGCGAGGTCAGCAGGTCGGTGTCGGTGGCCGGGGTCTCGGCGACCGAGAGGTGCGCGAACTCCGGGTTGAGGGAGATGAACTCGGGGTCGCTCGCCAGGCCGGCCGGGTTGTTCTTCGCCCAGCTGTAGCCGCGGGCCGCCTTGTCACCGAGCACCGATCCCCAGGTGGAGTTGCGGTACGACTCGGTGAGCAGCTTGGCGACGAGCCGGGGCGTCAGCTTGATCGACGCGACCTTGGTGCCCGCGAGCTTCCTGATGTCGTCGGGTGCTCCGGCCTTGGGTCTGCGCTCGATCGTGAAGCCGATGACCGTGCCGGACAGGGCCACGGGCGCGTACGTCGTCGTACCGGACGGCGCCGTGGTGCCCTCGTCGGCGCCCAGGGCGCGGGTGGTGAAGCCGAGGCCGAAGCCGCCGTCGTTGCCGAGCCGGCTGCGGGTGTCGGGCTCGCCGAGTTCCGTGTAGCCGTACACCTTGCCGGACGGGCACAGGGCCATCTGCCAGCTGGTCATGGCGTCGGCGGCCAGCTCGCTGCCGGTGGTGGGGCGCTCATCGCTGCCCAGCGGGCAGTTGTTGCCCACCTGGTTGAAGTGCAGCGGGATCGCGACGCGGTTCTGCCAGTTGGTCGAGGAGACCGGGGAGCCCGCGTTGACCTGGCTGTGGTCCTGGTACGGCTTGCCGTCGAGGTCGAGGTGGCCCTGCGGGACGATGACCAGCCAGCAGGGGCGCGGCTTGGTGACACCGTTCGTCGTCACGGGAGCGCCACAGCCCAGGTGCGGGGCCTCGTTGGCGGTCTGCACCTCGAAGTACTCCTCGCCGGTGCCGGCGGCACCGGTGCGGGCGAAGTCCACCTCGTTGGTGGTGTTGTGGTTGAAGAAGCGGTTGTTCTGGGTGTTGGTGAGGACCGTCTCGCCGGTGACCGACTTGAAGGGCACCTCGCCGGGCGCGTTGGGGTTGGCCGCCCCGTACCGGTTGTCCTGGCCGTAGTTGGTGGGGTCGGCGCTGTAGAAGATCTGGCGGGTGTCGTCCAGCCCGTTGCCGGGCCAGCTGCCCCGGTCGGTGGTCGGGGAGGCGCCGTACTGGCACTGGGTGCGCGGCGGACCGGGGTTGGACGGGACGGTGCCGTCGTCGTCGCCCCAGCACTGCATGATCTGCACGAAGTCGGTGTTGAACATCGTGCCGGCGAAGGTGGTCGGAGTTCCGCCCTTCCAGCTGACCGTGACGGCCTGGCTGGTGAGATGGCTGGTCTGGTCGACCGTGAACTTCATGTCCTTGAACTCGCCCCGCCCCGAGACGGTCACCGAGGAACCGGCGTTGCCTGCGGCGGTGGCGGTGGGGGCCGCCTGGGCGACCGCGAGGCCCGCGAGGGCCCCGACGGTGGCGCCGGCCAGGAGGCGGACCAGGGCGCGGCGCACGCGGCCGGGCCGTCTGCCGCTCATCGTGAACTCCCGTCCGTGGCGCGGTTCTCGGACCGCGAGCCCACCAGGCGGGAGACCACCGAGGGCAGCAGCAGGAGGCCGAGGACCAGGAACGCGGCCAGCAGCATCAGCGTCTGTGTGCTGCTCCAGCCGTGCGCGGCGGCCACGGCGACGGGCTGGGCGAGGGCCACGGTGCCGTCGGCGCCCGTGCCGTTGCCGCCCGCGGCGCCACCGCCCGAACCGCCGCCGGGGGCCAGGGTCTGCCCGGTGTCCGGATCGACGGACGGCTTACCGCTGCCGCCGGGGCCGGAGCCGCCCGTACCGCCGCCCCCGGAGGAGCCGCCGGCCGCCGCGCCGCCCGAGGCACCGCCGCCCGAGCTGCCGCCCGCGCCGCCGGATCCGCCGGGGCCCTTGGCGCCGCCGCTGCCGCTGGTGCACGGCGGGGCGCCCTTCTTGTCACAGGCCGCCGGGTAGGGAGCGGTCTCGGCGAGCCGGTTGTGGCCGCTCGTGGTGAAGGTCGGGTTGTTGCAGCCGTTGATGTTGATGTTCTGCGCCTGCACGCCCGGGATCCGGCGGATCTGGTCGAAGCCCGCCCGGACCAGGTTGATCGGCAGTGGCGAGTAGCCGAGCTGCGGTGCCGCCTGCTGGCCCTGGCACATGAAGTAGTACGAGAACGCGCCCAGCGTCTTGCCCTTGACCTTGGTGAAGGTGCCCTGCACCTTCAGCGGCAGGATCATGTAGGAGTAGCTGGAGAGCGGGTAGTTGCGCCGGTCGGTGTCGTTGTAGACGCCGTTGAGCTGCTGGGTCAGGTAGTCCGGCGAGCTCTTGTCGGTGTTGATCTGCGCCTTGAGCAGCGACACCGCGACGTTCTTGGGGGTCGGCTCGGTGTAGTAGCCCGAGTGGTTCAGGATCTTGGCGACCGGGTAGTGCGCGTTGAGCGCGTAGGAGTAGTTGACGTAACCGATCGCGCCCTCGCCGTAGTTCTGGGCGACGTAACCGGCGACACCGAGGTCACCGGACTGGGCGATCATGCCGGAGACGGTCGGGTAGTACGAGGTCTGACCGCAGGCACCGGAGCGGCCGACGCGGCGGCAGTAGGCCTGCCACAGCGACTTGTGCTGGTTGGCCATCCACATCGTGAACTGGGCCGTGGAGCCCGAGCCGTCGGAGCGGACCACCGGGACGATGGTGCGGTGCGGCAGCTGCAGGCCGGGGTTGTCCGCCTTGATGACCGGGTCGTCCCAGGTCTTGATGACACCGGTGAAGATCTTCGTGACGACGTCGCCGGACAGCCGCAGGTTGGTGACCCGCTTGCCGTTGACCGTCAGGTGGTACATGAAGACGGTGCCGCCGGCCACGATCGGCATGTACGCGTACGACCCGGGCGCCGGCCGCTCGGCCGCCGAACCGTCGGTCGGGTGCGTCTGGAACGGGATGTCCGACACCGCGAAGTCGACGGTTCCGCTGAGGAACTGGCGGCGGCCGTCGGAGGAACCGGTACCGGCGTACGAGATGCGCATGCCGTACTGGTTCACGGCGCGGCGCCACTCGTCGACGGCGTTCTCCGCCCAGGTGGATCCGGCACCCGCGATCGGGGTGTAGCTCTCGGCCGCGGCCGGCGCGGCCATGGGCCCGACCAGCAGCCCGGCGAGCACGCCGAGCGTCGCGCCGAGGGTTCCCAGCGCGCGCAGGCGCCGGAAACGAGTGGTGAGGTGGCTGAGCATCAGGCGTTCTCTCCGGAGTTCTCGCCGGGGATGGACTCGGACGGGGGTTCTTCGCGCGTAGCGGTTCGCGATTCGGCGTCGGGCTCCGCCTCGGGCCGGGGCTTCGTCAGCCGGACCGCGGGCTCGGCGGCCTGCGGCTCCGCGCCGGAGGGGACAACGGGGAGCGGCCGGGTGTCCTGCGCGTCGACCTGCTTGCCCTGGCCGGCGTCGAACAACGACAGCCCCGGGGTGTGCAGTTCGGCGAAGCGCTCCACGTCGCGGCGGGAGGCGCGGGCCGCGCGCTTGGCCTGGCGGCGGTTGAGGTGGCCGGGGCCACGGCCGCCGATGATCCGGGCGATGGTGAACAGCACCAGGACCAGGGCCATCAGGACGGCCGCCGCGCCGAAACCACGGGCGATCATCGTCGGCTCGGGCGACTTGACGAAGTTGAAGACGGCGAGCGGCAGCGACACCATCGGCCCGGCCGACGGGTCGAGGTTCTTCGCCGCGGTGAAGCCGGCCGTGAGGAGCACCGGGGAGGTCTCGCCGATACCGCGGGCGGTACCGAGGATGACGGCGGTGGCCAGGCCCGAGCGTGCCGTGGGCAGCACGACGTGCCACACGGTCCGCCAGCGCGGCGCGCCCAGCGCCTCCGAGGCCTCGGTCAGCGTGCCCGGCACCAGCCGCAGCACCACGTCCGCGGCCCGGATGACGATCGGCAGCATCATCACGCTGATCGCGAAGCCCGCGGCCAGACCCGACTTCTGCATGCCGAGCCCGAGGATCCAGACCGCGTACACCATCAGACCGGCGACGATCGACGGCAGCGCGGTCATCGCCTCGACGATCGTGCGCACGAACCGGGAGAAGCGGCCCTGGATCTGGTTCAGGTACACGGCGCAGGCGAGCCCCAGCGGCACGGTGATCACCAGTGCGATGGTGATCATGATGAGCGTGCCGAGCATCGCGTGCGCGATACCGCCGTGGGTGAGCGGGTCGAGCGGGCCCGACGCCTGCATGTCCTGGGTGAAGAAGTTGCCGTGCGGCAGCGCCTCGCGCCCGCGCCAGGCGGTGAAGCCGACGACGAGGGTGAGCGCGATGAACAGCAGCGTGGCCGCCGTCCACAGCACGATGGTCATCACCCGGTCCCGTACCGCCTGCCCGTTCTCCTCCAGGCCGGTCAGCACCGCGTAGATGCCGAGGAAGGACACATAGGCGGTGAGGGTGAAGCCCAGGGGCCCGGAGAACGGGGCGAGTTCACCGAACAGCAGCACGGCGACGCACAGTCCCGAGGCCGCGGCGCCGAACAGGGACAGCACGCCGGAGCGGGTGAGACCGCCGATCCGGCGGGGCACGTCGGGGACCTCGGGGAGCGCTTCGACGGGCACGGCCGTCTCGGGGACGAGCTCTTCTACGACGGTCATGTCTATGCCTCGCTCTGCGCGCCGGACCGGGAGCGGGCCACGATGGAAGAGGCGGTGAAGTTGACCGCCAGGGTGAGCAGGAAGAGCGCCAGGCCCGCCGCCATCAGCGCCGACATGCCGAAGGGGGAGGCGTCGCCGTAGTGCAGGGCGATCAGCGAGGACACGGAGTTCGAGCCGGTCTGCAGGATGTGCGGCTGGATGGCGAACACCGGCGAGATGATCAGGTAGACGGCGATCGTCTCGCCGAGCGCCCGGCCGAGCCCCAGCATGGTGCCGCCGATGATGCCGCCCTTGCCGTAGGGCAGGACGACCGCCCGGATCATGCCCCAGCGGGTGGCGCCGAGTGCGTACGCGCCCTCGCGCTCGCCGGCCGGCGCCTGCGCGAACACCTCGCGCATCACCGAGCACTGGATCGGCGCGACCATCAGCGCGACGACGATGCCGGCGACGAAGGTCGAGGCGGTGTAGACGCTCTGGGAGGCCAGCGGCTCACCGGGCTGCGCGCCGTCCACCTTCAGGAACGGGATCCATCCGAACCAGTCGGAGAGCCAGCGCGACAGTCCGATCACGTGCTGCTGGAGGAAGAACAGGCCCCACAGGCCGTAGACCACCGACGGCACGGCGGCCATCAGGTCCACCATCGTCACCAGGGTGCGGCGCAACGGGCGCGGGGCCACGTCGGAGATGAACAGCGCGGTTCCCACGGCGAGCGGCACGGAGATCGTCACCGCGACGACGGCGATCAGCAGTGTGCCGGTGAGCACGGCCGCGATGCCGAAGTTGTGGACGTCCGGCTGCCACTCGGCGGTCGTCAAAAAGGCCCAGATGCCCCTGGTGCGCAGCGCCTGACCCGCCCTCAGCAGCAGGAACAGTCCGACGGCCGCCATGATGGCGAGGACCGTGACACCGGTGGCCGTCAACTGGTACCGGAAGATCCGGTCACCGAGCCCTCTCGCGGCGTTGGCCCGCCGCGGCACGGGTCTTTCGGCCTCCGGCCCGGCAGCACTCGACAGCGTGGACACTCTGTGCGTCCCCCCACCCCTACGGAAATGACACTCCCCGCACAGGACCGGTCGGTCGCCGTGCGGACAGAGTCAATGGCCGAATGCTTTCGCGCCAACGCGTCGAACATGGATGGGGCGTGAACGGTCCATGCCATTTCGGTGGTAGTGATGTGCATGCCTGCGCGCGCTGTGGCATACAGCGCGCCGACGCACTACGGGGCCTGCAGGACGGCGCCGGGCGGGCCTCTCGGACCGCGCCGGGCGGCCCCCTCAGACGGCGCCGGGCATGCCTCCGCCGACCGTGAAGCCGATGACCGAGCCGCCGCCCTCGCGCCGGAAGGCGAAGGGTGTGCCGCCGTGAGCCACGGCCACCTCGCGCACGATGGACAGGCCGAGGCCCGAGCCGGGCAGGGAGCGGGCGTCGGCGGCGCGGTAGAAGCGGTCGAAGATGCGGATGAGATCGCCGTCGGAGACCCCCGGCCCCCGGTCCAGGACCGTGACCCGGACCGTGCCGCCGCGGGCATCCCTGGCCTGACCCGCTCCCCCGGTGCCGACGGCGCCCCAGGCCCCGGCGGCGCCCGGCAGCGGGCCGGTGATCTCGACCTCGATGGGCGCCTTGCCGCCCTCGTCGAACTTCGCCGCGTTCTCCACGAGGTTGGAGATGGCCCGCTGCAGCCTCCCGGGGCGGCCGTCCGTGCTCGTGTCGCCGCTCGCCCGCAGCACGATCTCCCGCCCGGTACGGCGCCGGGCGAGGCCCACCACGTCCTCGGCGAGGTCGGCGAGGTCCACCCGCTGCGGCGGCTCGGCGTCGGACTGCCCGGCGGCGAGGTCCACGAGCTCGTTGACCAGGTCGGTCAGCTCCCGCGCCTCCTGGCTGAGGTCGGCGACGAGTTCCTCGCGGGTGGCGGGCGGGAGTTCGTCGATCCGGCGCAGCAGGGAGATGTTCGTCCGCAGCGAGGTCAGCGGGGTGCGCAGCTCGTGGCCCGCGTCCTGGACCAGGCGGCGCTGGTCCTCCTCGGACTGGGCGAGCCGGCCGAGCATGCGGTCGAAGGCGCGGCCGAGGCGCCCCACCTCGTCCAGGCCCGCGACCGGCACCTCGATGCCCAGCTGCCGGGTGCGGGCGACGTCCTCGGCGGCCGAGGTGAGCACGACCAGGCGCCGGGTGATGCGGCGGGCCAGCCACCAGCCGAAGAGCCCGGCGCCGACCACGACGGCCGCCATGAGGGCGAGCGTGCGCTGCTGGAGCGCCCGCAGCAGGTCCTCGGTGTCGCTGAACTCCTGCGCGACCTGTACCGCGCCCCGTCCGTCGCCGAGCGAGACGGTGGCGATGCGGAACAGGTCGGAGCCGACCGGGACGTCCCGGTACTCGACCGTCGTCCCGGCCTCCCGCGCGCTCGCCGTGGCCCGGTCACGGCCGGAGACGGGCAGCACCGGGCTGCCGTGGTCGATGATCTGCCCCTGCGCGCCGAGCACCTGGACGTCGGTGCGGGCGGGCCGCACCAGGTCGTGCCCCGGGCGGGAGGAGCTGAAGTCCTCCGGCACCATCTCGTGCTGCCGCACCTCGTCCTGCACGTCCTGCACGACCTGCGTGAACACCGACTGCTGGTCCACTCGCACCAGCCGGGCGGCGGCGCTGTAGGACAGGATGCCGACGAGGATCGTGACGGCGGCGGTGACGGCCGCGAAGGACACGGCGAAGGTCGTGCGCAGCGACACCAGTTTGGGCCGGCGCCGCGCCAACAGCCGCCGCAGGCGGCCCACTCAGTCCTCCCGCAGCACGTAACCCACGCCCCGGACGGTGTGGATCAGCTGCGGCGCGTCGGGCTCGTCCAGCTTGCGGCGCAGATAGCCGACGTAGACGGCCAGGTTCTTCGAGCCGGGGCCGAAGTCGTAGCCCCAGATCCGGTCGTAGATGGTCGAGTGGTCGAGCACGATGCCCGCGTTGCGGACCAGCAGCTCCAGCAGCTCGAACTCGGTGCGGGTCAGCTCCAGCTCGCGCCTGCCGCGCCAGGCCCGGCGGGCCTGGAGGTCCATGCGCAGCCCGGCGGCCCCGACCTGGCGGTCGGGGAGCTGGGTGTCCTTGGCCGGTTCGCTCGCGGTGCCGTTCGCGTTGGTCCCGGCGACGCCGGCGGTGACCGGGCTGGTGCGGCGCAGCAGGGCGCGCAGCCGGGCGAAGACCTCCTCCACGTCGAACGGCTTGACCACGTAGTCGTCGGCGCCGGCGTCGAGCCCGGCGATCCTGTCGGCGGTCTCCACGAGCGCGGTGAGCATCAGGATCGGCGTGCGGTCGCCCTCGGCGCGCAGCACCCGGCACACCTGGAGCCCGTCGATCCCGGGCATCATCACGTCCAGGAGGAGCACGTCCGGCGGGGTGCGATGGGCCTGCGCCAGCGCCTCGACGCCGTCGGCGACCGCCGTGACCTGGTAGCCCTCCAGGGTCAGGGCCCGCTCCAGGGCGTGTCGGATGGCGCGGTCGTCTTCGGCGAGCAGCACTGTCTGGGGCACGCTCCCAGTCTGCCAAGGCCTCGGCCGGTTCGACCGGGCTGAGCAGGCCTACGATCACCCTTTTTACCGGTCTCTCACCGTCACAGGGGCAACGCGCGACGAGGGCCCGCCGTCTTCTCGGTGAAGTCGGCGGGCCCTCGTCCGGGCGTGCAACGCCCCGGGCCCACATACCGGACGATCACCCACCGGACGAGCTGACGCGGGCCAGCTGTTCCGCGAACGGCACCACCGTGAAGTCGGCGACCTCCAGGTGCGCCGGCTTCTTCTCCTCGCGGCCCGCCGACAGACCCGTCATCAGCGCGGCCAGCTCACCGGCCGCCCGGTCGACGCGCTCCGGCAGCCCCTCGGCGCCCCAGTCCTCCGAGGCGGCGTAGACCCCGGTCGGGACGGTCACGGCCCGCAGGTAGGCGAAGAGCGGACGCAGCGCGTGTTCCAGCACCAGGGAGTGCCGGGCGGTGCCGCCGGTCGCGGCGATCAGCACCGGCTTGCCCGCCAGCGCGTCCTTGTCGAGCACGTCGAAGAAGGACTTGAACAGTCCGCTGTACGAGGCGGAGAACACCGGCGTGACGACGATCAGCCCGTCCGCCCGCGTCACCGCGTCCAGCGCGGCCGCCAGCGCCTTCCCGGGGAATCCGTTGGTGAAGTGGTGCGCGATCTCCACGGCGAGGTCGCGCAGCTCGATGACCTCGACGACCTCGCCGTCCACCGGGGTCTTCCGGTCGACGGCGGCGGCCAGCCGGTCGGCCAGCAGCCGGGTGGAGGACGGGACGCTCAGCCCCGCCGAGACGACGACGAGCTTCATGCGGCGGTCTCCTCTTCCCCGGTTTCTCCGGTCTCCCCGGCGGTCTCCCCGGTTTCCCCGGCGGTCTCCTTGGCGGCCAGCAGCGACGCGTGGGTCGGCGCGTCCGGCACGTCGGCCGGGCGGCCCTTGGCGAACTCCTCGCGCAGCACCGGCACGACCTCCTCGCCCAGCAGGTCGAGCTGCTCCAGCACGGTCTTCAGCGGCAGGCCCGCGTGGTCCATCAGGAACAGCTGACGCTGGTAGTCACCCGCGTACTCGCGGAAGGACAGCGTCTTCTCGATGACCTGCTGCGGGGAGCCGACGGTCAGCGGGGTCTGGTCGGTGAAGTCCTCCAGGGACGGACCGTGACCGTAGACCGGCGCGTTGTCGAAGTACGGACGGAACTCGCGCACCGCGTCCTGCGAGTTCTTCCGCATGAACACCTGGCCGCCGAGCCCGACGATCGCCTGCTCCGGGGTGCCGTGGCCGTAGTGGGCGTACCGCGTCCGGTAGAGCTCGATCATCCGCTTCGTGTGCTCGGCCGGCCAGAAGATGTTGTTGTGGAAGAAGCCGTCGCCGTAGTACGCGGCCTGCTCGGCGATCTCCGGGGAGCGGATGGAGCCGTGCCAGACGAACGGCGGTACGTCGTCCATCGGCCGCGGGGTGGAGGTGAAGCCCTGCAGCGGGGTGCGGAACTTCCCTTCCCAGTTCACGACGTCCTCGCGCCACAGGCGGTGCAGCAGGGCGTAGTTCTCGATGGCGAGGTTGATCCCCTGGCGGATGTCCTGCCCGAACCAGGGGTAGACCGGACCGGTGTTGCCGCGGCCCATCATCAGGTCCACCCGGCCGTCGGCCAGGTGCTGGAGCATCGCGAAGTCCTCCGCGATCTTCACCGGGTCGTTGGTGGTGATGAGGGTGGTGGACGTGGAGAGGACCAGCTTCTCGGTCGTCGCCGCTATGTAGCCCAGCATCGTGGTCGGGGACGACGGCACGAACGGCGGGTTGTGGTGCTCACCGGTCGCGAAGACGTCCAGGCCGACCTCCTCCGCCTTCTGCGCGATGGCGACCATGGCCTTGATGCGCTCGCGCTCGGTCGGCGTCCGGCCCGTGGTCGGGTCCGGGGTGACGTCACCGACGCTGAAGATCCCGAACTGCATGGTCGCTCATCCTCCAAGTTGTTGACGGTTCAACTATACCCCTCCAACCGTCCCCCCTTCCCCGGTATTCCGACCGCTGTCAGTGCCCCGCTCTACGATCGCCCCATGGCCGCCCCACGCCGTGACACCCGAGGCATCGTCGACGCCGCGGAGCTCTTCGCGCACGTGGACTTCCGCCGCCGCGAGCCCGCCGAGCCGCTGCGCCCCTATCTGGAGCACTACTGGCTGATCGACTGGGACCTCCCCCAGCCGTACGCCTCGCACGTCGTCCCGCACCCCTCGGTGAACGTCGTCTTCCAGACGTACGCGGACCAGGAGCCCTTCGCCGAGGTCGCAGGCATCGGGCTCGGGCTCTTCACCCAGAAACTGGAGGGGAGGGGACGGGTCTGCGGGATCCAGTTCCGGCCCGGCGGCTACCGCCCCTTCGCCCCCGACCGGCCGGTCTCGGAGTGGACGGGCCGGCGGGTCCGGCTCCCCGACGCCGACCCGGCGCCCGTCCTCACCCCGGACGACGAGGACGCCCGCGTCGCGGCCCTCGACGCCTTCCTGCTCTCCCTGGAACCCCGACCCGACCCGCAGGCCGACCTCGCGATGGCCCTCGTCGACCGGATCCGCGCCGACCGCACGATCCGCCGCGTCGCCGACTTCGCCGCGGCCGAGGGCATGTCCGTACGACTGCTCCAGCGGCTGTTCGCCGCCTACGTCGGCGTCGGCCCGAAGTGGGTCATCCTGCGCTACCGCATCCACGAGGCCCTGGAGCGCGCCGAGACCGAGCACGCGGTGGACTGGGCGGCGCTCGCCGCCGACCTCGGCTACGCGGACCAGGCACACCTCGTCCGCGACTTCACCGCGACGGTGGGGGTGCCCCCGACCGCCTACGCCACGAAGGCCTCCGGCCCGGCGGCTTCCTGAACCTCTAGTCCAGCGGCTTCCTGAAGTGGAACGCCGCGATGGACATCCGCTCGCGCAGATAGAAGCGGTGCGCGTCGGTGCGGTGCGTACCGGAGTCCAGCGCCAGCTCGTGGCAGCCGAGGGCGCGGGCGCGCCCCTCCAGGTGGGCCAGGAGCGCGCGCCCCACACCGCCGGAGCGGACGGCCGCCGAGGTGACCAGGTCGTCGACGTACAGCTGACGCAGCGTGCTGGTGTTCACGATCACCCGCCAGCCGGCGACCCCGGCGCACACCCCCTCGTCGGTGTAGGCGGCGGTGAACCGCAGCCCCTGCGCGTGCCCCTCCTCGTAGACCTGCCCGAAGAGCTCCTCGGTCAGGTGGGGGCGCAGCTCGCGCAGAACGGGCAACAGCTCGGTGGCGAGCCGGGGATCGCCCGGCTTCACGTCAACGATCTCCATGGGCCGCACCCTAGACAATCGCTACGGGACGAGGACCAGCCGCCCGCGCACCCCGCCCTCGGCCAGCCGCGCGTGCGCTTTGACCACCTCGTCCAGGCCGTAGGTCTCGGCCACCCGCAGGGTCAGCACGCCCTCGTCCACCAGCCGCGACAGCTCGGCCAGCCGCGCCCCGTCGGCGTCCACCTCGACCGCCGCGGTCCGCACGCCCCGCACGGACGCCGGGTGGGCCCCCGGATGTACACCCACGTAGGCACCGCCGTCCCGCACCCGCTCCAGGGCCGCTCGCCGAGGAGCGCCGCGTCCAGGACGGCGTCGGCCTCGCCCGGCGCCGCTCGGCGGTGGTGAAGCGCGCCGCCCCCAGGGACCGTACGAGCTCCTCGTCCCGCGCGCGGGCGACCGCGGTCACCGCGATCCCGCGGTGCGCGGCGAGCTGCACGGCGAACCCGCCGACCGCACCGGCCGCGCCCGTCACCAGCAGCGACTGCCCGGCCGAGAGCTCCAGCAGGTCCAGGGCCTGCGCGGCGGTCAGCGCGTTCAGCGGCAGCGTGGCCGCGTGCGCGGCGTCCGCCGTCGTCGGCGCCTCGGCGACCGCGTCCGTGTCGACGACGACGTACTCGGCGTGCGTGGAGTCGGAGGACAACCGGGCGTCAGCCGAAGCCCGGGAGCAGACCGGCGCCAGTCGGTGAGCAGCCCGGCGCCCGCCGGAGCAGGAGGTAGCCCGGCGCTGGTCGAAGGCGCAGAAAGGACCCGCGTGGGTGCTACTCGCGGCCCTCGCGCAGGCGGGTGACCTGTTCTCCGCTGAATTCCACCGTTCGCCGCATGTGGCCGACGATCACGGCGAGTTCGGTGTCGTTCAGGTCGTCGAAGAGTGCCGTCCAGTCGCCGCCCAGCCGGTCCCACGTCCGTCCGAACTCGGCGATCTTCTCCGGCACGGTCGCCACGAGCACCCGGCGCCGGTCGGCCGCGTCCCGCTCCCGGACGACGTACCCCGTCTTCTCCAGCCGGTCCACCAGCCGGGTCGCCGACCCGGTCGTCAGCCCCGTCAGCTCCGCGACCCGGCCCGTCGTCACCGGGCCGCTCTCCAGCGTGAGCAGGTTCAGGCACTGCAGATCGGTGGGGTGCAGGCCGAGCCGGTCGGCGACGGCCTGGTTGAACAGGGCGTACGACGCCATGTAGCGGCGGGAGACGGTGGACAGCTCGGCCAGCAGCCTCGCCCGCTCGGTCCCGTTCCCGGACATGCCGCACTCCCCTTCGTCTGCGCCGCGCAGAGATCGTATCGATCGTACGCCGCGCAGCTCGTCCGTCCCGCTCAGAACGAGTACGCGTCCCCGGTGTCGAGCACCAGCACCCGCACCTGGTCGTTCGTCCGGTCGCGGTCCACCATGCCGCCGCTCCACACCGTGGCGATCTCCAGCCTGACCTCCTGCGGCCGGTCCCGCAGCATCAGCCCGAGGTCGATCCGCTGTCCGGGCCCGTCCGCGGGCAGCGGGCCCGTGCCGCACACCACCTCCCGCTCACCCGTGCGGACGCAGCCGACCGGCAGGATCTGCCGGTCGGCGAGCGGAACCGACCAGCGCAGCCGCACGTCGGCCTCCGGGACGGCGGACGGCCCGTGGTTGCTCGGGGTCAGCTGGACCTCGACCCGGTCCCCCTCCATCACCGCCGAGCCGTGAAACGCCAGGTCGGCCTCCGGCACCCCGCCCGCCCGTGCGGGCCCGGCGACCGTGACCGCGGCGAGTACGACACCTCCCATTGCAAGTACCTTCGTCGTCGTCCGCATGCTCACCACTCCGCGTTGTACGTTGTTTTCGTCGTGTATGTCATGTACATCGTGTACGTCTTGCCAGTTCGGATACCGGTATGACAAACACATCTATCCCCCGTGCGGCAGCGGACAGGCGCCATCCATCAGGTGACGCGCGTGCGAGGCTGGCGGGCATGCCGATCCTCCGCTCCGCCGCCCTCTTCGTCGTCGCCGCTTTCTTCGAGATCGGCGGCGCCTGGCTGGTCTGGCAAGGCGTGCGCGAGCACCGCGGCTGGCTGTGGGTGGCGGGCGGGGTGCTGGCGCTCGGCGCGTACGGCTTCGTCGCCACCTTCCAGCCGGACGCCCATTTCGGACGCATCCTCGCCGCGTACGGCGGGATCTTCGTCGCCGGTTCGATCCTGTGGGGCGTGGTCGCCGACGGCTACCGGCCCGACCGCTGGGACCTCGCCGGCGCGCTGATCTGCCTCGCCGGCATGGCCGTGATCATGTGGGCGCCGAGGAGCGGGAGCTGACGGCGGCCTACCCTGGTCGGGAAACGAACGTACGCACGTCCGAGGACCCGAGGAGCAGCCCATGGCCCCCGCAGCACCGTCCGCCGCCACCCGCATCGCCGTCGTCACGGGTGCGAGCAGCGGCATCGGCGCCGCCACGGCACGCGAGCTCGCCGGGGCCGGCTACCGGGTCGTCCTCACCGCCCGCCGCAAGGACCGCATCGAGGCGCTGGCGGAGGAGATCGTGGCGGCGGGGCACGCGGCCACGGCGTACCAGCTCGACGTCACCGACCGGGCGGCGGTCGACGAGTTCGCGACGGCCTTCAAGACCGTCGGCGTCCTGGTCAACAACGCGGGCGGCGCGCTCGGCGCCGACCCGGTGGCCACCGGGGACCCGGCGGACTGGCGCACGATGTACGAGACCAACGTCATCGGCACCCTGAACCTCACCCAGGCCCTGCTCCCCAAGCTGGAGGCGAGCGGCGACGGCACGGTCGTCGTGGTGTCCTCCACCGCGGGCCACGGCACGTACGAGGGCGGCGGTGGCTATGTCGCCGCCAAGCACGGCGCCCACGTCCTCGCCGAGACCCTGCGCCTGGAGATCGTCGGCAAGCCGGTCCGGGTCATCGAGATCGCCCCCGGCATGGTCAAGACCGAGGAGTTCGCCCTGACCCGCTTCGGCGGCGACACGGACAAGGCGGAGAAGGTCTACCAGGGCGTGGCCGAGCCCCTCACCGCCGGCGACGTGGCCGAGACGATCGCCTGGGCCGTCACCCGCCCCAGCCACGTCAACGTGGACCTCCTGGTCCTGCGCCCGCGCGCCCAGGCCTCCAACACCAAGGTCCACCGGGAACTGTGATGCCCGAGGTCCCCGAGGTCCCCGAAGTCCCCGAAGTCCCCGAGGTTTCCGCGGACAGCGCCTCCGCCGAGAAGCGCCGCCTGGAGCGGGAGACCAAGAACGAACGCCAGGTCTGGTACTTCCTGGCCTACTTCCTCTTCGGCATCCACTTCATCGCGTTCGTCATGATCTACGCGGTGCGGCACGCGAAGTAGCGCGCCGTCCCGCCGACCGCGGGGGACGCCTGGTCGGCGGGACGGCTGTCAGTGGTGCGGGGAACGCATCACGTGCCGCACCGGCACCGGCACCGGTTCGGGCCGCGCGGACGGGGACCGGCGGACGAGCCGTCCCACCACGCCCGCGACCGCGACGACCACGAGGGTGATCAGGACGCCCATCGCGACCGGCCGGGCCGGGGAGCGGACGCCGCGACCTCGCGGAATCGGTCCCAGCGCACCTGGGGCCGGGGCAGACCCCGGCGTTGCAGATACCGGTCCGTGGCCCGCTGGGTGCTGCGCAGGACCCGCGGCGCGTCGCTCGGCCGTCCCGAGCCCATCGGCTCCAGCACCTTGCCGGGGACCAGCAGCCAGCCCTCGTCGGTCCGGCACAGCTCACCGCGGACCAGCGCGTTCCGCATGTGGTTGAGCCGCTCGTCGTGCCGGTGCACCAGCAGCGAGGCCGGGCCGGGGGCCACGGCGCAGTCGTCGGGCGGGAGCACCGCGAAGCCGCCGGCCGCCGGTGCCGTCCGGGTCCGGGCCAGGACGGGCGCTCCGGACGCGTCGCGGACGCCGAGGACCGCGGTGGAGTAACCGGCCAGCTGCGCGGCCCCGGGCAGCGGTGCGCCGCCCGCGACGGCGGACGCCTGCGGCAGGGGCGGCACCGAGGCGGGCCGCACGATCACCTGTTCCGGAGCCACGGTGATGACGAGCCGCAGGTAGTACCAGTCCATCAACCGCCGCATGGGCCACGAGAGATACGACCGGCTGTGCGGCTGCCGCTCGAAGAGCACCCGCCAGTAGTCCTCAAGGTCTTCGGGGCCCGTCCTGATGTCGTCGGGACACTCGGCCCGGCCGCCGACGAAGATCTGCGGGGCGTCGCCGAGGCCGCTGCCGGTGGGGTCGGAGAAGAGCAGGGCGACGCGTCCGTCCCGGCGCACGTTCAGCGCCTTCTGCGCGAACGCCAGGGACGTGGTCAGCCGGAGCGTGCCGTCCTCGTGCCGTCGCACCGCCGTCGGCCAGGCCAGCGGCGTCCCGTCCCGGCCCAGCGTGGCGAACTCGCAGGTGCGGTAGGCGTCGAGGACGTCGAGCGGGGCGGAGTCGAGGACGGTCACCGTCCCGCCTCCCCGGTCAGCGGGGCCCGCATACCGCGGCAGAAGGAGGCGTACTGCCGCCGGCCCACCAGCCGCCACATCAGGCGTCCCAGCAGCGACGCCCGGCCGAGGAAGTAGGCCCGCTCCTCCTCGGTGGCGTCCTCCAGGATCGCGCCGATGGCGAGCATGACCTTGTTCTTCGGGAGGGTCTCCAGCCCGCGGCGGCCGACCTCGTCCCACTCGTCGACGGTCAGGTGCTCCTCGACCAGCGGAAGGACGAGCCGCTCCTCGTCGTCGAGGTGGTCGAGCAGCACGAGCCGGTGCTCCTCCAGCGCCAGGGCGAGCTCCTGCCCGGCGACGCTGTCGGCCGACCCCTGCCACTGGGGTGCCCACTGCGCGACCGCAGCCAGGGTGGCGTCGATGCGTTCGTGCTGCTCCGCCATCCGGACGACCAGTTCCTCGTTCGCGGCCCGAGCGCGCACGAGCGGCCAGATCAGCTCGTCCTCAAGGGTGTGGTGGTGGTGCAGACCCGTCACGTAGTCGGTCAGATAGGCCGAGACCTCCGCGGCCCGTGCCGACGCGCCGTCCGGTACGGCTCGCACCAGCCGGGGCAGCAGCGCCGACTCGCGGCGGAAGACGCGGTGGACCACGACCATCTCGTGGGTGTAGGGACGCCCGTCGGCGGGGAGGCTGGACGGTGCACTGCTGAGGGACACGCGGGTGTGCTCCAACGATCGGTTTCGGACAACGGATGCCCACGCTGCCGCCGCCCACTTGGCGACGACTTGGCGTCCCGCTCGGCGTCGTGCCCGATGCCTTCCTGGCCAGGGCGTTTACCCCTCATTGACGGGATGCGTACAGCCCTCGGCTAGATTCCGGCGACGTGCTGCGTATCAGAGTCCTGGGTCCTTTGGGTGCCGACGTCGCGGGGGAACCGGTGGGACTGGGAGCCCCGCGGCAGCGGGCGCTCCTCGCGCTTCTGATCGCGGCCCGCGGCGCGGTGGTGTCCGTCGACCGCGTGGCGGACGACCTGTGGCGCGGGGCGCCCCCGGCCAAGGCGACCGTGTCCCTGCACGCGTACGTGTCGAACCTGCGCCGCCTGCTCGAACCCGAGCGGCTGCCCCGCACACCCGCCTCGGTCCTGGTCTCCTCGCCCCCGGGATACGCCCTGCGGCTGCCCGAAGAGGCGGTGGACGCCTGGCGTTTCGAGGCCCGGGTGGGCCGCGCCCGGCGCGCCCCGGCCGCGCAAGCCCGCGAGTTGCTGGCCGAGGCGCTGCGCTGGTGGCGGGGGCCCGCCTTCCTGGAGCACGCGGACGAGACCTGGGCGGGGCCCGAGGTGGCCCGGCTGGGCGCGCTGCGCGCCGAGGCCCGTGAACTCGCCGTCGCGGCCGATCTGCGCACCGGGCACCTGGCCGAGGCCGCCGCGGCGGCCGAGGAGATGGTGCGGGAGAGCCCGTTGCGGGAGGAGGGCTGGCGGCTGCTGACGCTCGCCCACTGGGCCGGCGGCCGGCGCGGCGACGCCCTCGGCGCGCTGCGCGGAGCGAAGTCCGTACTGCGCGACGAACTCGGCTGCGATCCCTCCCCGGCCCTGGCGGACCTGGAACAGGCCGTACTCGCCCAGCGGTTGGACGTGCTGCGCGCAGCCGTACCGGAACCGCCTTCGGCCGGCGCTGCCCCGGCCGGTCTGCCCGGCGGCGGACACGAGCTCTTCGTCGGCAGGAGCGCGGAATTGCGGGCCCTGGACACCGCCGCGCGGGCCGCCCGGCGCGCGGGCGGCACGGTGCTGGTCACCGGAGAGGCGGGCGCGGGCAAGTCCGCCCTGCTCGCCCGGCTCGCCGACCGTCTGCGCAGGGAGGGCTGGACGGTGGTGATCGGCCGCTGCCCGGAGTACGAGGGCGCACCGCCGGCCTGGGCCTGGGTGGAGGCGCTCGGCGCGCTGGCCCGGACCGTGCCCCCGGCGCAGTACGGGGAACTGGCGGCCCTGCTGTACGAACCGGACGGAACGGCCGCCACGACCCGCGACGAGGCGACCGCGGGACTCTTCCGTATGCACCGCGCCTTCACCGCCTGGCTCCGGGACGCGGCCGGCGCGCGGCCGCTCGCCGTGCTGGTCGAGGACCTGCACCGCGCCGACGGCCAGACCCTCGCCCTGCTCGAAGCGGCGACCGCGGTCACCGGCGTGGCCCTCCTCACCGTAGCCAGCTACCGCCCGGCCGAGGGGGGCGAGCAACTGGCCAAGACCCTCGCCCACCTCGCTCCCCGGCTGCCGCACCGCATCGCGCTCGCCGGCCTGTCACCGGGCGACGTCGCCACCGTGGTCGACGCCGTCTGCGGCGAACCCGTGGACGCGACCACGGTGGCGGCGCTCGCCGAACGCACCGGCGGCAATCCGTTCTACGTGTGGGAGAGCGCCCGTCTGCTGGCCGGCGAGGGCGCGCTGGTGGCCGTGTCCGAGGTACCCCAGGGGGTGCGGGACGTGCTGCGCAGACGGCTGGCGCTGCTGTCCGCCGACGCGCGTACGGCCCTGCGGCTCGCGGCCGTCGCGGGGCTGGAGTCCGACGTGGCGCTGCTGGCGGACGCGGCCGACGCGGACGAGGAGACCGTACTGGCGGGGCTCGACGCCGCCGTGGCCGCGGATCTGCTGACCGAGCCCGGGCCCGGACGCGTCCGGTTCGTGCACGCGCTGGTCCGCGACACCGTGTACACCGACCTGTCGGGCATACGCCGCTCCCGCCTGCACGACCGCATCGCCCGGGAACTGCGTCGGCACCGCCCGGACGACCTGGCCGGACTGGCCCACCACTTCGCCCGCTCGGGCAGGACGGCGAACGCTCCCCTGGCCGTCGACTACGCGCTGCGCGCCGCCGAGGTGGCCGAGCGGCGTTACGCCCACGACGTGGCCGTCGGGCTGATCCAGCAGGCCCTGGACGCGCAGGCCGCGGCCACCGCCGACACCGACGCCCACCCGGACGACACGGTCGCGCTGCTGGTGCGGCTGCTCGGCGCGCAGGTGCGGGCCGGTGCCACGGACGCCGCCCGGCACACCCGGCAGCAGGCGGTCGACCTGGCGGTGCGGGCGGGCCGGGACGACCTGGCCGCGGCGGTCTACGGCGCCTGGACCGAGCCCTCGCCCTGGCGCAGCCGGCTGGAGGGCTTCTGGGACCGGACCGCGCTGGCCCGCCTGGAGCGGCTCGCCCACGACGACACGCTGGACGGTCCGACCCGTGCCCGGGTGCTCCAGGTCCTGGCGGACGCGGTGGCGGGCGAGGACGCGCCGCGGGCGGCCACGGCGGCGCGGGCCCAGCTGGCGCTGGCGCGGGCCGACGGCGAACCGCGGCTGCTGGCCTCGGCGCTGATGACGTCGGCCCGGCTGCTGCCGCACGAACTGCAGGGCGCCGACCGCACGCCGCTCGTCGACGAACTGCGCGGCCTCGCCCGGACGCACGACCTTCCCGCCTACCACTGGGTGTGCGAGCACCTCGACGGACTGACCGCCGCGACCCGCAACGACCCGGACGCGGTACGCCGGCACACCGCCGCGGGCCTGGAACTGGCGCAGCGCTACCGGATGCGCTGGGCGCGGGCCATCAACGCCACCACGCTGGCCATGCTGGCCGCGACCGCCGGCCGTTTCGACGAGGCGGAGGCCCGGTACGCCGAGGCGGACGACCTGTTCCAGCGGGTCGGGGCGCACCACGCCACGGGCCCGCGCACGCTGGGCCTGTGGACCATCCGGCTCACGCAGGGGCGGGAGGCCGACATCGAGCCGGTCGTCCGCCAGGTGCACGCGGCCGTCGGCGCCCCCGTCGCCGTCGCGCACGCCCTGGTCCTGGCCCGCCTGGGCCGGCTGGACGAGGCCCGGGCCGTGTCCTTCCCGCCGCGTCCGGTGACGGACCACCTCTACGGCGTGGAGCTGGACTACCGCAGCGAGCTCGCGGTCCGGCTGGGGGACCGGGACACCGCGGCCGAGCTGATCCGGCAACTGCTGCCCCTGCGGGAGCAGTTCGCCGGCGCGGCGGGCGGGGCGTACGCCACGCGTCCGCTCGCCCACCCGCTCGGCGACCTGTACCGGTTCACCGGTGAACGGCAGTGCGCGGCCGAGGCCTACGCCCTGGCCGAGCGCGTCGCCCGCGCCTGGGACTCGGCCCACCACGCCACCGCGGCACGCCGGGCCGCGGCCCGGCTCGGTTAGCCCGGCCCGGCCGGCCCGGCCGCGTCAGCCCTTCACGCAGACGACCTGCTTCAGCTTCGCCACGACCTCGACCAGGTCCCGCTGCTGGTCGATGACCTGCTCGATCGGCTTGTAGGCGCCCGGGATCTCGTCGACGACGCCGGAGTCCTTGCGGCACTCCACGCCCCGCGTCTGCTCCTCCAGGTCCTTCGTCGAGAAGCGGCGCTTGGCCGCGTTGCGGCTCATGCGCCGGCCGGCGCCGTGCGAGGCCGAGTTGAACGACTGCTCGTTCCCGAGGCCCTTCACGATGTACGAGCCGGTGCCCATGGAGCCGGGGATGATCCCGTACTCGCCGGAGCCCGCGCGGATCGCGCCCTTGCGGGTGACGAGCAGGTCCATGCCCTCGTACCGCTCCTCCGCCACGTAGTTGTGGTGGCAGGAGATCTCCGCCTCGAAGGTCGGCTTCGCCTTCTTGAACTCCTTGCGGATCACGTCCTTCAGGAGCGCCATCATGATCGTGCGGTTGTACTTGGCGTACTCCTGCGCCCAGAACAGGTCGTTGCGGTAGGCCGCCATCTGCGGGGTGTCCGCGACGAACACCGCGAGGTCGCGGTCGATCAGTCCCTGGTTGTGCGGGAGCTTCTGGGCCACGCCGATGTGGTGCTCGGCCAGTTCCTTGCCGATGTTCCGGGATCCGGAGTGGAGCATCAGCCAGACGGCGCCGTCCTCGTCCGTGCACACCTCTATGAAGTGGTTGCCCGAGCCGAGCGTGCCCATCTGCTTCGTCGCCCGCTCCTCGCGGAACTTCACGGCCTCGGCGACCCCGTCGAAGCGTCCCCAGAACCCGTCCCAGCCGGCGGTCGGCAGACCGTGCAGCCGTCCCGGGTCCACGGCGTCGTCATGCATCCCCCGCCCCACCGGAATGGCCTGCTCGATCTTCGACCGGAGCCGGGAGAGATCACCGGGGAGGTCGTTGACGGTCAGTGACGTCCGCACCGCCGACATGCCGCAGCCGATGTCGACGCCGACCGCCGCCGGGCATACCGCGCCCCGCATCGCGATGACCGAGCCGACCGTCGCACCCTTTCCGAAGTGGACGTCCGGCATGACCGCCAGGCCCTTGATCCAGGGCAGGGTGGCGACGTTGCGGAGCTGCTGCAGCGCCACGTCCTCCACGGTCGCGGGATCGGTCCACATACGGATCGGAACCTTCGCGCCCGGCATTTCCACGTACGACATATCGTCCTCTTTCCCCCGGTAACCAAACAGAAGCCTTGAAACGCAAAAACCGGAGCCAAGGTCAACGAAAGGGACAACGGACCGGCGTCCACGGTGGTGCGTGCGATACACATTGTTGTCTGGGGGCGCCCCGCCGCGGCAAGCGATTAACCAGCGGGGACACTGGATCACCGACCGCGGCTTTCGTCGCGCGGACACCGTCGAGAGGAGCCTGACCGTGCAGCGGAAGGCCTACGTACCCGGCACCGCAGCGCTCCTCGCGGCCCTGCTGGCCGGCTGCACCAGCGGCTCGGCGGACAAGGACACGACGGACAACGCGAACCCGGGCACCGGCACCACGGCCTCCGCGGTCGCCGAGCCCGGCAAGTACCGCGTCCTGCCCGAAGCCTGCAGCGCGGTCGACCACGACACCCTCGACTCCCTGCTGCCCGGCATCGCGCAGATCGCCGACGCGGATCAGCGGGACAAGGCGTACGAGGGCGAGGCGACGCTGACGTACGACACCGACCGCAAGGTCGGCTGCCGCTGGAAGGTCGAGTCCGCCACCGCGACCCACCACCTGCTCGTCGACTTCGAGCGGGTCGTCTCGTACGACACCGCGGTCAGCGACGACAGCCAGGCCGAGCAGCTCTACGCCACCCGGGAGACCGCGGCCGACCTGCCCGAGCCCACCGCCTCCACGGTGGCCGCCGGCAGCGAGCCGAGCTCCTCGTCCACCGAGTCGCCCTCGTCGCCCTCCTCGCCGCCGACGTCCTCGCCGACGTCGACCGTGTCCCCGACCGGCTCCCCGTCCGGTACCCCGCCCGCCTCCGGCTCGGGCTCCGGCTCCGGCTCCGGCTCGCAGTCCTCCCCCTCCGCCTCCTCCGCCGCCAACCTCCAACCCCGCACCCTCGACGGGCTCGGCGACGAGGGCTTCCTCGACGACCAGCTGAACGGCGCCGGCTCGGCGGCCGGACAGCGGACGGTGACTGTGGTGTTCCGCACGTCCAACGTCATCGTGACCATCGAGTACGAGGAGCAGCCGACCGCCACCGGCACGGTCCCGGACAGCAAGGAAATGCAGGACAGGGCGCAAAATCTGGCCGCACAACTGGCCGACTCCCTCAACGGTTAGCCGCGCCGCGGCCCCGCGCCGGGGCCGTACGCAAAGCCCGTGAACCGGAACCGCACAGCTCGCTCACCGCGTACCGTGGCCCCTCGGACCCGATCCGACCGCAGGAAACCCGAGCGTCATGAGTGAAGGAACCATGCAGCGAGCAGCCATGCGAGACGACCACCGTGCCCAGCGTGACGAGCGTGACCAGCGAGCGGGAGGCCTCCGCCGCATCCTTGTCTGCGCCGCCGCCGTCCCCGTGATGCTCGTCGCCGCCGGCTGCTCCTCCGACTCCGGCGACGACGGCGGCGACAAGGCCCAGCAGTCCGCCAGCAGCAGCGCCACCGGCGGCGACAACACCAAGAGCGCCTCCCCGACCGTGCAGGCGGCCGCCTACCGGAAGCTTCCGGAGGTGTGCGGGGTGCTGTCGGGCAAGACCCTCGGCGAACTCGTACCCAAGGGGTCGAAGTCGGGCAAGGAGGGCACCACGGACGATACGGCGTCGCGTGCCAGCTGCTCCTGGAACAGCCTGGACAACAACGGCGTGAAGGGCTCCCAGTTCCGCTGGCTCAACGTCTCCCTCCTCCGCTTCGACTCCGACACCAGCCGCGGCTCCGCCGAGAAGCAGGCGCAGGCGTACTACCAGAAGCAGGTGCAGGACGCCCGGTCCGTGGACGGCGCGAAGAACGCCAACTCGGCGCCGGTCTCCGGAACGGGTGACGAGGCGACCTCGGTGCGCTACGACCTGAAGAAGAAGGAAGGCACCTTCAAGCAGCACACGGTCGTGGCGCGCGTCGAGAACGTCGTCATCACCCTCGACTACAACGGCGCGGGCCTGGCCGGCGACAAGACGCCGAGCGCCGACACCCTGTCGAAGGCGGCCCTGAAGGCGGCCAAGGAGGTCGTCGCCTCGGTGACCTCGGCGAACAGCGGTGGGTCGGGCTCCGGAGCGGATTCGGGCACGACGAAGCCCTCGCCGTCCAAGTCGGCGTCGAAGTCGGCGGGCGGCTCCTCCTCCAAGGCCCCGAGTGCCTCTCCGTCCAAGTCAGCGTCGAAGAAGAGCTGACCGTCACACCTGGCACAC
Source organism: Streptomyces sp. NPDC054794 (assembly GCF_053611585.1). Classification (NCBI taxonomy): domain Bacteria; kingdom Bacillati; phylum Actinomycetota; class Actinomycetes; order Kitasatosporales; family Streptomycetaceae; genus Streptomyces; species Streptomyces sp. NPDC054794. The sequence goes on along the minus strand of NZ_JBSHAQ010000022.1, from coordinate 5,491 downwards.
AACGCCCAGCTCATCCGCACAATTTGACGGAGTCCGGCCTTCCGCCGAGCCGGGCTCCGGGACCACCGGCAACACGTTCGCCGCACTCATGTGCCACCCTGTTGCGCGCAACAACACGCAAGGGGAGGGGAGTACGTGGCCGCGCCACTGCAGCTGACTCGGATGCACCGCATCCTCATCGGCGTGGTCGTGACCGGCGCCGTGATCATCGCCGGTATCGGCTTCGCCGGTTCCTACGCGGCCGTCCGCGAGCTGGCCATCCAAAAGGGCTTCGGGAACTTCTCGTACGTCTTCCCGATCGGCATCGACGCGGGCATCTGTGTCCTGCTCGCCCTGGACCTGCTGCTCACCTGGATCCGCATCCCGTTCCCGCTCCTGCGCCAGACGGCCTGGGTGCTGACCGCGGCGACGATCGCCTTCAACGGCGCCGCCGCCTGGCCGGACCCGCTGGGCGTGGGCATGCACGCGGTGATCCCGATCCTGTTCGTGGTCGCCGTCGAGGCCGCCCGCCACGCCATCGGCCGGATCGCCGACATCACCGCCGACAAGCACATGGAGGGCGTCCGCCTCACCCGCTGGCTGCTCTCCCCCGTGCCGACCTTCCTGCTGTGGCGCCGGATGAAGCTGTGGGAGCTGCGCTCCTACGAGCAGGTGATCAAGCTGGAGCAGGAACGTCTCGTCTACCAGGCCCGCCTCCAGGCCCGCTTCGGCCGCGCCTGGCGCCGCAAGGCCCCGGTCGAGTCCCTGATGCCGCTGCGCCTGGCCCGCTACGGAGTCCCGCTCGGCGAGACGGCCCCGGCAGGCCTGGCCGCGGCGGGCATCGAGCCGGCGGTGATACCCCCGGCACGGACGCAGGCCACCCCCGCGCCCGTCCCGCAGCAGAGCGCTCCTCCCGTCGAGCAGCGCCCCGAGCTGGTCGGCAACCCCAACGCCGGGCAACCGGAAGCCCCGCAGGCCCCGGACGACCAGAGTCCGTGGTTCCAGGGCCCCCTTGAGCAGATCAACTACCAGGGCGACTACGACCCCACCTTCGACCCCCCGTACGTGCCCGAGCAGCAGTACGCGGCGTGGTTCGCGGAGCAGCAGCAGTACCAGGAGTTCCAGGATCAGCAGCAGCGGTTCCTGGAGCCCGAGGCCGCCGAGCCCTCCCCGGAGGACACCGGCAGCTTCCCCATCCCGGTGGGCCCGAACCGCACCCGCGAACTCGGCGAGGGCGGCGGCCCGCCGGAGCCCGACGAGGAGGCCTACTACCAGGTCTTCCGCCAGTCGATAGACGGCAGCTTCCCCACTCCCGGCCAGTTCCGGGACGACGTGGAGTCGACGTACGGCATCGCGCTCCCGGCACGCGAGGCCGACCGCATGGTCAACCGCTTCACCAACCGCTTCAACGCGGAACTGGAAGCCGACCACATCGCCTGAGTCGGAAACGACACAAGGAAAAGGGGCCCTCTCGCGAGGGCCCCTTTTCCGTTGCGTCCTACTCCCCGAGCAGCTTGCGCACCCGGTCCTGCCCGACCGCCAGCAGCAGCGTGGGCAGCCGCGGCCCGGTGTCCCGGCTCACCAGCAGGTGGTACAGCAGCGCGAAGAACGTCCGCTGGGCGGTCTTGATCTCCGGCGGCAGCTCCTTGGGCGTGGCGTCGGCGGAGAACCCGGCCTGGACCTTGGGCACGCCGTAGACGAGGTGGGTCAGCCCGTCCAGGGACCAGTGCTCGGCCAGCCCGTCGAGCAGCAGCCGCACCGACTGCTGGGAGGCCTCGTCGAGGGACTTCAGCAGCTCGGCGTCGGGCTCGTCGCGCACGATGGTCCGCTGGTCGGCGGGGACGTGCGTGTTGATCCAGGCCTCGGCCTTGTCGTACCGCGGCCGGGCCTCGTCCAGCGAGCCGAGCGGGTTGTGCGGGTCCAGCTCGCTGAGGATCCGCAGCGCCTGGTCCTGGTGCCCGGCGGTGATGTCGGCGACCGACGCCAGCGTCCGGTACGCCATCGGGCGCGCCGTCTCCGGCAACTCACCGGCGGCGGTCCGCACCGCGCGGGAGTGCGCGGCGACGTCGGCCGGCAGCGCGGAGCCGTCGGCGACCTTGCCCGCGAGCTTGTCCCACTCGTCGTACAGCCGCTGGATCTCCTGGTCGAAGGCGATCTTGAAGGACTGGTTCGGCCGGCGCCGGGCGTACAGCCAGCGCAGGATCTGCGGCTCCATGATCTGCAGGGCGTCCGCCGGGGTCGGCACGCCGCCCCGGGAGGACGACATCTTCGCCATGCCGGAGATGCCGACGAACGCGTACATGGGACCGATGGGCTGCTTGCCGCCGAAGATCCCGACGATCTGCCCGCCGACCTGGAACGACGACCCCGGCGAGGAGTGGTCGACACCGGACGGCTCGAAGATCACGCCCTCGTACGCCCACCGCATCGGCCAGTCGACCTTCCAGACCAGCTTGCCGCGGTTGAACTCGCTCAACCGGACGGTCTCCGCGAAGCCGCACTCGTTGCAGGTGTAGGCCAGCTCGGTGGTGTCGTCGTCGTACGAGGTGACGGTGGTGAGGTCCTTGCCGCAGTTGCCGCAGTACGGCTTGTACGGGAAGTACCCGCCCAAGCCGGAGCTGCCGTCGTCCTCGCTCGCCGCGCCCGAACCCTCCTCGGCCTCCAGCTCGGCCTCGTCGACGGCCTTCTGCTGCTGCTTCTTCGCGGCCTTCGGCTTGGTCCGGTACTGCGCGAGGATCGCGTCGATGTCGCCACGGTGCTTCATCGCGTGCAGGATCTGCTCGCGGTACACCCCGGAGGTGTACTGGTCCGTCTGGCTGATCCCGTCGAACTCGACGCCCATCTCGGCCAGCGACTCGACCATGGCGGCCTTGAAGTGCTCGGCCCAGTTCGGGTACGCGGAGCCCTTCGGGGCGGGCACGGCGGTCAGGGGCTTGCCGATGTGCTCGGCCCAGGACTCGTCGATGCCCGCGATGCCGGCCGGCACCTTGCGGTAGCGGTCGTAGTCGTCCCAGGAGATGAGGTGGCGCACCTGGTACCCGCGCCGCCGGATCTCGTCGGCGACCAGGTGGGGGGTCATGACCTCGCGCAGGTTCCCCAGGTGGATGGGGCCCGAGGGCGACAGACCGGAGGCGACGACGACCGGTTTGCCCGGGGCCCGACGCTCCGACTCCTCGATGACCTCATCCGCGAAACGGGAGACCCAGTCGGTGGTCTCGGTGCTCTGAGCCACGTTCGGCACGTCCTCTTGTCCTGGAACTCTTGTGGGACCTCCATACTCCCAGACCGACCCGCGACCGGGAAAACCGCTTTACCTCCCATGGGATACTGGCCGGGTCTATCCATCCCCACGAGGAGAACGGCACCCATTCCTATGGCCCCGGTCACGTCCCTCAGCGACTCAGTCCAGCAGCACCTCGCGACGGCTCTCTCGGCGGCCCTGCCGGACGCCGGCTCCGCGGACCCGCTGCTGCGACGAAGCGACCGGGCCGACTTCCAGGCCAACGGGATCCTGGCGCTGGCCAAGAAGGCCAAGGCGAACCCGCGGGAGCTGGCCACCCAGGTCGTCTCCCAGGTCGTCGCGGGTGACGTGATCAAGGAGATCGAGGTCTCCGGCCCCGGCTTCCTCAACATCACCATCAGCGACAGGGCGATCACCGAGAACCTGGCCGCGCGGTACGCGGACGCGGACCGCCTCGGCGTCCCGTTCGCGGAGCGGCCCGGCACGACGGTGATCGACTACGCCCAGCCGAACGTGGCGAAGGAGATGCACGTCGGTCACCTGCGCTCCGCCGTGATCGGCGACGCGGTGGTCCAGATCCTGGAGTTCACCGGCGAGAGCGTGGTCCGCCGGCACCACATCGGCGACTGGGGCACCCAGTTCGGCATGCTCATCCAGTACCTGGACGAGCACCCGCACGAGCTGGACCACAAGGCCGCCGAGGTGACCGGCGAGGAGGCGATGTCGAACCTCGACCGCCTCTACAAGGCCGCGCGGGGGCTCTTCGACTCCGACGAGGAGTTCAAGACGCGGGCCCGCCGCCGGGTGGTCGACCTGCAGGCCGGTGAGCCGAAGACCCTCGCCATGTGGCAGAAGTTCGTGGACGAGTCGAAGATCTACTTCTTCTCCGTCTTCGAGAAGCTGGACATGGAGGTCCGCGACCCCGACATCGTCGGCGAGTCCGGCTACAACGACATGCTGGCCGAGACCTGCCGCCTCCTGGAGGAGTCCGGCGTCGCGGTCCGCTCCGAGGGCGCCCTGTGCGTCTTCTTCGAGGACGTCAAGGGCCCGGACGGCAAGCCGGTCCCGCTGATCGTGCAGAAGTCGGACGGCGGCTACGGCTACGCGGCCACCGACCTCTCGGCGATCCGCGACCGCGTCTTCAACCTGAAGGCGAACACGCTCCTGTACGTCGTCGACGCCCGGCAGGCCCTGCACTTCCGGATGGTCTTCGAGACGGCCCGCCGCGCGGGCTGGCTGAACGACGACGTGAAGGCGCAGCAGCTCGCCTTCGGCACGGTCCTCGGCAAGGACGGCAAGCCGTTCAAGACCCGTGCGGGCGAGACGGTCAAGCTGCAGGACCTCCTCGACGAGGCGGTCGACCGCGCCACGACCGTCGTCCGGGAGAAGGCCGAGAAGGTGGGCCTGTCCGAGCGGGAGATCGTCGAGAACGGCCGGTACGTCGGCATCGGCGCGGTGAAGTACGCCGACCTGTCGACCTCCGCCGTGCGCGACTACAAGTTCGACCTGGACCAGATGGTCTCGCTGAACGGCGACACGTCCGTCTACCTCCAGTACGCGTACGCCCGCATCCAGTCGATCCTGCGCAAGGCCGGCGAGGCCCGCCCGACGGCCCACCCGGAGCTGGAACTGGCGCCCGCCGAGCGCGCGATGGGCCTGCACCTGGACCAGTTCGCCGAGACCGTTCTGGAAGTGGCGTCGGCGTACGAGCCGCACAAGCTGGCCGCGTACCTCTACCAGCTGGCGACGCTCCTCACGACCTTCTACGACCAGTGCCCGGTCCTGAAGGCCGAGACCCCGCAGCAGATGGAGAACCGCCTGTTCCTGGTCGACCTGACGGCCCGCACCCTGCACCGGGGCATGGCCCTGCTGGGCATTCGGACGCCTGAGCGTCTCTGACCACGGCACGTACGGCGACGGCCCCCGCCGGAGGACCTTCCTCCGGCGGAGGCCGCTGTCGTCACGGGCCGGGCCATCGGCCCCCTGCGGCCGGGCGCGCGAATTCGCACCACACCGCCTTGCCGAGCCCCCGCTCCCCCACCCCCCACTTGTCGGCGAGCGCGGCCACGAGCAGCAGGCCGCGCCTGCTGGAGCGAGCGGCGCGCGGGCCGAGTGGAGACACGCCGGGTGGGCTTGGCGGCGAACGGCCGGTGGGAGGTGGCGCGCGAGCCGAGTGCAGACACGCCGGATGGACCCGGCGGCGAACGGCCGGTGGGAGGTGGCGCGCGAGCCGAGTGCAGACACGCCGGATGGACTCGGCGGCGAACGGCC